>JBBSSG010000156.1:0-8600 GCA_038242295.1 Mycobacteriales bacterium | reverse complement strand
CTGTTCACGGTCCTCATGGACCGCGAATGGAAGCACGGAGTTGCGGCGGCCGTGGATGTCACTCTGCTCGGCCGCTTCTACGAACGCTTCGCCGACCATGCCGTCGAGGTCGGCCGCCGGGTGATTTTCCTCGTGACCGGCGAACTGCCCGTCGAGCTGGTCACCAACAAGCTCACCAAAAACTGAGGCCGGTTCTACCCCGCACCGCGTATGCCAGAACCTCCGCAGACCGTGATCTGCGGGGGTTCTGTCGTACGCACGGTGCTTACCCGAAGCGCCCTGAGATGTAGTCCTCGGTGGCCTTCTGGGTCGGGTTGGAGAAGATCTTCTCGGTGTCGTCGATTTCGATGAGACGGCCCGGTTTCCCGGTGGCCTCGAGGTTGAAGAATCCGGTCTGATCGCTGACGCGTGCAGCCTGCTGCATATTGTGCGTCACGATGACAATCGTGAAGTCTTTCTTGAGCTTGCCGATCAAGTCCTCGATGGCGAGCGTGGAGATGGGATCGAGTGCGGAGCACGGCTCATCCATCAGCAGAACATCGGGCCGGACAGCAGTGGCCCGGGCGATGCACAGACGCTGCTGCTGACCGCCGGAGAGCCCACCGCCGGGCTTGTCGAGCCGGTCCTTCACCTCGGTCCACAGGTTTGCGCCCCGGAGGCAGCGCTCGGCAACCTCGTCGAGTTCCTTCTTGTTCTTGCCGCCTTGAAGTTTGAGACCGGCGACGACGTTGTCGCGGATGGACATCGTCGGGAACGGGTTGGGTCGCTGGAAGACCATGCCGATGGTGCGACGCACACCCACGGGGTCGACGCCATTGCCAGAGATGTTTTCGCCGTCGAGTAGGACGGAGCCCTCCACTCGAGCGCCGGGAGTGACCTCGTGCATGCGGTTGAGCGAACGCAGGACAGTCGACTTTCCGCAACCCGACGGTCCGATGAAGGCTGTGACGCTGCGGGGCGGAACCGCGAGGGTGACGCCTGAAACCGCTTGGAATTTGCCGTAAAAGATGTTGACGTCTTTGAGGTCGAGACGCTTTGCCATGGTCTGCTCCTGTATTCCTCGAGCGGGGAAGGTCTTGAAGGGTCGCGTGGTCAGAAGTTCTTGGGCGAAAAGAACTTGGAAACCAACTTCGCACCGATATTGAGCAGAGCAATGATCAGGATCAGCGTCAGGGCTGCTCCCCACATGCGCTCGGAAGTGAGCGCGCCGGTTCCTGCCTTCTGCAGGTCGACCATCATGAGCGGCAGCGACGTCTGCGGCCCCGAGAAGAGGTTGAAGTTGATGGCTGTCGCCGAGCCGACGAGGATCAGAACAGGCGCCGTCTCACCCATGACCCGGGCGAGAGCAAGCATGATTCCGGTGACTATGCCGGACAGAGCCGTCGGAATGACGATCTTCGCTATGGTCTTCCACTTGGGGACACCGAGGGCGTACGCCGCTTCGCGTAGATCTTGCGGAACTATTCGGAGCATCTCTTCGGAGGAGCGCACGATGACGGGAATCATCAGTAACACGAGCGCAAGCGCTACAGCCACCCCGGATCGATCGAACCCGAAAGTCGCAATCCACAGTGTGTAGATGAACAGAGCCGCGACGATGGACGGCACGCCGGTCAAGATGTCGACCATGAAGGTCGTCAGTTTGGCGAGCCTGGTGCCCGGACCGTATTCGACGAGATAGATGGCAACGAAGATGCCGATCGGAATCGAGATCAACGCGCAGAAGAGTCCTTGGGTCAGCGTCCCGACGATCGCGTGGTACGCACCGCCGCCAGCGATGAATTGGGTGATGCCCGCCTGCGAGTTCTGCCACCAGACAGGTTGGACCACCGCGGAGAGTCCGCGTGAGATCACCGTAAAAAGCACCCATCCCAGCGGAATCAGCGCAATGAGGACAGCGGCACTGACGAGCACAGTAGCGAAGTGATCGGTGAACTTGCGCCGCGCGCTGACGCCCTGGAAGGTCGCTTCCTTGACCGGACGATCGAGTGTTGCGGTCATGGATCAGTCCTTCTTTCCGGCGATCGCGGCGCGGGCACCAGCGTTGACCACGAAGGTGAGCACGAACAGCACCAGCCCCGCTGCAATGTAAGCCCCGGCCTGGAGTTGGTTGTTGAACTCGCCTGCGGCAAGGGCAATCTTGGTCGCGAACGTACTGCCACCGTCGAACAGCGTCCATCCGAAACTCGACTGAACACTGCGCATGATGATGTACAGCGCGATGGTTTCGCCGAGTGCGCGGCCGAGTCCGAGCATCGAGCCCGAGACGAAACCGGACTTTCCGAACGGAATGACGGTGGTGCGTACCACTTCCCATCGGGTAGCACCGAGGGCTAGCGCGGCCTCGACGTGCCCCTTGGGGGTCTGCACGAACACCTCTCGGGTGATCGCGGCAATGATCGGAAGGATCATGACGGCGAGAACGATACCGCCGGTAAAGATGGTGCCACCGCCCACGATCGAAACCGACCCGGTTGCGAAAAGTGGGATCCAGGCCAGATTCGTGTTGAGCCATTCAGCGAACGGGCTGATGGCCGGGGCCAGTACGTACAGGCCCCACAGTCCGAAGACGATGGATGGAACGGCTGCGAGCAAGTCGATGACATAACTGAGCGGCCCAGTGACCTTCTTGGGTGCGTAGTTGGTCAGATAAATCGCAATTCCCAATGCGACCGGCATCGCGAGAACCAGCGCGAAAATCGAGACCGCCGCGGTCACCAAGAGCAGATCCCGAACACCGAACACCATCGCCGCGGTATCGGAGGTGTCCCACCGACCGTTGTAGGTGAGGAAGTTGACGGTGTTGTTCTCTAGCGCTGGGATTGCCCGCCACAGCAAGAAAATACCGATTGCGGCAATGAGCACGATGACGAAGACACCCGCGCCCGTAGCCAGGGTGGAGAAAATCCTGTCACCTGGCCGAGTGACGGTGCCGCTCTTGGCCTTGTTGTCCGGCAATTGCTTGGACTCTTCCGTGTTCCGCGGCGTACCAGCCGCGATAGCGTTCGCCGCTGGTGTGTCGCCTGTGATCGAGTGGGTGTCGCTCATACCGCTCACGTCTTCCGTGTGGTGGTCGACGACGGGGTTCCCGTGTCGATGCACCAGGAATGCTGCTGCATCGACACGGGATCTCGTCTCATTGAATCAGGCGATGGCGTTGATCGCAGTAACCAGGCGTGCTTTGAAGGACTCGGGCAGCGGGACGTAGCCAGCTTGTTCGAGACCCTGCTGACCCTCGTTTGCCGCACTGTTCAGGAAGGACTTGACGGCGGCGCTGGTCTCCGCGTCGTAACCCTTCGAGCAGACGATCTCGTAGGTGGCAAGAACCAGAGGGTAGGAATTTTCGACTCCGCTCGCGTAGAGGGCGTCGATGTCGATGACGAGGTCGTTGCCCTCACCGGAGAACTCGGCGGTGTCGATGGCCGCGCCTGCGGTCTCACTGCTCAACTCGACGGGGCCGTTGCCGAAGTCGACGGCCGCGACACCCAGGCGCTCCTGATCGGCGAAACCCTTCTCGACGTAGGTGATCGAGCCGGGAGTTGCAGATACTGCCTGCGCAACGCCGGACGAACCGTTCGCACCTTCGCCGGTGCCGCCGGCCCAGTCGGAACTGTGGTCGAGGGTCCAAGCGTCGGATGCAGCCGCAGCAAGGAAGCGCTGGAAGTTGTCGCTGGTGCCCGAGGAGTCGGACCGGTAGATCGGCGTGATCGGCGCGGACGGCAGTGAGACGCCCTCGTTGACAGCGGCAATGGCCGGGTCGTTCCACGTCTTGATCTGCCCTGTGAAGACACGGGCCGCAAGCTCGGGGGTGATCACGAGATTGTCGACGCCGTCGAGGTTGTAAGCAATTGCAATCGGGCCGAAGACCAACGGGAGATTCCAGGCGGGGTTGCTCTTGCACCGCTCGGCGGCCGCGACTGCCTGCGCGTCTTTGACAGCGGAGTCGGAACCTGCGAAGTCGACGATGCCGGCGACGAACTGTGTGCGGCCGTTGCCGGAACCGCTCGTGGTGTACTCGACGGCCTTGCCGGAGCACACGCCTGCGTAGATGGACGTGAAGTTGTACATAGCGTTCTGCTGAGCGGACGAACCTTCGCCCGTCAGCGGGGACTTACCCTCACACGTTGCTGCGGAATCCGTGCCAGCGGTCGACTGGACGTTCGCGTCGCTGCCGCATGCGGTCAGCAGCATGGCGCTGACCGCTACTGCGCCTACGAGAGACGCGCTGCGCTTGAGCTTCACCTATTTCCTCCGAAGAATCTCGAGCGAGACGTGAAGATGCCGGCTGCACAAGATCCTCGCACCTGGGCAGCGTCGGTGCCGCCCGCATAAAAGGTAAAGGGGACCGGTTGACGGCTCCCCCTAAGCAGGTGAACAGAAGATGAACAGACTGCGGAAAGTCGCGATATCAATCACCGGGAGTAAGCAACGTCGGTGTGGAAACGCTCGAATCCGAGACGATCGTACGTGTGGACGGCAGCCTCGTTGTCCGCTTCCACATAGAGCAGTACGTCCCTGAGGGCTCGCTCTCGCAGGTAATGCAGACCTGTGAGCGTCAGTACACGACCGAGGCCTCGTCCCTGTGCTGCAGGATCGATGCCGACCACGTAGACCTCGCCGATCTCGGCCTCACCGTTGTCCGCTGGATGCACCTTGGTCCAGTGAAATCCCAAGAGAGTATCCGTCCCCTCCTCGAATGCGAGGAAGACTCCAGCTGGATCGAACCACTGTTCATCGCGACGTTCCGCGACGTCCTTCTCGGTCCATCCACCCTGCTCTGGATGCCAGGAGAATGCGGCGTTGTTCACTCGTACCAATTCAGCATCATCCTGCACACCTCGGTACGTACGCAACGAAACACCTTCCGGCACAATGACATCGAGTAAAGGCGGGGTTGTCAGTGGTCGTCGCATCTGCAGCAGTTCACGCGCTACGATCAAATCGATCACCGCCGCCACCGCCTGCGCTGGGGCCAGGTTTCCATGAGCCCAGATTCGCGTTCCGGCTCCACCTGCCTCCAAGGCCCGCTCGACGAGCACCCGGCCGATCCCCTGTCCACGAAACTCGGGATCGACGACGGCCTCGGCCATCGACGACGCGTCGGACTCAGCCGGGGCAATTACCGCATACCCGACAACCCGCGTCCCGCCCTTCGCGAGGAGATGGACATCGGAACTGCCCGCCGTGACAGCTTTGACGGCTTGCTCGGACAAGGGCGGCGTCCCATCCTGACGAGTGGCACGGGTCAAGAGCGCGAGAATTTCCTCGGACACCGACGAATCGATCGCCGAGGACGGGGTCCGAACGATATCGAACGAGAGGGTCATCTATTGCCTACTTCCCGGTGAGGTGATGAATCCAACGCCGTCCGGCCGGGTCCCGTCGAGATCGCCAGCGGACTCGGCCGTGGCAGGTTCACTCTTGGCCCCGCGGCTCGGACGAACGGCCTTGTAGCCGACATTGCGGACTGTGCCGATGAGCGACTCGTATTCGGTGCCCAATTTGGCACGCAGGCGTCGAACATGAACGTCGACGGTACGGGTGCCGCCGAAGAAGTCATAGCCCCATACTTCCTGCAGCAACTGGGCGCGAGTGAAGACGCGTCCAGCGTGCAGCGCCAAGTACTTGAGGAGTTCGAATTCTTTGTACGTGAGATCCAGCGGACGACCACGCAAACGTGCCGTGTAAGTGGGCTCGTCGATCACCAGTTCGCCGAGCGTGATCTTGCCCGACGCCTCAGGACTGGCAACCTCGCCGATGCGTCCGAGCAGCAGGCGCAGACGTGCGTCGAGCTCTGCGGGACCGGTGCCGGGCAAGAGGATGTCGTCGAGACCCCACTCCGAGTTGACCGCGACGAGACCACCTTCGGTCAGGACCGCAATCACCGGAATTTTCGAACCGGTGCTGAGGAGTCTGCACAGTCCGCGTGCGCCGGCCAGGTCGGATCTGGCGTCGACCAACGCGATGTCTGCCGAACCGGTCTCGAGCAGCGAGGAAACCTCGGTCGGCACCGACCGGAGGTGATGGGACAGAAGCCCCAGAGACGGCAACACATTCTCGGGATTCGGGTCGGAGGTCAGCAACAGGAGCTCCACCGAGCCTCCATTCTTACCGCTGACGGACCGCAATCGATCAGCGAAAATTTTGTTGTGAGCCGCGCCCCATCGAGAAGCTCACTGCTTGTACGAGGCATAAGACTAGCCTTTGCCGTGGCCACCGCCCGCGGCAGAGTTCGGATGTTCGGTCACAATGGTCGGATGCGCAAACTGATCATCGGACTCGTGAGCCTGCTGGCACTCGCCCTCCTCATCGACTTCGGGGCGGCGGCGTACTCGGAGTACCGCCTCTCGCGCGCGATTCGGGAGGGCGGTGACCTGACGTCGGATCCTCAGGTGATCGTGCACGGGTTCCCGTTTCTCACCCAGGCCGCGGACGGCAAATATCAGAATGTCGAAATCCGCGCCCAGGACGTGCCGAACGAATACGTTCGATCGACGACCATCGAAGCAAATCTTCGAGGTGTCTCCATTCCGTTGTCGGACCTCGTCGATGGATCCGTCCATACGGTCCCGGTCGACGACCTCGACGGGAGGGTCCGGATAGAGGCAACCGATCTCGGCCGCTTCTTCGACATTGTCGACCTGCAGGTAACGGCTCCGCCCCAAGACAAATGGTAGGGCCGGGGAGGGTCGGGCGGGTCCGGAATGACGACGAGCGGCGGCGTCGTGCTGACCGGCACTGTCCCCGTTGGCCCGATGGAGACGAAGGTCAGCGTGCAGGCCGACCTGATCCTTGACGGCGACAGCGTCGACATCGTTGCCACCGACTTCTACTTCGGCCCCGAGGGCAACGCAGATTTCTCGATCCCCGACTTCGCGAAGCCCACTGTGCTCGGCCTTTTCACTAAAACGATCGATCGCCAAACATTGCCTTTCGGTGTGCTGCCCACCGATGTGTATGCGGAAGGTTCGCAGATCGTCATCGAGGGAAACGCCGAGAACGTATCTATCGACTTGGATCAGATAGAAGAGCAATGATCTCAATCACCGTTCTGGTTCTAGCCTTACTTGCCGCAACAGCGATCGGATTCGGGTTCCGCGCACGCGCAGGGAAGGTCAGGACGGCCACGAGCAGCCATTCGTCCGAACTGCACGATTTGCTGGTCGCCGCCGGGGCAACCGCAGGTAACGCGACGATCCTTCACTTCTCAGCCGAATGGTGCGGACCGTGTGCTGCGGTCCGCCGAGTCGTCGGTGGACTCCTCGAGGACCTGGACGGTCCCGTCGAGTTGGAGCTGGACATCGATGAGCACCCCGTCCTCGCCCGCGAGCTCGGGGTGCTCTCACTTCCGACAACATTCGTCCTCGACGATCATGCAATTCCGCGCGCGAGAATCGCAGGCGTGCCCAGCGCTGCGGCCCTTCGTTCGGCGCTGGCAGACCTGTAGTTCTTCTCGCCCGAGTTCTCCGCTATGCTCTCCGGTGTGTTGACCCGCCAGGAGCTGTTGCTCACCAGTCGCCGCACAGTAGACCTGTGTCGACTGGGCGGTTGTTGCTGTCGCTGCTGATTCGTCGAACGCCGCCGTGCCTCTTTTTGCACATGCCGTGACTTTCCCGTGCATGCCGGCCACGAAATCCGAGTATCCCGGGCGAACCGTATTCTTCGTCCACTGCAGACTTGCCTGTTCATTGATCGAACGCAGGAGCACCTACACACGATGTCCTCCGATGTCAGCTCAACCCTCGACCACGTAGATGTACGTGGACCACGCTTCTCCGCGTGGATCACCTCCACTGTCCTGGCCTCAGTCCTCATTCTGTCGACCGTCCAGATTTCCGCCGCCGCGATTCTCCTTGCCCTCCAGGGCGTCGTCTTCGCGGTCGGCGCTGCGCTGGGGCCGCGACGCAGCCCGTACGGGCGCATCTTCGCCGGCCTTCTCGCCCCGCACCTGGCGCCTACCACGGAACGCGAACCGACGTCGCCATTGAAGTTCGCGCAGTTGGTCGGCTTGGTATTCGCCGTAGTCGGCGTACTCGGCTTTGCCCTGGGAGCGCCCCTGATTTCCATGATCGCGACCGGCTTCGCACTGTTCGCGGCCTTCCTGAACGCAGCGTTCGAAGTCTGCCTCGGCTGCCAGATGTATCCACTGGCCCGGCGTCTGAAAACACAATTCGCGAACGCCTGACCTCCCGACCCACCACCGACCACAGCAAAGAAAGACCGAAAGGAACACCATGGCCCGCTCCGACGTCCTGGTCTCTGCCGACTGGGCCGAGCAGAACCTGAACGCCCCGAAAATTGTCTTCGTCGAGGTCGACGAAGACGCAAGCGCCTACGACGATGGACACATCGAAGGCGCCGTGAAGCTCGACTGGCGTAAGGACCTCCAGGATTCCGTTCGCCGTGACTTCCTCGACCAGGAACAGTTCTCCGGTCTACTGTCCGCCAAGGGCATCGCCAACGACGACACCATCGTGCTGTACGGCGGAAACAACAACTGGTTCGCCGCATATGCCTACTGGTACTTCAAGCTTTACGGCCACAAGGACGTCAAGCTCATCGACGGCGGCCGCAAGAAGTGGGAACTCGACGGCCGTCCG
>JBBSSG010000155.1:0-8707 GCA_038242295.1 Mycobacteriales bacterium | reverse complement strand
TACCCTCGCGGGCGAGATGATCGGCTCTCTCGCCATCACGGAGCCCGGCGGCGGCTCCGACGTCGGACATCTGCGCACCAAGGCAGTAAAAGACGGTGACCACTACATCGTCAACGGGTCCAAGACGTACATCACCTCGGGTTGCCGTGCGGACTTCGTCGTCACCGCGGTTCGTACCGGAGGCGAGGGTGCCGGCGGCGTCTCCCTTCTCGTGATCGAGCGGGGGACACCCGGGTTCGAGGTGACGAGCAAGCTCGACAAGATGGGGTGGTGCGCCTCCGACACCGCCGAGCTGTCGTTCACCGATGCCAGAGTGCCGGTGAGCAACCTCGTCGGTGCCGAGAATTCCGGTTTCGCGCAGATCGCCCAGGCATTTCTCTCCGAGCGAATCGCTCTTGCTGCGCAGGCATATTCGAGTGCGCAGCGCTGCCTCGACCTAACCTTGCAGTGGGTTCGCGACCGTGAGACCTTCGGAAAGCCGCTCATCAAACGGCAATCAGTGCAGAACACGGTGACCGAGATGGCACGCAAGATCGACATTGCTCGCGTTTACACGCGTCACATCGTCGAGCAGTCCCTCGTATCGAACGAGGACTTCATCGCCGAGGTGTGCTTTGCCAAGAACACCGCCGTCGAATCGGGCGAATGGGTCGCCAATCAGGCGGTCCAGCTCTTCGGCGGGCTCGGCTACATGAGGGAAAGTGAAGTCGAACGCCAGTACCGAGACATGCGCATCCTCGGCATCGGCGGCGGAACCACCGAGATTCTCACCGGACTTGCAGCCAAGCGATTGGGGTACCAGGCATGAGCGTGCTGAAGTCAGCCCTCGACACCGCCTCGGAGCAGTTTGCCGAGGCCGCCGAGGCTATGAACACCAAACTTGCCGAGATCGACGTGGAGCACAACAAGACGCTCCTCGGCGGCGGCCAAAAGTACATCGATCGACACAAGAAGCGCGACAAGCTTCTCGCGCGCGAACGCATCGAACTTCTCATCGACGAGGATTCTGCTTTCCTCGAACTGTGCCCACTCGCGGCCTGGGGCAGCGACTTCCCGGTCGGAGCCAGCACCATCGTGGGCATCGGCGTCGTCAGCGGCGTCGAGGTCCTCATCGTCGCCAACGACCCGACGGTTCGCGGCGGGGCCAGTAACCCGTGGACGCTGAAGAAGGGCTTCCGGGCCAACGACATTGCCCGGCAGAACCGTCTTCCGGTGATCTCGCTCGTCGAATCCGGCGGCGCGGATCTGCCGACGCAGAAGGAAGTTTTCATTCCTGGCGGACGTATGTTCCGCGACCTGACGCAGCTTTCGGCAGAGGGAATCCCGACCATCGCGTTGGTGTTCGGCAACTCCACTGCCGGCGGCGCTTACATTCCCGGAATGTCCGATCACGTCGTGATGATCAAGGAACGCTCCAAGGTGTTCCTCGCCGGACCTCCGCTGGTGAAGATGGCAACCGGTGAGGATTCCGACGACGAATCGTTGGGCGGCGCCGAGATGCACGCCCGCAAGTCCGGTCTGGCAGATTACTTTGCCGTCGACGAGCAGGACGCGATTCGTATCGGCCGCAGCATCGTCAAGCGATTGAACTGGAAGAAGCAGGGGCCTGAGCCTCGCGCCGAGGTCATCGAGCCACTCGCCGATCCAGAGGATCTGCTGGGTATCGTCCCGACCGATCTGAAGATTCCTTTCGATCCCCATGAGGTCATCGCACGAATTGTCGACGGTTCCGACTTCGACGAGTTCAAGCCGATGTACGGCGGGTCTCTCGTCACCGGTTGGGCCGAACTGCACGGGTACCCCATCGGGATTCTGGCCAACGCCCGCGGCGTGCTGTTCAGTGAGGAATCACAGAAGGCGACGCAGTTCATTCAGCTCGCCAACCGATCCAATACTCCGCTTCTGTTCCTGCACAACACCACCGGCTACATGGTCGGAAAAGAATACGAGGAAGGCGGCATGATCAAACACGGCTCGATGATGATCAACGCCGTCTCCAACTCGAAGGTCCCGCACATCTCCATCCTGCTCGGTGCCTCCTACGGCGCCGGGCACTACGGAATGTGTGGCCGTGCCTTCGACCCTCGGTTCCTGTTCGCGTGGCCTTCTAGCAAGTCCGCCGTCATGGGCGGGGCGCAGCTCGCCGGCGTCATTTCCATCGTCGGCCGCACCTCCGCCGAAGCGCGCGGTCAGGTCTTCGACGAAGAGGCCGACGCAGGAATGCGCGCGATGATCGAGAACCAGATCGAAGCCGAGTCCATGCCGATGTTCCTGTCCGGTCGGCTCTACGACGACGGCGTCATCGACCCCCGTGACACCCGTACGGTAGTGGGAATGTGCCTCTCGGCCATCGCCTCTGCCCCGATCGAAGGCACCGCTAACTTCGGTGTCTTCCGGATGTGAGTGCCGCCGTGACTATCTCTTCCATCCTCGTCGCGAACCGCGGCGAAATAGCCAGGCGCGTCTTCGCGACGTGCCGCAGCGAGGGAATCGACACCGTCGCCGTCTTCTCCGACGCCGACGCGAACTCCCCTCATGTTCGTGACGCCGACGCCGCCGTCCATCTGCCGGGCAACGCGTCATCCGAGACCTACCTGCGCGGGGAACTCGTTATCGCAGCTGCTGTACAGGCCGGCGCAGATGCAATCCACCCGGGCTATGGTTTTCTCTCCGAGAACGCCGAGTTCGCGCGTCAGGTCCAGAACGCAGGTCTGATTTGGATCGGACCGCCGGTCAATGCCATCGAACTGATGGGCTCCAAGGTCGAGTCCAAGAAGATGATGGCCGACGCCGGGGTGCCCGTGCTGACCCAGCTCGATCCCGAGACGATCACCGACAATGAACTGCCGGTGCTCATCAAGGCATCGTCCGGTGGTGGTGGCCGCGGTATGCGCATCGTCCGCGACCTCGGCGATCTGAACTCCGAAATCGAAGGCGCGCAGCGGGAAGCGTTGTCGGCATTCGGTGATTCCACCGTCTTCGTCGAGCGCTACATCGAGACCGGACGCCACATCGAGGTCCAGGTCATGGCCGATCGGCACGGCACCGTGTGGGCGGTGGGCGAGCGTGAATGCTCGATCCAGCGTCGCCACCAGAAGGTCGTCGAGGAAGCGCCGTCGCCGTTGGTCGAGCGAATCGACGGCATGCGGGATCGCCTCTTCGACGCCGCCAGGCTCGCGACCGAGGCTATTGCTTACGAGGGCGCGGGAACCGTCGAGTTCCTTGCAGACGAGAAGGGCAACTTCTTCTTCCTCGAGATGAACACTCGGCTGCAGGTGGAGCACCCGGTCACCGAGTGCACGACGGGTCTCGACCTTGTCGCTTTGCAAATCCATGTCGCTGCCGGTGGCGCTCTCCCGGCGCAGCAACCCGAGGCGTCGGGACACTCCATCGAGGTTCGGCTCTACGCCGAAGATCCGTCGCAGGACTGGCAGCCTCAAAGTGGCGCGGTGCACCGATTCGATATTCCGGGAGCGCAGTTCACTGTGCTGGAAAAGTCCGGCATCCGCGTCGACTCCGGGGTCGAGACCGGCAGTGTCGTCGGGGTCCACTACGACCCGATGCTTGCCAAGGTGATCTCGTTCGCACCGACTCGTGAGCAGGCTGCGAATCTGTTGGCAAAGTCGCTGCAGAAGGCGGTTATTCACGGTCTGAAGACCAACCGTGATCTTCTCGTCAATATCTTGAAGCACCCGGCTTTCCTTGCGGGCGATACCGATACAGCGTTCTTCGATACCCACGGCCTCGACGTGCTGTCTCGGCCGTTGGCCAAGGAACGTGATGTGCGCATCTCCGCGCTCGCTGCAGCCCTGGCGGCCGCCGCGAACAATCGCGAGAATGCCACGGTGAACAAGGGGTTGCCGAGTGGTTGGCGCAACCTGCCCTCACAACCACAACGCAAGACGTATGACGACATCACCGTCAAATACACCCTCGGGCGATATGGCCTGAAGTCCGACCTCGACGGCGTTTCGCTGATCGAAAGCTCACCTACGCGAGTGGTGCTCGACGACAACAAGATTCGCCGGATCTTCGATGTCGCTGAATACGGCTCGCAGGTATTCGTCGAGTCGTCCCTCGGACCGGTTCGGCTCGAGCGTGCCCCGCGCTTCACCGACCCCACCGAGGAGGTCGCGGCTGGATCGTTGCTTGCCCCGATGCCGGGCAACGTCGTCCGGGTCGGCGCAGCGGCCGGTGACACCGTCACCGCAGGTCAACCGATCTTGTGGCTCGAAGCCATGAAGATGGAACACACCGTTACCGCGCCCGCAGCCGGCATTCTGTCCGAACTCAATGTTGTTGTCGGCCAACAGGTCGAAGTTGGCAGCATCCTCGCCGTAGTCACTGAAGGAGAATCATGAGCTTCGTCGAAACCGAAGAGCAGAAGGAACTGCGTAACGCAGTCTCCTCACTCGGCAAGCGCTACAACTACGTCGACTACGTACTACCGAATGCCCGACGCGGCGAGCCGCTCACCGAATTATGGAACGAAGCCGGCAAGCTCGGGTTCCTCGGCGTCAACCTCCCCGAGGAGTATGGCGGCGGCGGCGCCGGTATCTATGAACTCGCACTCGTGCAGGAGGAGTTGTCGGCGCACGGCGCCGGCCTGTTGCTGGTTGTCGTGAGCCCGGCCATCTGCGGCACCATCATCGGCAAGTACGGCACCGAGGATCAGAAGCAGCATTGGCTCACGGCCCTGGCCGACGGCTCGAAGATCATGGTGTTCGGTATCACCGAGCCCGACGCCGGGTCCAACACACACCAGATCACCACGACGGCCAGGCGAGATGGCGACGAGTGGATCCTCAAGGGCAGCAAGATCTACATCTCTGGTGTAGATCAGGCCGACGCCGTGTTGATCGTGGCTCGTACCGAAGACTCCAAGACCGGCAAACTCAAGCCGGCACTGTTCATCGTGCCGACCGACGCCGAAGGTCTGAACAAGACTCAGATGAAGATGGACATCATCGAGCCGGACCACCAGTTCACCCTGTTCCTCGACGACGTCCGGTTGCCGGCCGAGTCTCTGGTCGGCCAGGCCGATGCCGCGCTCATGCAGCTTTTCGCCGGACTGAACCCGGAGCGCATTCTCGGTGCGGCGATGGCCGTCGGGATGGGCCGCTACGCAATCGACAAAGCGGTCAAGTATGCAAACGAGCGCACGGTGTGGAAGACGCCGATCGGTGCCCACCAGGGCATCGCGCATCCTCTCGCGCAGGTCAAGATCGAACTCGAACTGGCCAAGCTGATGATGCAGAAGGCTGCGGTTCTGTACGACAGCGGTGACGACTTCGGCGCTGCGGAGGCCGCGAACATGGCCAAATACGCAGCAGCAGAGGCAAGTATCAAAGCTCTTGACCAGGCAATTCAGACCCATGGTGGTGCTGGGCTGACCGAAGAATACGGTCTGGCTGCGATGCTCGGTGCTGCCAGGATCGGACGCGTTGCACCGGTGAGTCGCGAAATGGTCCTCAACTTCGTTGCCCAGCATTCGTTGGGCCTGCCGAGGTCTTACTGATGGCCGTGAACGTGCAGACCGTGGACGCGGTCACCACCTTGACGCTCGACACTCCGCACAACCGGAATGCGCTGTCGACCCAGTTGGTGGAGGAGCTGACGGCCGGACTTGCCGACGCAGGCAGCAATCCCGATGTTCGCGCAGTCGTGCTCACCCACACCGGTGGCACGTTCTGCGCGGGAGCCGACCTCACCGAGGCCGGCGGTTCGGTGGAAGGCCGGACAGCCCAGATGCTTGGGTTGCTCCGGGCCATTCTCGAGACGCCGAAACCAGTCGTCGGAAAGATCGACGGCCACGTTCGCGCCGGCGGTATGGGACTCGTCGGAGCATGCGACATCGTTGTCGCAGGATCAGCGTCGACCTTCGCGCTCACCGAAGCCAGACTCGGTCTGGCGCCGTCGATCGTGTCGCTCACGCTTCTGCCTCGCATGACCTCACGATCAGCAGGTCGCTACTTCGTCACCGGTGAAAAGTTCGGCGCTCGCGAAGCCGAATCCATCGGGCTGATCACGCAAGCCAGCAGCGATCCGGACTCTGCCGTCGATGATCTGCTGGCGTCGTTGACGCAAGGCTCGCCGCAGGGACTCGCCGAGTCGAAAAGGCTCACCACGGCGTCTATTCTCGCTGGTTTCGATGCCCGCGGCGAGGAATTGTCCGCGCATTCGGCGCGGCTCTTTGCCTCGGACGAGGCGCGAGAGGGGATGATGTCCTTTCTACAGAAGCGTCCACCGAGTTGGGCAGTCCCGAACTCAGGAGAGAGGTAGAGCAACATGGTGATGCCGCGTGAACCCAAGCAGGACCGTAGTCGGGCCACGCGTCAACGGCTGCTCGAAGCCACCATCGAGTCTCTCGCTGAGCAGGGCTGGGGGGCGACGACGGTGGGCGTTGTCGCCGAGAGGGCTGGGGTGTCGCGCGGCGCGACCCAACACCATTTTCCGACCCGTGAAGACCTGATCACTGCTGCGCTGGACTACATGTTCGATACGCGCATGGACGACGCTCGCCGTGAGTCGAGCTATCTGCCGGACGGCGCACAGCGAACGGAAGCGGTCGTCGAACGACTCGTCGACTACTACACGGGGACGGTGTTCAAGGCTGCGCTGCAGGTGTGGACGGCAGCAGCGGCCGATCCGGAGATGCGTGCGCGCGTGCTTCCACTCGAAGAGAAATTCGGCCGCGTCGCGCACCGGATGGCCGTGGAGCAGCTCGGTGCCGACGATCGTGATCCGCAGACGCACCGACTCGTGCAGGCGACGCTCGATCTAGCTCGTGGTCTCGGGCTTGCCGATGTGCTGAGTGACGATTCGCGTCGTCGAGGTGAGATCGTCCGAGCGTGGGCCGGCGTACTCGATTCAGCTCTGGCGATGCATCAGCGTGAGGTTGCCGCGCTCAACACCTGACCCTGTCTCAACTAGTGTCCTGGGTATGCGGATGACAGTACTTCTGGGCGTAGTTCTCGCCGCGGTACTGGTCGGGTGCGGATCTGGGGACGGGGCCCAGGATCAGCCGGGTGTCGACGCCGCGGACCCTGGCGCGACGGGGCCGTTCTTCGGTCAATGTGGATCGGTAACCGACGACGAGGTCGTCGCGAAAGTGGGCATTCCGGGGCTCACCACGGTGACTCGAAACTCCATCGGCTGCGTGTGGGAGTCCACCGGTATTTACGGTCCCTCCGTGAGCTTCTCGTGGTATCGCGGCAGCCCCATCGACCGCGAGCGATCGGGTTCGGAGTTGATCGGCAGGCCGGCCGAGGACATCGAGATCGACGGACACGAGGGGTTCGCCGCCGCGACTGACAATTCGCTGTGCGAAGTCGGGATCGGTTTCGGGAAGGACTTCATGCACTGGTCGATTACGTACGGGGATCAAGTACCGACTGCCGACCCCTGTGAGGTTGCGAAGGATCTCGCCGCATTGACCGTGGATCGTGCGCAATGAGGACAACGCTGAACTCCGCAGCCCTGCCACTCCTCGCGTGCGTGCTGTTTCTCGCGGGATGCGGCACCACGGTCGAGGGAACTCCCAGAGCGGAGTCGTTCGACGGCGCCGTCGATCCGGACCTCCGTAACCTGCTGACCGAATGCGACGCCGTCGCCGACGACCGGATTGCCGAGACCGTGGGCGGCGACGCCATCGTTCGGAGCTTTTTCGGCGCCATCTGCCGGTGGGACGTCGCCGGTCCCAACGGTGTCGTGAAGGTGTCGTTCAACTGGTTCGAGAACGGTTCCATCGGCGTCGAGCGCGAGACGAACGAAAAGATGAACTACACGGTCGAAGACATAACTGTGAAGGGCCGCAGCGCAATTCGAAGTCGTCCACCAGGCGATCCCGCTTCGTGTGGGGTGACTGCGGGTTCGCCGGATTCCGGGGTTGTCGGTTGGTGGGTGCAGTACGTTCCGGGCTCCGGGCATCGCGACCCGTGTGAGGCCGCGACGACGCTGATGGACCTGACTACCAATCTAAGCTCGTAGCACCACCGGGGCGTTTTGACCCGAGGCCGAGCTGCCGGGTATTGTTGAGGGTCGTGTCCGGCCTGGCCGGTCCGTTTGTGTGCCTATGCGAGGTACAGCCGTGCTAACGCTCAGATTTGAGCAAGCGCCACGGCTGCCGTGTGGGGGTATGCGACACACCCGACCGCGGGGTGCAAGAGACCCGGGGTAGCAGTACTGGAGCAGTAGCAGTACCGGGTGAGGAGCAATGTTCTCTTGCTCCAACTGCTAGATCCCTGATGTTCAACACGAAGAAAGCCGGTTCATGCCAACTATCAACCAGCTGGTCCGCAAGGGTCGCACCGACAAGGTTGCGAAGCTCAAGACCGCTGCCCTCAAGGGAAGCCCACAGCGTCGTGGCGTGTGCACCCGCGTGTACACAACCACTCCGAAGAAGCCGAACTCCGCTCTCCGTAAGGTCGCGCGCGTCCGCCTGACCACTGCGGTCGAGGTCACTGCCTACATCCCCGGTGAAGCCCACAACCTGCAGGAGCACTCGATGGTGCTCGTTCGCGGCGGTCGTGTGAAGGACCTCCCGGGTGTGCGTTACAAGATCATTCGCGGCGCGCTCGACACCCAAGGCGTCAAGAACCGCAAGCAGGCTCGCAGCAAGTACGGCGCCAAGAAGGAGAAGAGCTGATTTGCCACGCAAGGGCCCAGCACCCAAGCGGCCGCTGATCAACGACCCGGTCTACGGATC
>JBBSSG010000154.1:0-8716 GCA_038242295.1 Mycobacteriales bacterium | reverse complement strand
TGGTAGTGCACATCGACTGCACCGAAATGGGATAGTCGCTTCCCACCCCAACAGATCCGACCTGCATTTGACGCGTCTTACGGCGAGGTGCGAGTACGGGAACCGGCGGTGCCGGCATTCCCAATCCGACTGACACAGTCACTTCGTTGCCTTCTTCCGTAGCTATGTCTACGAGTGTAACTAGAACAATCGGATCGGGTTCACGATGTCCGCTGTGAGAGTGAGCAACATGTACGCGCCGCCCAGAACAATCACGACGTACGTCACCGGCAGCAGCTTCATATAATCCACTGGGCCGCCCGCAGGAAGTCCCCGGCGGACCCGGAAGAAATTGCGGATCCGCTCGTAGATCGTCACTGCCATGTGCCCACCGTCCAGCGGAAGCAACGGCAGCAAATTGAAGATGCCGAGGAAGAAGTTCAGGCTCGCAAGCAGCAGCACGAATACCGGCCACAGCGACCTCTCCACCAACTGCCCGCCGATAACGCTGGCACCGACGACGCTGATCGGAGTTTCGGGGTCTCGTTCCCCTCCGGTGACCGACGTCCACAGGTCTGCGACTTTGCTCGGCATCTGCACCAGGCGGTGTGCGGTTTCGACGAACATGTCGCCCGTGAATGCGAACGAGGCGGGTATTGCCGCCAGCGGGTTGTACTGCGTGGGGTAGAAGTAAGCCAGTTGGACGCCGACAGCGGCGACCGTTGCGGACTCACGGCCCTTCTCGGTGCCGTCCCGAACCCACCGTTGCACCTGTTGCACCGCGACGGGGAACGTCAACTCGCGGCCATCGCGTTCGACCACGAAATCGATGGTTCCCGACAACGGTTGCGTCGCCGCCACGACATCGGAGAAATCTTCTGTCGGCGTACCGTCGACCGACACTATGACGTCGCCCTCGCGGATTCCGGCTTGATACGCGGGGCTCGGCCCGCTGCAGTCGGGATAAGTGAGGTCCTCGTTCTGAGTCGCTGTGACACAGGGCATATCGCCGACGAGAGCATTGGTCGGCTGATTCAGGTTCGGCAAACCCCAGCCCACTGCCAAGATGAAGATGAGCAGAAAACCCAGGATGAAGTTCATCCCGATTCCGCCCATCATGACGAAGAGCCGCTTCCAGGTCTTCTGCCGGTACATCGCCCGGTCGATCTCGTCGGGTTCGAGTTCATCGAGTGCGGTCATTCCGGCGATGTCGCAAAACCCACCAGCTGGAATCGCTTTGAGCCCGTACTCGGTCTCACCGCGACGGAACGAAAAAACTCTGGGACCGAATCCAATGAAGAAACGACGCACTTTCATGCCCGTCGCTCGGGCGGTCCACATGTGCCCCGCCTCGTGGAGCGCGATCGACACGGTGATGCCCAGCGCGAACAGAATGACGCCGAATACGAACACCATCTTTGGTTCTAGTCCTTCTGCTTCAAAAGTGTGTGGGCTTGCCGACGAGCCCATGAATCGGCTTCGAGTACGTCGCCTACCGTAGTCGGCTTCGACACCCACTCACTCCGGCCGGAGTCGAGCACCTTCTCGATCGTCCCAACGATATGTGGGAAGCCGAGACGACCGGCGAGGAACGCCTCGGCTGCGACCTCGTTGGCCGCGTTGTAGACCGCAGTCATGCAGCCGCCAAGGATGCCGGCCTCGCGCGCTAGTTGCACCGCAGGGAATACCTGGTCGTCGAGGGGCTCGAAATCCCAGGTGAACGACTGCGTGAAATCGAGTGATCGCGCTGCGTTGCGCACACGATCGGGCCAGCCGAGGGCCAGCGCAATGGGCAACCGCATGTCGGGCGGGCTGGCCTGGGCAATAGTGGAACCATCGAAGAATGTCACCATGGAGTGCACGATGGACTGCCGATGAACGGTGACCTCGATACGCTCGTACGGGACCCCGAACAGTAGGTGCGTCTCGATCAGCTCCAAACCCTTGTTGACCAGGGTCGCCGAATTGAGGGTGTTCATCGGGCCCATCGACCACGTCGGGTGGGCTGCCGCCTGCTCACCGGTCACCGAGGACAATTCAGTTCTCGACCAGCCGCGGAACGGTCCTCCCGACGCAGTCAGAATCAGACGCTCCACCTCCTCGGCCCGGCCACCGCGCAGACACTGGGCGATTGCCGAGTGTTCCGAATCGACCGGCACAATTTGTCCAGGCGCCGCTGCGTCGAGAACCAATTCGCCTCCCGCAACCAGCGATTCTTTGTTTGCGAGGGCTAACACTGCACCCGTTTTCAGGGCCGCCAGAGTCGGTTCGAGTCCCCTCGAACCGACCAGAGCGTTGAGTACGACGTCCGCAGGAGTGGACTCGACCAGTTCGGTGACGGCGCGGTCGCCCGTCATCACCCCCGGTAGGTCCAATTTGGTGCCGGCGTCGGGATCCGCAACGGCTACCGAGGACACGCCGGTCTGCTGAATTTGGCGTCGCAGCAGATCGATGTTTCCTCCGCCTGCCGCGAGCCCGACGACCTCGAACATGGTCGGATTGGCAGCAATCACATCGAGCGCCTGCGTGCCGATCGACCCGGTGCTACCGAGCAACAGCACCCGTGTGGGACGGTCGAGGTTGACTTGGGGCGTGTCCGACTCTGTTTTCACGGACGTTCGATGTGCTGACACCCGTCCATTGTTGCTGATCGAGTCTGAGAGTCACCTGTGTGCGGGTGAATCAGTGCCCTACGCGTGCGTGGATCGGTGCCGCCTGGCTACGACAGAGGGTCGTATGCAAACATTGTCCCTGCACGCGCATGCCGAACCGTCGGCATGAAGATGACCCGAGAGGATCGACCGGTGGCACAAACCGAGCTGAACCCCGCTTCCTACGACCCGATCGAGTACATCCCCGAGAACGTCGCAGAGGTCCCCTCCGCGACCTGGGGCTGGAGTGGCGACTCCCTCAAGGCGATGCGCATTGCTGCCATTGCCGTTGCAGTGATGCTGCTCCTCATGATCGACGGTAACCACACCGGTTTCGTCGAAAATCTGTGGCTCATGGGATTCGCGTTCACACTCATTGGCATGGTCGTCCGCGACGTGGTCCTCCGGCGCAAGCCTCGATAGACACAGACGAGTAGTGCCCGGTGCGAAATTTCGCACCGGGCACTATTTTTCTGTGCTCAATTCTCTGCTGCGAGTTGCCCGCAGGCCGCCGCGATCTCCTGGCCGCGCGTATCCCGGACGGTGCACGAAACGCCCTGAGCGATAACCCTTCTCACGAACTCACGCTCGACATCTTTCGGGCTGGCGTCCCATTCACTGCCCGGGGTCGGGTTGAGCGGAATCAAATTCACGTGCACCCGCGATCCGAGTGCCTTGTGAAGTTTTTTCCCCAACAGGTCCGCACGCCACGGTTGATCGTTGATGTTCTTGATCATTGCGTATTCGATCGACACCCGTCGCCCGGTTTGATCGGCGTAGTAGCGTGCCGCCGACAGCACCTCCGACACGGACCAGCGATTGTTGACTGGCACCAGGGTGTCGCGGAGTTCGTCATCCGGCGTGTGCAGCGATACTGCCAGAGTGACCGTCAGCCCTTCGTCCGCAAGCTTTCGGATCGCCGGCGCCAACCCGACGGTCGACACCGTCACCGAACGCTGAGACAAGCCGAGACCGTCAGGCGCGGGAGAGACGATCTTACGCACCGCCGCAACGACCCGCTTGTAGTTGGCGAGCGGCTCGCCCATCCCCATGAACACCACATTCGACAGGCGTCCGCCGCCTCCGGCTACGACACCATCGCGCATATCGGCGGCCGCTGAACGAACCTGATCGACGATTTCCGCAGTCGTCAGGTTTCGGTCGAGTCCGCCTTGTCCAGTCGCACAGAACGGGCACGCCATACCGCACCCTGCCTGACTCGAAATACACAACGTCGCGCGATCCGGGTAGCGCATCAAAACACTCTCGAGCAGCGTCCCGTCGTTCGCTTTCCACAGGGTTTTGCGTGTATCACCGTCGTCGCACGAGAGATGCTTCAGGGGCGTGAGCAACGTCGGGAACAGATCTGCGCCGACCCTTTCGCGTTCGGACGCGGGCAGATCGGTCATCTTGGTCGTGTCTGCTTCGAGTCGACCGTAATAATGACGGGCCAGTTGATCGGCGCGGTAGGCAGGCAGGCCGAGTTTCTCGACTGCGGCTTTGAGCCCCTCGCGATCGAGATCCGCAAGATGTCTGGGCGGCATGCCGCGGCGACGGTCCTCGAACACCAACGGCAGCGACGGACGCGCTTGCTTCGGGGGTGTGTCGGATACGGAATCGTCGGCTGTAGTCGCGGAGTCACTCATAGTGCGTTCCAGTGTCCCACTCCTGAGCGCTCTCTCCTATTCAGTCCTTCAGCGAGATCGCCCATACAACCGTCAGCCCGCACCAGATCTGGCTCTGTTTCCCGTCCGAGGCGCGGGGGTAACCCGGCATTCGAGTTGATGCACAGCCGGCAGAAGTCCGCGTAGGGAAGGATCAGACGATGTCTACACCAGCACGCAATCGAAATGATGGCACGGCGGGCGTTCCCGATACCGTCGACAGTCCGCTTCCGGAGCCGATCACCACCCCGGATTCGAGTCACCACAGCGCCCCGGACCCAGAAGCCGTTCGTGATACACGGCAACCTGCCGGAGAAACTCCGCAGGGTGTCGCCAATACCAAAGCTGCAGCGACCTGGACAGGATTGGTGGTCGGAGCTCTTGTTCTAGTGCTTCTGCTGATCTTTGTTCTGCAGAATCTCGACGCCGTTCCGGTCAGTATCTTTGGCTGGACGTTCCAGTTGCCCCTCGGTGTGGGCATGCTGCTCGCTGCGATCGCAGGTGCCCTTGTCATGGCGCTTGCCGGCGGAGTGCGTATTTTCCAGATCAGGCGCGCGGCAAAACGCAAATAGGGCGCGCGTCGGTGAACACCGTGCCCACCTGACGGACCACTCGAACTGAATCGATAAGGTTGCAGGCGCCCGATCTCACCGCAAGGAGCCTGACGTGACCACTTTCATGGAGACGCCCGTGACATCCGGTGTTTCACCCGAACGCGCGCGCTCCTGGCTGCTGGTTCCCGCTAGCAAGCCCGAGGCCTTCTCGGCCTCTGTCGCATCCCAGGTCGACGCGGTCATTCTCGATCTCGAGGACGCCGTCTCCCCTGGCGCCAAGCCAGCGGCGCGAGATGCCGTCGTCTCGTGGCTCGAAGCCGGTAATTCAGCATGGGTGCGTATCAACGACGCTACGACGGCCTTCTGGGGAGACGACCTGGACGCTCTCTCCGGCCTGGAGGGTCTCGCCGGAGTCATGCTCGCGAAAACCGAGAGCGGAGGCCAGGTCGAGGCAACCGCCGCTCGTCTTGCACCCGGCACTCGGATCCTTGTACTCATCGAGTCAGCAATGGGTCTGGAGGCGGCGCCAGAGATCACCCGCACTGAATCCACCTTTCGACTTGCGTTCGGCAGCGGAGACTTTCGCCGCGACACCGGAATGAGCGACGACCCGTTGGCGATGGCATACCCGCGATCTCGCTTGGTTGTCTCGAGCCGCGCCGCTCGCCTTCCGGGGCCGATCGACGGCCCAACCCTCTCCGTCAAGGACGACATCCTGGTCCGTGATGCGGCGTTGACCGTATCGATGGGTATGACCGGCAAGCTGTGCATGCGCGCGGAGCAGGCGCCGATCGTCAACCGGGAATTGGCTCCGGCGTCCAGCGACGTCACGTGGGCCGCCGAGGTTGTCCACGCCCTCGGCGCAGACGGTGCCCACGTCCAGGACGGCAGTGATCTGCCCAGGCTCGCAAAGGCACTCGAGATTCGCGCCGCCGCACATATGTTCGGCATCTACGCGAACTAGCTGAGTTCGAGTCCAACCGGTTTACGACGGGAATGGATGCGGTACTGCACGTCGAACTCGAGTCCAGCGATACCGCGTGCAGCGCTGGCCGCGGTACGTTTGGTGAACTCGATTCCCAGTACAGCGCGTAGCGTCGGGATGTCCTGAAACTTCCATCGGGTCATCACCCGCTCCAGTTCGAACCCCTGTGCCGAAAAGAACGCTTCCACAGCCTGGCAATTGTACTTCGGCAGGTCAGCGCGCATCCAGTCGCCGTAGGGCGCCGCCGACGCGTCTAGATCGACCACCACGAGGGTCCCGCCTGGTCGAAGTACCCGCATCGCCTCGCTGATCCCAGGACCACATCCCGCTCCGAAGAAATACGCCGTTCTGGCGTGGACGATATCGACAGATTCGTTCGAGACCGGCAACGATTCGGCGCGGCCGAGACGCACTTCTACACGTTCGAGGTCTATTGTTCGCTCGCGAGCCTCCCGCAGTAGGGGCTCGTACGGTTCGACGCCGACGACCCGCGAAGCTACCGACGCGAATTCCCCTAGGTGAAAGCCCGTTCCGCATCCGACGTCGACGACCGTCTTCCCTTCCCAAGGAGCGATTCGCTGCAGAGCGGTACGGATTCGACCGCCGACGTCCTGCGCCCGATTCTCCGCCTCGTACAGCTGCGTCCAACACCAAATATTCGGGCTGGGAATGATGCCCGTGTCGGTCACAGCAGAATTGCGAAGATGAACCAGGCGACGAACGCCGAAGGCAGCAGAGAATCCAGCCGATCCATGATGCCGCCGTGGCCGGGAAGAAGCGTTCCCATATCTTTGATTCGTAGATCACGTTTGACCTGCGACTCGATTAGATCGCCGAGTGTGCCCGTGACAACAAGTACAACACCCAGTAGCACGCCGATCATCGAGTTGGCATCGAGAATAAGGGTCACGGTCAGAAGGCTGCCGATGATGCAGAACAGCAACGAGCCGGCGAAACCCTCCCAGGACTTCTTCGGGCTGATTGCTGGAGCCATCGGGTGCTTGCCGAACAGCACTCCGGCAACGTAACCACCGATGTCGGAACACACCACGGCGATCAAGAACACCAGCACCCGTCCGGCTCCGTCGTTCTCGAGAACCATGAGAACCGCGAAGGACGCCAGCAGAGGCAACCAACACGCCACCAAAATCGTGATGGACAGCTCTCGTAGGTAATTCTTCGGAGCCGATCCGAGCCCCTGCTGCAAGAGCAGCCAGACCATGCACACCACCACTGTGGCCGCCGTGGCACTGAGCACGCCAGTCGTACCGAAAGGCCACCCTGCCCAGATGATCGCCTGACCACCGAGAATCAGCGGTATCCGTGGTACTAGGACACCGGCTTCACGTAGCCGCCTGGATACCTCGTACGTCGCGACAGCGAGCGCTACTGCGACGACGCCGATCCACACGAGCGGCGCGAACACCATGACCAGGATCAACGCGATCCCCAACCCGCCACCGACCGCGATCGCCGCGGGCAGGTTGCGGCCGGCCTTTCCTGGCGACGCGGTGTCGGATTGACCGTCGGTCTTCTTCGAGCCACCCGGCTCGGCAGGATCGGGTACAGCAGACCCACGTGGTCGTTTCGATCCCACCACGACGCCATCTCCTTGTTGGTTCATCTCGACTATTGCGCTGAACGAGGATCAGACCTCCATCAGATCAGCTTCCTTACGCTTGACCAACTCGTCGACCGAGGCCGTGTACTTCGACGTCGTCTTGTCGAGCTCGTTCTCCGCGCGCACGACATCGTCTTCGCCCGCTTCGCCGTCCTTCTGGATTCGCTTGAGCTCTTCCATCGTCTTTCGACGCACATTGCGGATCGATACTCTGGCGTCCTCGCCCTTACCTTTGGCCTGCTTTACGAACTCGCGCCGACGCTCTTCGGTCAACTGGGGCACACCGATCCGAATGAGATTGCCGTCATCAGTTGGGTTGACACCCAGATCCGAGTTGCGGATTGCCGTCAAGATCGGGCCGAGCTGCGAGGGCTCGTAGGGTTTGATGACCACGAGGCGCGCCTCGGGGACATTGATACTCGCCAACTGGGTGATCGGTGTCATGGCGCCGTAGTACTCGATCACGATGCGGTTGAACATACCTGGGTTCGCTCGGCCAGTTCGGATGGACGACAAATCGTCGCGGGCGACAGAGACCGCCTTCTCCATTTTGTCTTCTGCGTCGAAGAGCGCTTCGTCAATCACGATCTGTCCCCCATCGTCTTAGCTGGTAACCCAGCATGTCCACGTTCGTACTCAAAGCTGCTCACAGTCTGCTCCGGTCACGACGTGACCAGAGTCCCGATTCTCTCACCGGCGACGGCCCGCGCGATGTTTCCCTGCGTCAGCAGGTTGAACACCATGATCGGCATTTCATTGTCCATGCACAGGCTGAAGGCCGTGGCATCGGCGACTTTCAACCCCTTCTCGATCACTTCACGGTGCGTGATCGACTCGAACATGGTGGCATCCGGATCTTCCTTCGGATCGGCCGAGTAGACGCCGTCGACGGCCTTGGCCATCAAAAGAACTTCAGCGCCTATTTCGAGAGCGCGCTGGGCAGCGGTCGTATCGGTGGAAAAGTATGGCATCCCCATTCCGGCACCGAAGATCACCACGCGCCCCTTCTCCAGATGACGGCGGGCGCGCAACGGCAGATAGGGCTCGGCGACCTGTCCCATCGTGATGGCGGTCTGCACGCGCGTGGCGACTCCCTGCTTCTCGAGGAAGTCCTGCAGGGCAAGGCAATTCATCACCGTTCCGAGCATCCCCATATAGTCGGAGCGGGAACGGTCCATGCCTCGCTGCTGAAGCTCGGCGCCGCGAAAGAAATTCCCGCCCCCGATGACGACTGCGACTTGAACGCCGGTGGACACGACCTC
>JBBSSG010000153.1:0-8794 GCA_038242295.1 Mycobacteriales bacterium | reverse complement strand
CGCGATTATTGGCGCGGCGAGCCTGCCACGCTCGGCGAATTCGCATTGCGCCTCACCGGATCCTCCGACCTGTACGAGGCAACCGGCAGGCGTCCCGGCGCAAGCATCAACTTCGTCATCGCTCACGACGGGTTCACTCTCAACGATCTCGTGTCGTACAACGACAAGCACAACGAGGCGAACGGCGAGGACAACAACGACGGTGAGAGTCACAACCGCTCATGGAATTGTGGCGTCGAGGGACCGACCGACGATCCGGAAATTCTCGATCTGCGAGGCCGACAGATCCGCAACATCATGGCGACGTTGCTACTGAGCCAGGGCACGCCGATGATCGCCCACGGCGACGAACTCGGGCGCACTCAGCAGGGCAACAACAATGTCTACTGCCAAGACTCCGAGCTTGCCTGGATGGACTGGTCGCTGGCAGAAACGAATGCCGATCTCATCGAGTTCACCAAGGCCGCGATCGCACTCCGCAACGACCACCCGGTGTTTCGGCGCCGACGGTTCTTCGCGGGGCGCCCCATCCGGACCGGTGAGCAGACTCGCGACATCGCCTGGCTGACCCCGGCCGGTGAGGAGATGACGCCCGAGGACTGGGACAGCGGATTCGGCAAGAGCTTGACGGTGTTCCTCAACGGGGAGGGCATACCCGAGCCGAATCAGCGCGGTGAGCGCGTCGTGGACGACTCGTTCCTGCTGTGTTTCAACGCGCACCACGAATCGATCGAATTCCAGACCCCGGACGGTAAGTCCGCCAAGGAATGGACTGTCTCTCTCGATACCTCGGTTCCCACCGGGGCGAGTGAGATTGTCATCGAAGCGGGTACACCGGTGAAAGTGGCCGCGCGGTCACTTCTCGTTCTACGAAAGACGGACTGAACCATGCCAATCCCCTCGAGTACGTATCGACTGCAACTGCGAGGGGACGCATTCACCCTGGAAGACGCCCGAGGCGTCGTCGACTACCTCGACGACCTCGGCGTCACCCACGCCTACGTCTCCCCTGTACTCAGCGCAATCGAGGGATCGACCCACGGGTACGACGTCGTCGATCCGACCACGGTCTCCGCGGCACTCGGCGGGCGGTCCGCTCTCGACGCGCTTGCGGCACAATTGCACGAGCGCGGGATGGGACTGATCGTCGATATCGTGCCCAATCACGTCGGCGTCGACGATCCACGGCAAAACCGGTGGTGGTGGGACGTACTGGGTGCGGGACGTGCCTCGGAATTTGCCGCCTTTTTCGATATCGACTGGGCTGTGGACAACGGCACGGACGGCAAGATTGCCCTGCCAGTTCTCGGCTGCGACGAGGACACCAACCAATTGACGATAGATCGATCCGGGGATGCACCGCTGCTGGCGTACTACGAGCATCGATTTCCGATAGCCGACGGGACCGACGACGACGATCCGGCCATCGTCCATGAGCGTCAGGCCTACCGTTTGGTCAGTTGGAAGGCCGGACTCGTCGGCTATCGCCGGTTCTTCTCCGTCAATGGTCTCGCTGGACTGCGACAGGAAGACTTCGATGTATTCGAAGCCTCGCACAGTCAGATAGCGAGTTGGATGTCCGATGGAATCGTGGACGGCCTGCGTGTCGATCATCCCGATGGACTGGCTGATCCCGCTGGATATCTGACCGAACTGCGCGAGTTGATCGGACCGGATCGGTGGCTGGTAATCGAGAAAATTCTGGCACGTGGTGAACCGCTGGACGAATCACTTCCCGTCGACGGCACCACCGGCTACGACGCTCTAGCTGATCTCGGCGGCGTGTTCATTGACCCTGCCGGCGCGCAGGCTCTGGGCGAGTTGTCACGTGCACATACCGGTGTCACCGATGACGCATCGTGGTTGCATTCGGCTGAAATCGGCCTCAAGATCTTAGTGGCGCAGGGAGATCTCGCGCCAGACGTGCGGCGTCTCACCCGTGCAGTACTCCGGGAATCCGGGGTGACCGTTGCTGCGGAGACGGTCTCCGCAGCAATCTGTGCTGTGGTGGCGCACATGCCGTACTACCGCGCCGACTACGCGCCGCTCGCGGGCACAGCCGCGAGAACGATCGGAACCGTGCTGCTGAAGAACCCAGAACTGACCCTTGGCCTCGATGCGCTGGCAGCAGCACTCATTGCCGGCGGCGAGTCCGCGGTGCGCTTCGAGCAAGTCAGCGGCGCAGTAACCGCGAAGGCAGTCGAGGACTGCTTGTTCTATCGCGCTACCCGCCTGGTCTCACTGCAGGAGGTCGGCGGAGACGCAGGCGAGTTCGGTGTAGGTCCTGCACAGTTCCACCTCGCCAACGCCGATCGTGCTGCGCGCTGGCCCGCAGCAATGACGACGTTGTCCACCCACGACACCAAACGCGGCGAAGACGTTCGAGCACGAATCGGAGTGCTGACGCAAACGCCGGAACTATGGGCGCGCTGCATAGCGGACTGGGAGCTTCTCAATCCGAGCCCGGACGGCGCGACGGGGTTGTTCCTGTGGCAGAACCTCTTCGGGGTCTGGCCTACGGACGGCCGGATCACCGACGATGTGCGCTCGCGAATCCACGCCTACGCAGAGAAGGCAATCCGCGAAGCCGGGCTCAGAACCGGCTGGAGCAACATCGACGAGACGTTCGAATCGTCGGTTCACTCCTGGCTCGAGGCCGTTCTGCATGGCCCGACCGCGGATTCGGTGACGATGCTCGTGGCGAGCCTCGACCCGCACGGCCGCAGCGACGCACTGGGACAGAAGCTACTTCAGCTCGTGGGCCCCGGAGTTCCTGACGTCTACCAGGGCACCGAATTGTGGGAAGACTCCCTCGTCGACCCCGACAATCGCCGCCCGGTCGACTACGCGGTACGCCGACAACGCCTCGCCGACACCGAGACTCCGCCACTCGGGGGCGCAGGCGCCGCAAAGTTCTGGGTCGTGCGAGCCGCACTGCGACTTCGACGCGATCGGCCCGACAGCTTCGTCGGCGGCACGTACGCACCTGTATACGCACGCGGTTCCGCTTCCTCGCATGTGCTGGGCTTTGCCCGCGGTTCGGTACTCGGCAAGCCGGACATCATCGCGCTCGCTACTCGGCATTCGCTAACCCTCGCCTCGCAGGGTTGGGGATCGACGTCTGTGGTACTCCCCGAGGGACAGTGGTACGACAGATTGACCGCCTCCGTGTACAGCGGGGAGGCAGTCGTCGCCGAATTGTTCGCAGCGCTGCCTGTCGCGCTGCTGGTACGCCGGACCGACGCAGACGAGAGTTCAGGAGACCACGACGCATGATCCACCGCTTCGAGGTATGGGCACCGAAACCGAGCTCTGTTCGATTGCACGTCGACGGCGCGCTTCACCCGATGCACAAGCGTGCAGACGACTGGTGGTTTGCCGATGTCGAGGCGAATTCTGACAGCCGCTACGGCTACGTTCTCGACGAAGACGAGACGGTACTGCCCGACCCGAGGTCGCCGAGACAACCCGACGGTGTCCATGAAGTGTCGCAACTGCACCAACTAGATGAGAGCTCATGGACCGATTCGGAGTGGACCGGGCGTCAACTGGCCGGCGCTGTCCTTTACGAACTTCACATCGGAACCTTCACTACTGAAGGGACGTTCGACGCAGCGATCGACAAGCTCGACCATCTCGTCGATCTCGGTGTCACCTTCGTCGAAATCATGCCGGTCAACGGCTTCAACGGCACACACAACTGGGGCTACGACGGGGTTCTGTGGTACACCGTCCACGAGCCGTACGGTGGCCCCGACGGCCTTCAGCGCCTGGTCAACGCCTGCCATTCGCGTGGCATCGGCGTCGTACTGGACGTGGTGTACAACCATCTGGGCCCGTCAGGCAACTATCTGGAGCGTTTCGGGCCGTACATGGCGCACGGCGCGAACACCTGGGGCCAGTCCATCAATTACTCCGACGCGAACTCGGGCAATGTGCGTCGGTATGCGATCGAAAATGCACTGCGGTGGTTCTCCGACTTTCACATCGACGGACTGCGCCTCGATGCCGTGCACGCCATCGTCGACGACACCGCTGTTCACCTGCTCGAAGAACTGGCGATCGATACCCGCACCCTTTCGGCGCATCTCGGACGATCCCTGACGCTGATCGCAGAAAGCGATCTCAACGATCCGCGTCTCATTACGGCCAGATCAGGTGGTGGTTACGGACTCGACGGGCAATGGAACGACGATCTGCACCACGCGATCCATGCCGCGGTCTCCGGTGAGCGGCAAGGCTACTACGGAGATTTCGGATCACTGCAAGCACTCGCGACCACGCTGCGGCAAGGTTTCTTTCATGCCGGAACTTACTCCAGTTTCCGCGGGCGCACCCACGGTCGGCCGGTGGATACCCGCCTTGTTCCGGCAAGTTCGTTCGTCACGTACACCACCACCCATGATCAAGTCGGCAATCGGGCGATCGGCGACAGGCCAGGCTCCTACTTGTCTCCGGGTCAGCTAGCTATCAAAGCCGCTCTCGTATTGGCGTCGCCGTACACTCCGATGCTCTTCATGGGCGAGGAATGGGGTGCGGCGACCCCATTTCAATTCTTCACTTCACATCCCGAACCGGACCTCGGCAAGGCGACGGCGGACGGCCGAAAAGCCGAGTTCGCCGAACATGGCTGGGATAGCAAGGACATTCCAGATCCACAGGAACCCGAGACGTTCAGCAGGTCCAAGCTCGATTGGACCGAACTCGAGAGCGTCGAACATGCACGGCTACTGAAGATCTACCGCGACCTGATCTCGCTCCGGAAACAGCATGCAGAATTGACCGATCCGTGGCTCACGAATCTCAGAGTGGATTACGACGAAGACCGGCAGTGGATCGTAATACATCGCGGCTCACTTCGATTGTTGTGCAATCTTTCCGAGCATGAGGTAGTCGTCCCAGTAGGCGGTAGTCCCCTGCTGTCCTGGGAGCCGTCGACCTCGGACGAGACCGGCTCGGCGACATCGATTCCAGGCCACTCGTTTACGATCCTTGCTGGGGCTTCACACGTGGAGCCGCAATTGCACCAGACAGCCGTCGAGCGCCTACTGGGACATGATCACGTCAAGTAGCGGTATGCCGGAGATCCAGGTTCGAGCTGTTCGACGCGAAGGTGCGAGGCGCGCATTCGCTCGAGCAGTGGACTGAGCCCCGACGCGACGCCCAACTCGACACCGACCAGTGCCGCTCCCGTTTCACGATTGTTTCGCTTGACGTATTCGAACAACGTGATGTCGTCGTCAGGCCCGAGAACTTCGTCCAAGAATCGCCGCAGAGCGCCGGGCTCCTGCGGGAAGTCCACGAGGAAGTAGTGCTTGAGGCCGAGATGCACCAGCGACCGTTCGAGGATCTCGCCGTAACGAGAGACGTCGTTGTTGCCGCCGGAGATCAAGCACACAACCGTGCTTCCCGGAGCCACCGAAATCTGGTGCAACGCCGCGACACTCAAAGCTCCAGCAGGCTCGGCGATCACGCCCTCGTTCTGATACAGCTCGAGCATCGCCGTGCAGATGGCGCCCTCATCGATCTGCGTCACCAAGAACGGCCCGGAACCGGATTCTGCAGAGGGAAAGGACGGAACTGCGACGAGCGGGAGCGACGCGTGCGAGATGACCTCCGCGCCGAGTGCAAGCATCGCCGCATAGGGAACCTCGCCGATACGCCGGACTGCTGCACCGTCGACGAAGGGGTCGATATCCGACAGGGTCACGGGACCGCCCGCCAGCAACGCCGCTGTGGTCGAGGCCGCCCCCGATGGCTCGACGCCGATAAGGGTCGTGCACGGTGACCGTTCACGCAGATACGTCGAGATGCCTGCGATGCAGCCCCCGCCGCCCACCGGCATCACCATGGTGTCGGGTGCGCCGCCTAGCTGTTCGACGATCTCGGCGGCAATCGTTCCCTGGCCTGCAACTGTGCGTTCGTCGTCGAACGGCGGAACCATCGTGGCGCCGGTACGCTCGACATCTTCTGCCGCTGCTAGAGCGGCGGCGTCGAACGTGGCACCGATGAGGATCAGCTCGACGAACTCGCCGCCGTGGAATCGAATTCGGTCAAGCTTTTGTTTTGGCGTGTTGGCGGGGACATAGATTCGGCCGTATACCTGCATCGACCGGCAGGCGAACGCGACACCTTGAGCATGATTACCCGCGCTCGCGGTCACGACTCCGACTGCGAGTTCAGCCGGCGTCAGCTGCGACATGAGATTGTAAGCACCGCGGATCTTGTACGACCGCACAATCTGCAGATCCTCGCGCTTGAGGTACACCTTCGCGCCGGTGGCAGCGGACAGTCGCTCGCAGTACTGCAAAGGAGTGTTGGCCACCACGCCAGAAATTCGCTGCGCAGCCACATCGATATCGTTCGCGGTTACGGCGAACGGGCGAGTGGAGCGGGCGACTACGTCAGGCGAGTTGGACACCAGACCATGCTGCCACCAGCGACGGTCGGACTGCGACTCGGGACTACTCTCTGATCGAACTGCGATGACAGCGAGGCAGTACGCCGGTCCGACACGCCTATCGACAGTGGTGCAAATCACTGCGATCAACGACTTTCGAATCTTGAAGTTCGGTGGACCGAAACCTTTGATGCGTATACCCTGATAGGAGATCGCAGCGCCGCCGAACGGAGAAGCCGATGACCTACGCAATTCCCAGCGCGCCGTCCGTGCCGCATCCCGCCGCCGACACAGTCGACATCGCCGGAACTGCATGGCCGGTTTACAAGGTCGAAGCCCTCGCTATGGGCATCCTCATGTTCTTGGGTGCACTCGCGTTGACCACGTCGATGCAGGTAGCCGTCCTCGGTAGCGCTGGCGTCACAGTTGCTGCCTGGTGGACACTCAAACTGATCAACTACCGCACGAGTTCTCGGCGCTGACAATCGAGGGGTACAGGCTGAGCGTTATCCAGTCACGCCTCAGCCTGAGCCCCGATCAAACCTCAGCTAGTCAGGCAGCCCGGACCGAGTAGTGCTTTCAGGTCTCCCATCAACGCTGATGTGGGTGTCACTCTCAGGCTGTCGTCGAGCTTCATAGCGGTGACCTTGTCACCGCTGACCAGCCGCAGGTGCACGTCCGACGTACCTGGGTGACTCATCAAGACCTTTTTCAGCGCCCCCACTTTGTCGGCCGTGCACTGCCGCGTCGGCAAACTGACCGCCAGCGGCTTGGCGACGCCGACTGCCGAAAGATCGGGTACTGCAAGGTCATTGGCGATGAGGGAAATTCGGTCGTCTCGAACCGAAACACGCCCCTTCACCAGGACCACCGAGTCCTCGGTTACATCTGCTCCGAACACCGAGTACGACTGCGGGAAAAACAATACCTCGATACCGCCGACGAGGTCCTCCAACTGGGCTGAAGCCCAGGTCAAACCATTCTTGTTGATACGGCGATTGACGGAGGCAAGGATGCCGCCGATGGTGACCTGAGTTCCGTCCTTGATGTCACCCTCGAGAATTGCCGGGATGTTGGTGTCGGACTGAGCAGCAAGCAGATGTTCGACTCCGAGGAGCGGATGCCCCGAAACGTACAGGCCCAGCATCTCCCGCTCGAGCGCCAACCTGTGCTTCGACTCCCACTCCTCGTCAGGAACACGGACATTGAACACTGCGGCGATAGACTCGTCGGCGTCCTCACCACCGAACAGATCGAACTGTCCGATCGCCTCGGCCTTCTTCGTCCCCATCACCGCATCGATCGCATCGGCATGAATCAGCATCAAGCCTTTGCGTGGATGATCCAGCGAGTCGAAAGCCCCTGCCTTGATGAGAGATTCGGTCACTTTCTTGCTACAGGCAAGAGCGTCGATTTTTGCGAGATAGTCGGAAAAGTCGGTGTAGTTCGATTTTTCCGACCGGGCGCGAAGGATAGAGGCTACGACGTTGGTTCCTATGTTGCGCACCGCGCCGAGACCGAAGCGAATGTCCTTGCCCACCGAGGCGAAGTTCAACTCGGACTCGTTGACGTCGGGCGGCAATACTGTGATGCCCAACTTGCGGCAATCCGCGAGATAGATTGCCGACTTGTCCTTGTCGTCACCGACGCTGGTGAGGAGCCCGGCCATGTACTCGGCCGGATAGTTCGCCTTGAGATAAGCAGTCCAGTACGAGACGAGCGCATAAGCCGCCGCGTGCGACTTGTTGAATGCGTAGCCGGCGAACGGAAGAATCGTCTCCCACAGTGCCTTGATAGCTGGTTCGGAGAAACTGTTGGCCAGCATCCCTTCTCGGAAACCTGCGTATGCCTCCTCCAGCACCGAAAGCTTCTTCTTGCCCATCGCGCGCCGCAGAATGTCGGCCTGACCGAGCGAGTACCCGGCCACTTTCTGCGCAATCTGCATGATCTGCTCCTGATACACGATCAGGCCGTACGTGTCACCCAGAATTACCTTCAACGGTTCTTCGAGTTCCGGGTGAATGGGTTTGACGTCTTGCCGGTTGTTCTTGCGGTCGGCGTAGTCGTTGTGCGCGTTCATTCCCATCGGACCAGGCCGGTACAGGGCACCAACGGCGATAATGTCCTCGAACGCAGTGGGCTGCATGCGTCGAAGGAGATCGCGCATTGCACTACCGTCGAGCTGGAAGACACCAAGAGTGTCGCCACGAGCAAGCAGGTCGTACGTCACACGATCGTCGAGGCCGAGGGCGTCGAGGTCGAGTTCGATCCCCCGGTTGCTCTTGATGTTGTCGATCGCATCACCGATGACGGTGAGGTTGCGCAAGCCGAGGAAGTCCATCTTGAGCAGACCGATGGCCTCACACGACGGATAGTCCCAGCCGGTGATGATCG
>JBBSSG010000152.1:0-8803 GCA_038242295.1 Mycobacteriales bacterium | reverse complement strand
GCATCCGCCGGACACGCCCACGCGCACAGCTCACAGCCGATGCACTTTTCCAACCCGTCGGCGTACCGATTGAGCTGGTGACGTCCGTGGTATCTCGGCGCGGTCGGTACCTTTTCCTCCGGATAGAACTCGGTGACCGGCTTCTTGAACATCGTCGCGAACGTGACACCGAATCCTGCTATGGGACCTATAAATTCAGGCATCGCTGCGCTCCTTCGGGTTGGCCGGCAGGGATTGTCCCGGTAGCGGGGGGACCGGGAATCCGCCCGCAAAAGGATCGAACGCGGGGGGATCGAACGCGGGTGGGTCGGCAGGCGGTTGCTCAGTAGGGGGCGGCGTCCGATGGATTCGGCGCCAGAGGAATACGGCAGCGAATGTCGCGATCGCGGCACTGCCGATCACCAGAGCGATTGTGAGCGAGCCGTAGCCTTCGACCCGAAAGGCTCGCACGGTGGCGACCACGAGAATCCATACGAGCGAGGCTGGAATGAGGACTTTCCAGCCCAGATTCATGAACTGGTCGTAGCGGAGCCGAGGCAGAGTCGAACGCAGCCAGATGAATCCGAACAAGAATCCCCAGATCTTGAGGGTGAACCACAGTACGGGCCACCAACCGGCATTTGCTCCGTCCCACAAGCTGATTGGGAACGGGGCGTGCCAGCCGCCGAGGAAGAGCGTCGTCGCAAGCGCGGACACGGTCACCATGTTGACGTATTCGGCGAGCATGAACATCGCGAAGTTCAGGGACGAGTATTCGGTGTGGAAGCCGCCGACGAGTTCACCCTCGGCCTCGGGAAGATCGAAGGGCGCGCGGTTGGTCTCACCGACCATCGAGACCAGGTAGATGGCGAAAGAGGGGAACAGTAGAAACACGTACCAGGTGCTCGACTGTGCGGCAACAATTCCCGAGGTCGACATCGTTCCCGCGTGCAGAAACACTGCGGTGAACGACAATCCCATCGCGATCTCGTACGAGATGACCTGTGCGGTCGATCTGATACCGCCCAGAAGTGGATAGGTGGAGCCCGATGCCCAGCCCGCCAACACGATTCCATATACGCCGATCGACGTTACGGCGAGAAGGTAGAGCACTGCCACCGGTAGGTCGGTCAATTGCAACGGCGTTCGGTGCCCGAGGATCGAGACTTCCGGGCCGAAGGGTATTACCGCAAAGGCCATGAATGCAGGCACCGTCGCGATAACCGGGGCCATGAGGTAGACCGGCTTGACGACTCCCTTGGGAACGATGCCTTCTTTGAGGGCGAGCTTGATGCCGTCCGCGAGGCTTTGCAGCATGCCGCCTGGTCCGACCCGGTTCGGTCCGACTCGGTTCTGCATACGCGCCATGATTTTGCGTTCGGCGAGAATGGTGATGAGCGGGGTGAGAACCAAGAATGCGAAGACCGCGATCGCCTTGCCAACGACGAGCCACCACGGGTCGACGCCGAAACCGGGGATCATGACGAAGACTCGGTGTTCGAGGCTGCAGTCGAACGAGGGCCGGGGGCCGGGGCGGGCGCGATGGACACTACGGCTCCGATGCTCACTCGCAGATCCGCGTACACCTCGGATCCGGCTGAGCACAGGGGCAGCCACACGACGCGGTCAGGTAGCTCTGTTATGGCCAGCGGGAGCGTGATCGCGCCGTCCGCGGACGCGACGGTGACCCAATCACCGTCGGTTGCTCCGATCTCCTGCGCGGTGGCGGAGCAAAGGCGAACGACCGAGGCCCTGGCGGTACCTGCCAGATGCGGTTCACCGTCCTGCATTCGCCCGGAGTCGAGCAGCATGCGCCACGTAGTGAGTATCGCTTCGCCTGCTCTCGGGATTGCCGCAGCCGTCGGTGGCTCAGAGGGCGGGCTGACTCTATCTCCGGACCAGGCCGGGAGGGAGTCCATCTCACGTCGAGTCGACGCTACGTCCGGCAGTCCGATAGGTTTTCCAATGTGTTCTGCGAGCGCGTCGAGGACCCGGCCGTCGGTCAACGTGCGTGTGTCGACGAGAGCGGTCTCGAACGAGCGGGGCCTTCCTTCCCAATCGAGAAACGTGCCGGCCTTCTCGGACACCGATGCCACCGGAAACACCACGTTTGCTCGTTCGGTGACGCGGCTGCGGCGCAGTTCCAGCGAGACGACGAACGACGCGCGCTCCAGCGCGGCCGCGGCGGCCGCCGGGTTCGGCAGGTCCGCTGGGTCGACGCCGCCGACCACGAGTGCTTTCACCGTGCCCGATGCCGCGGCGTCCAGAATGGCCGAGGTGCTGAGCCCTTCGCTGTCCGGAAGCTGCGGGACGTTCCAGGCGGCGGCGAGTTCGGCACGGGCATCGGCGTCGGCAACTCGTCTGCCGCCGGGAAGTAGACCAGGAAGCGCGCCGGCATCGAGGGCGCCGCGGTCACCGGCTCGCCGGGGGATCCACGCGAGCGATGCACCGGTCGCTTCGATGAACCGGAGCACCGCCGAGAATCCGCCCGGCGAGGCGGCGAGCCGCTCTCCTACGAGCACGACGGTGCCGGGCGTCGAGAACAGTTCGGATTCCGCTGAACTCGTCAACTCGTCGAGTACCTGCGCCTCACCGGTGGGTAGGCAGCGGATCAACGTGGCGGACAGCTTGGTGACGCCAGGGGATGCAAGTGGCGCGATCGAGTACACCCGCTGGTCGCGGGTGCGGACGGCTTTGCGGAGCCGGATAAAGACGATCGGCGACTCTTCCTCTGGTTCGAAACCGACGAGCAGCACCGTCGTCGCCTGTTCGAGATTGCCGTAGGTGACGCTCATGGGACGAGCAGCGATCTGCGATCCCAGGAAGGCTGCTTCCTCGATGCTGTGCGCACGCGCGCGGAAGTCGATGCTGTTGGTGCCCAGGGTCACCCGCGCGAACTTGGAGTAGCTGTAGGCATCCTCCACCGTCGAGCGGCCGCCGACGAGAACTCCGACGTCGGCTCCGGCGGCCGACAATCCGCGCGCCGCGACGGCCATCGCCTCGGACCACGACGCCGGCGCCAGGGCGCCGTCGGCTCCGCGTACCAAAGGTATGGTGAGTCGGTCGGGTTCGGTGGCGTAGGCGAACGCCCATCGCCCCTTGTCACAGTTCCATTCCTCGTTGACTGCTGGATCGTCTCCGGCAAGGCGGCGCAGCACTTTTCCGCGCCGGTGGTCGGTACGTTGAGCGCATCCGCTCGCGCAGTGCTCGCATGCGCTGGGCGTCGACACCAGATCGTAGGGTCGCGCACGAAAACGATAGGCGGCTCCGGTCAACGCCCCTACCGGACAGATCTGGACGGTATTGCCCGAAAAATATGATTCGAACGGTTCGTTCTCGTAAATTCCGACTTGTTGCAGTGCGCCGCGCTCGAGGAGTTCGATGAACGGATCACCGGCAATCTGCTCGGAGAACCTGGTGCACCTGGCGCACAGAACACAGCGTTCACGGTCGAGGAGAACCTGCGACGACAGGGATATCGGCTTTTCGAATGTCCGCTTGACGTCGACGAACCGGGAGTCCGGTCGGCCCGCCGACATCGCTTGGTTCTGGAGTGGACACTCGCCGCCCTTGTCGCAGACCGGGCAGTCGAGTGGATGGTTGATCAGGAGGAGTTCCATGATCCCCTTCTGCGCTTTCTCGGCGGCAGGAGAGGTCAACTGTGTGTGGACGATCATGCCGTCGCTGACCGCAGTAGTGCAGGACGCCAATGGCTTTCGTTGACCGTCGACCTCCACCAGGCACTGACGGCATGCCCCGACCGGATCGAGCAGGGGGTGGTCGCAAAAGCGAGGGATACGAATACCAATGAGTTCGGCGGCTCTGATCACCAAGGTGCCGGGCGGTACTTTCACATCGGTGCCGTCGATGTTGACGGTGACAGTCTCGACTTCGAATTTCATGAGGTCAGAGCTCCCGCCAGAAGGGTGGACTGGTGTGGATCGAACGGGCACGGCGCTCCGATGTGCGCGAGGTACTCGTCACGAAAATATTTCAGCGAGGACGCGATCGGGCTGACAGCGCCGTCGCCGAGAGCGCAGAAAGCCTTTCCGAGAATGCTGTCGCACACATCAACCAGTGTGTCCAGATCGGATGCCGTGCCACGGGCGGTTTCGAGACGCTCGTAGATTTGGGCCAGCCAGTAGGTTCCCTCCCTACACGGCGTGCACTTACCGCACGATTCGTGGGCATAGAACTCGGTCCACCGGCGCACTGCGCGAACCACGCACGTCGTCTCGTCGAATATCTCGAGTGCCTTGGTGCCGAGCATGGATCCAGCGGCAGAGACGCCTTCGTAGTCCAACGGAACGTCGAGATGCTCATCGGTGAACATCGGGGTCGATGAGCCTCCCGGGGTCCAAAATTTGAGAGTGTGGCCCGCCCGCACGCCGCCTGCGTAGCCGAGTAGTTCTCGAAGCGTGATTCCGAGTGGAGCCTCGTACTGTCCAGGTCTCGTGACGTGGCCTGACAGTGAGAACAGGGTGAATCCGGGTGATTTTTCGCTGCCCATGGACCGGAACCAATCGACACCATTTCGGAGGATCGCCGGCACACTGGCGATCGATTCGACGTTGTTGACCACTGTCGGGCACGCGTACAGCCCGGCAACGGCGGGGAACGGCGGCCGCAGGCGGGGCTGGCCGCGTTTGCCCTCCAACGAATCGAGCAGAGCGGTTTCCTCCCCGCAGATGTAGGCGCCGGCTCCGGCGTGAACGATGATCTCGAGGTCGAAACCGCTACCCAGAATGTTCTTTCCGAGATAGCCGGCACGGTAGGCCTCGGCGACCGCAGCGTGGAGACGCCGAAGTACCGGCACGACCTCGCCGCGAAGATAGATGTAGGCGCGATGAGCACGAATCGCGTAGGCGGCGATGATGATTCCTTCGAGAAGCACCTGCGGCGTGGCGAGCATCAGCGGCATGTCCTTACACGTGCCCGGCTCGGATTCGTCGGCGTTGACCACCAAGTAATGGGGCTTGCCGTCACCCTGCGGGATGAAACCCCACTTCATCCCGGTGGGAAAGCCTGCTCCGCCGCGTCCGCGCAACCCGGAGTCCTTGACGAGAGCGATGACGTCGTCCTCGGGCATCGCCAAAGCTCGCCGAAGACCTTGGTAACCGCCATGACTTTCGTAGGTCGCGAGTGTCCACGATTCGGGGTCGTCCCAGTAGCTGCTCAATACCGGAGTGAGAGGCATGTCAGTTTCCCTTCTCGGGCGGAACGGACTCGGTGGGGGCCGGGGCGGGCTTTTCCTTGGCGAACTCGGCAGCGACGACACTCTCGGAAGCAAACGGAGCGCTGCCGTGATCTGAAGGCATCTGCGCTTCGGGAGCTGTCATGCCTGATGCCTGCGCCACACGCAATCCGGCCAGAGTCGGGTCGCCCGGGGTTCCGCCGACGTGCACTGCGTCCACACGATCGTCGGGGAAGCCCGCCAGAATTCGCGCGGTCTCCTTGAATGTGAGGAGGGGCGCGCCGCGAGTAGGAACGACCACCTCATCCGAACGCAAGGAATCGACGAGCGCTCGCGCTGATTGCGGAGTCTGATTGTCGAAGAATTCCCAGTTGACCATGACGACCGGTGCGTAGTCGCACGCCGCATTGCACTCGATGTGCGTCAAGGTCACTCGGTCGTCCTCAGAACTGGAGGCGAGATGATCCTGCAGTGTTTCTAGAATTGCGTCGCCCCCCATGACTGCGCACAGGGTATTGGTGCACACTCCGACGAGGTAGGCGCCGGTCGGCCCGCGCCGGTACATGGAGTAGAACGTTGAGACGCCGGTTACCTCAGCGGCAGTCAGTCCCAAGAGCGCGGCGCAAAACTCGATTCCGGTCGGAGTTACATAGCCGTCCTCGGACTGAACCAGGTGCAGTAGGGGGAGCAGCGCGGACCGGGCCATCGCCGGGTCAGGTGATTCGGGTGGCGCATACCGTGCGATGATCGCCTCCGCATCCTTGGCCAGGCGCGCGCGAACCTCGTCCGGGTACGGAACCGGACGGGTTCCTAGCTGAATGAACACCGGATCGCTCATCGGTCGACTCCGCCCATGACCGGGTCGATGCTGGCGACGGCTGCAATGACGTCCGCCACCATTCCGCCCTCGCATATCGCTGCCACAGCCTGAAGATTCGTGAACGAAGGATCACGGTAGTGGACCCGAAATGGGCGAGTTCCGCCATCGCTGACCATGTGAACTCCAAGTTCACCTCGGGGAGATTCGACGGCCACGTACACCTGCCCGGGTGGGACTCGGAATCCCTCCGTGACCAACTTGAAGTGGTGGATGAGCGATTCCATCGAGGTGTCCATGATCTTTTGGACATGCTCCGCCGAGTTGCCCATACCGTCGGGTCCGACGGAGAGATCTGCGGGCCAGGCGATCTTCTTGTCGTCCACCATAATTGGGCCAGGTCGAAGTTTGTCGAGGCACTGCTCGACGATCTTGAGGGACTCTTTCATCTCTGCGATTCGAATCGCGTACCTACCGTAAGCGTCGCACCCGGTATCGGTGCACACATCGAATTCGTAGTTCTCGTATCCGCAGTACGGTTCCGACACCCGCAGATCATGCGGCAGACCGGTCGATCTGAGCATCGGACCCGTGATACCCAACGCCATGCAACCGGTCAGATCGAGGTAGCCGATGCCTACGGTTCGCGCTTTCCAGATGCTGTTGTCGTCCAGCAGATTCGAGATGTCTGCAAGCCTGGCCGGAAGGGTTTTCAATAGCTCGCGAATTTTCTCGACGGCACCGTCGGGCAGATCCTGAGAGAGGCCGCCGGGACGGATGAACGCATGATTCATTCGCAGTCCGGTGATCAATTCGAATACGTCGAGAATGGTTTCGCGTTCCCGAAAGCCGAACAGCATCGCCGTTACTGCACCCAGTTCCATTCCGCCGGTGGCCAACGCAACGAGGTGAGAGGAGATCCGGTTCAACTCCATCAGCAGGACCCGAATGACCGACGCTCGCTCGGGGATATCGTCGGTAATATCGAGGAGCTTTTCGACTCCGAGGCAATAAGCAGTCTCGTTGAAGAATGGCGACAGGTAGTCCATTCGAGTAACGAACGTGACCCCTTGAGTCCAGTTTCGAAATTCGAGGTTCTTCTCGATCCCGGTGTGCAGGTATCCGATTCCGCATCGCGCTTCGGTTACTGTCTCGGCCTCGATTTCCAGAATCAGCCGCAGAACACCATGCGTCGAGGGGTGTTGTGGACCCATATTGACGACAATGCGTTCATCCGGCGATGCACCGGACGATTCGGCGGCGGCCGCAACGATGTCATCCCAGTCCTGACCGGATACGGTGAACGACTTCTCGTGTCCTGATAGGTCGGTCATCAGTTGTACCCCCTTCGGCGATCGGGAGGAGGAATAGTAGCTCCTTTGTATTCGACCGGGATTCCTCCGAGCGGATAGTCCTTGCGCTGGGGATGGCCAACCCAGTCGTCCGGCATCTGGATCCGGGTGAGTGACGGATGGCCGTCGAATTCGATCCCGAAAAAGTCGTAGGTCTCGCGCTCGTGCCAGTCGTTCGTCGGATAGACACTCATCAAGCTGGGGATGTGAGGGTCCGAATCCGGCACCGAAACTTCTAGGCGGATACGCCGATTGTGCGTGATGGAGAGCAAAGGATAGACAGCGTGCAGTTCGCGGCCCTTGCTGTCGGGGTAGTGGACACCGCTGACGCCGAGGCACAGCTCGAATCGAAGCTCGGGTGAGTTCCGCAGATCGGTTGCCAGCGCTACCAGATGTTCGCGCCGGACGTGAAAGGTGAGTTGACCGCGGAACACGACCACCGTTTCGACCGCGTCGTCGAAATCAACACCCCGGCTGCTGAGGGCGTGCTCGAGCGCGTCTGCGACGGCGTCGAGATAACCCCCGTACGGACGATCGGTGCCGGTCGGCGAGACCCGCTGCTGCACCACGCCTCCATATCCGGAGGTATCGCCGGTGCCGTGGACACCGAACATTCCGCGCCGATCGGACGTCACCGCAGCAGACCCTTCAACTCGATGGTGGGGGTAGATGCCAGCGCGGCTGCTTCGGCAGCGCGGGCGACCTGTTCTCGGTTGACTCCCAGCGGCATTTCCTGAATCTTTTCGTGCAGCTTCAGGATGGCGTCGAGCAGCATCTCGGGTCGCGGAGGACATCCGGGTAAATAGATGTCGACGGGAACCACGTGATCGACACCCTGGACGATCGCGTAATTGTTGAACATGCCCCCCGAGGAGGCACAGACACCCATTGCGAGAACCCATTTCGGCTCGGCCATCTGGTCGTAGATTTGTCTGAGCACTGGAGCCATTTTTTGGCTGACGCGGCCCGCGACGATCATCAGATCCGCTTGACGAGGAGAGGCGCGAAACGCCTCCATTCCGAATCGCGCGATATCGAATCTTCCCGAACTGGTAGCCATCATCTCGATTGCGCAGCACGCAAGCCCGAACGTCGCGGGCCACAGCGAGCCCTTGCGCACGTAGCCGGCGAAACTTTCCACCGTGCTCAACAGGAAGCCGCTCGGTAGCTTCTCCTCGAGACCCATGTCAGACCCTCCCAATTCTTAAATCGTCGGAAATTCCGGTTAGTCTCAGCTCAGTCCCAGCTCAGTCCGCCTCGGCGCCATTCGTAGGCGTAGGCGACGGCAGCACTGACGATGAACATCCCCATGGCCAGTAGCCCGAACATGCCGAGGGCGTCGAAGTGGACCGCCCAGGGATAGAGGAAGACGATTTCTATATCGAAGATGATGAAGAGCATCGCGGTGAGATAGAACTTCACCGGGTACCGCCCCGCGCCCATCGGCTGCGCGGTCGGTTC
>JBBSSG010000151.1:0-8929 GCA_038242295.1 Mycobacteriales bacterium | reverse complement strand
GATCCAGTACTGTCGCGACAGGAAGGCCTTCGGCAGGTCGATCGGTACCTTCCAGAACACACGATTCGTACTGGCAGAAGAGGCCACAAAGACCACGGCCGTCCGCGTTCTCGTCGACAAGTTCATAGAACAGCTCAATGCTGAGAACTTGACCGTGCAAGAAGCTGCCATGGCCAAGTGGTGGACCACCGAAGCCCAGGTAACGTTGATCGACCGCTGCCTTCAGCTCCATGGTGGCTACGGATACATGAAGGAATACCCAGTGGCCAAGGCATACTTGGATTCTCGCGTCCAGACCATCTACGGCGGCACCACTGAGATCATGAAAGAAATCATCGGGCGGTCCTTGAACCTCTGATCCCATCTACCGGAACATCGATTGTCCCCGCCCGCGGAGTGCGTATAGGCAGCGTCCAGGATCCGTTCGAAGTGTTCTTCGCGTACGTCGCTGCCTGCCTGGTCGACCGCCCGTACTTGTGGGCGCGAACCTAGGCTTAGCGTTGTCCAGCAAAAGCTTCCGAGTCTGGTTTCAGGATTACTCCGGCGAAAGGCGGCGGTCCTCGGCGATGGCGTGGTGGCTGGTCATGCCGCCGTCGACCACGAGTGTCTGGCCGGTGATGTAGCGGGACTCGTCCGAAGCCAGGAACAGCATCGCGGCGGCGATGTCCTCGGGTTCCCCGATGAACGGCAGCGCGTTGTGTGACCGAATCTTTTCGATAGCTTCAGGCGAGAGATTGTTCTGCAACGCTGGGGTCATCACAGCGCCGGGAGCGACCGCATTACAACGCACATTCTGGGCACCGTACTGAGTGGCGACGTACTGCGTCAGGCGGATGACCGCAGCCTTCGCGGTGCCGTAGGCCACCTGCACATAATCGCCGGCCAAGCCCCCGACGGATGCGGTATTGATGATCGAACCGCCGCCCGCGTCGATCAGGTGCGGCAGGGCCAGCCGACAGCCCACGAGCGTGCTGCGCACATTTAGCTGCATGGTGCGGTCGAACTCCGCCATGTCCAGGCGCAGCACGTCCAAGTCTTTGCGCGGGTTGCTACCTCCCACGTGGTTGCACATGACGTCCAATCGGCCGAACTCCTGCACCGTGGCATCCACCAGGGCAGCGAGGGATTCCTCGTCCATGACGTCGACGGCAACCCCAATCGCGCGTCCGCCATCGGCTTTTATTTGGGCGGCAGCATCCCCGGCCTGCTGCTGGTTCAGATCGCCGATTGTGACGGCCGCGCCCTCGGCGGCGAATAGCTGCGCGGCGGCCATACCGATGCCGCTTGCCCCACCGGTGATAATGGCTGCTTTACCTTGAAGTCTTCCCATCTCGCTGCCTTCTTTCGGCTAGTTTCCGAGGGCTCGATGTCGTCGATAGTCTCCGCAGCATACGACGAAAAACCGCATCATGTACCTGCTCACGAAATCGAAACTCGTAGTCGCGGACGTACGAAGGAGTGACACTCACAGGCCCGCACCCAATGTCCAAGTGCGGGGCCTGTGCCACTGTGTTGTCAGTGTTGCAACGCAGGGTAGTCCGTGTAGCCCTTCGCTCCCTCGGAGTAGAAGGTGTGTTGGTCGGGTGCGTTCAACGGCAAGTCTTCCCGCCATCGGTATGCGAGATCGGGGTTGGCAATGGCTGGACGTCCGACAACCACGGCGTCGCCGACACCGTCGGCCAAAAGAGAAAGCGCTTCATCCCGGCTGGTGATCTCGCTGAATCCACTGTTCACGAGTACCGGGCCAGCGAACGTGTGACGTAAACTCTGGACCAGCTCTCCCGATGGATCCTTGTGCAGCACGCTGAGATACGAGAGACCGAGCGGCGCGATTCGGTCGACGAGCGCGGTGTAGGTCGCCCGCACGTCGTCGGAGTCCGGTTCGTAGGCATCTTGGATGTTGTGCTCAGGAGAGATACGGATTCCGACTCGGGCTGCGCCGACGGCGGCGGCTACCGCTTCGACAACTTCGGCCACGAAGCGTGCCCTGTTCTCAGGCGAGCCGCCGTAGGAGTCTTCACGTCGATTGGAAGCAGGAGAAAGAAACTCGTGGAGTAAATAGCCATTGGCGCCGTGAATTTCGACGCCGTCCATGCCTGCCGCGATCGCATTCTTCGACGCTTGCACAAAATCTCCGATCACCGAGGGCAATTCGTCGGTGCGCAGTGCATGCGGGACGGGGTACGGCTGCTTCCCGTCATACGTTCGGGTTTCACCGTCGATAGCGATTGCACTCGGCCCCACCACCTCGCGGCCGCCGGTTGTTCCTTCGTGTGTCACGCGACCGGCGTGCATGACCTGGGCGACGATCAGCCCACCTGCGGAGTGAACCGCGTCTGCCACGTTGCGCCACCCCTCGATCTGCTCGGGCGTCACGAGGCCGGGCTGGCCCGGAAAACCTTGCCCCGCGTGACTCGGATACGTGCCCTCGCTCACGATGAGACCCAGCGACGAACGTTGCTTGTAGTGCTCGACTACCAGCGGGCCGGGGACTCCGTCTCGTCCTGACCGCACTCGCGTCAGCGGAGCCATCACCAGCCTGTTAGCAAGCTTCAGTTCGCCTAATGTCAACGGGGAAAACAATTTCACTGGTTCGACTCATTCCTTGCACAGGTTTACGTACAGCGTTCGATTACTTACCTGCGCCAACCATCGAGCGAGGATGGCCTATTCCAATCCGAGACGATCATCACGACTGGATAGAGAAGGTCAAAAGTTGCCGCGGGCGTCCTGTTCACGTTCGATGGCCTCGAACAGGGCCTTGAAGTTCCCGATGCCGAAGCCCAGTGATCCGTGGCGTTCGATGATCTCGAAGAACACCGTCGGGCGATCGACGAGGGGCTTGGTGAAGACCTGTAGCAAATAACCGTCCTCGTCACGATCGACAAGAATTCCGCGCTTCTGCAGATCTTCGACCGGCACTCGAACATCACCGATACGCGCTCGCAGCTCAGGATCCTCGTAGTAGGAGTCCGGGGTGGCGAGGAACTCGATGCCCGCATCGACGAGCGCGTCCACGGCCGCGAGGATGTCGTTGGTGGCCAGTGCGACATGCTGCGCACCCGGGCCCTGATAGAAGTCGAGGTACTCGTCGATCTGCGAGCGCTTCTTACCGAGCGCCGGCTCGTTGAGTGGAAATTTTACGCGGTGATTGCCGTTGGAGACGACCTTGCTCATCAGCGCCGAATAGTCGGTGGAGATGTCTTCGCCGACGAACTCAGCCATGTTGGTGAAGCCCATGACGCGGTTGTAGAAGTCGACCCACTCGTTCATCTTGCCGATTTCGACGTTGCCGACCACATGGTCGAGGGCCTGAAAAATCCGTTTTGGCGCCCGGCCCGGCCTACACAGCGTCGACGTCCGCTCGACATAGCCGGGAAGGTACGGACCGGTGTACTTCGATCGGTCGACGAGGGAATGACGAGTGTCGCCGTAAGTCGCGATGGTCGCCGTCCGTACGACGCCGTGTTCGTCGCAAGTGTCGTGCGGTTCTATGAGTATGGTGGCGCCTTCTCGGCGGGCGTGCTCGATGCAGGTATCGACGTTGGGGACCGCAAGTGAGATGTCGCGGATCCCGTCCCCGTGTAACCGGTGATGTTCGACGAGTTCGCTCGAAGGGTCCACCGCGCCCTGGATGACGAATCGCACTGCACCGCTCGTCAACACAAAGGAGTGCCGGTCACGGTTCCCAGTGGTGGGCCCTGAGTAGGCGACTAGCTCCATGCCGAATGCAGATTGGAAAAAATGCGAAGTCTGAGTGGCGTTTCCGACGGCCCAAACGAGCCCGTCCCATCCACTCACCGGGAACCGGTCGCCCGATCCGTCGTACTGCACCAATCCGACAAGCTGCCGTAGTGCATCGATGTCGAGATCCGCCAGTCGTTCCTCGTCAGTGAGGAGTTGATCGATGCTCATCGTGTTCCTTCCATCGTTGTCAGCCGGTCCAGATCGTGGGTCGCTGTAGCGCGGGACACGTCGAAGCGTCTTCTCATAGGTAAGACGACCGGCTCTTCGTGGTCAATCGGCACATCTACAGCTAGTCGCTTTGTCAATATCGCAGATGGAACAAACAAGTTTTCTATACACTTTGTAGATTCATTCCGAGAATCGGACACCGTATGACTTTCAGAGATGCAACTACGCTCGACACCCTCGACTTTGCGCTTCTCGAGGCTATGCATGACTATCCGAAAGCCGGCGCGCTGGAGTTATCGCGCCGGATGAACGTGGCCAGGGCAACGGTTCAGGCGCGGTTGAAGAAGCTCGAGGACTCTCATGTCGTATCCGGCTACGCCCCCCACATCGACTTGGATGCTGCCGGTTTCGGAGTGCAGGCATTCGTGACGCTGGAAATTGCGCAGGGTGCGTTGGCAAGTGTGACCGACGAACTCGCGGCAATTCCCGGTGTATTGGAGGCGTACGCAACCACCGGCGCCGGTGACGTGCTGTGCCGTATCGCCGCGGTTTCACACGACGGTTTGCAGCGGACACTGATCGAGTTGAACAAATCTGGCGTGGTTGGGCGGTCGACCAGCGTCATAACGCTTTCCGTCGTCGTTCCCTATCGGACTATGCCGCTACTGAGGACTCTCGACAGCGGGAAGGCCTCGAAGTCGCCGGCCTATCGCCCTACCGAATAGTCCGTCTCGGGCGATCGAAGTCCCACGCAGGTGTGATTCGGCCTCGCACGTCACCGAACCCGATACGGGTGCCGTTCGGCCCCGGGGCGCTGGCCGCGATGACCACCTCGTCACCGTCCTCCAGGAACGTGCGGGCCTCGCCTCCGATATCAACTGGTTCTGTTCCGCCCCAAGTTAATTCGATGAGAGCTCCGCGCTGGGACTTCTCCGGACCGGAGATAGTTCCGGACGCGAAAAGGTCACCGGTGCGTGAGATGGCCCCGTTGATCGTGGTGTGCGCGAGCATCTGTGCTGGTGACCAGTACATGGTGCTGTACGGCGGACGTGACACTTCGCATCCGTTCCAGACGACTCTCAGATCGATATCGAGCGCCCAGGACCGTTCTTCCTTCAGATACGGCAGTGGCTCCGGATTTTGCACCGGGGTATCGATTCGCGCTTGCTCCAATGCCAACAGAGGCACGACCCACGGCGAAATCGACGTTGCGAAGCTCTTACCGAGATTGGGGCCGAGCGGAACGTACTCCCAAGCTTGAAGATCACGCGCCGACCAGTCGTTGATGATGACCGCCCCGAAAACGTGCTCTGCAAAATCGTTCGGCGAAATCGGGGTAGTCGACGGAGTGCCGACGACGAAGCCCATCTCGGCTTCGATGTCGAGACGCGTACTCGGACCGAATGTCGGCGAAGGCTGGTCAGAAGTTTTACGTTGGCCGTTCGGACGTGAGATATCGGTCCCGGACACTACGACGGTGCCTGCCCGACCGTGATATCCGACGGGCATGTGCTTCCAATTGGGCATCAGCGGAGGGGAACCGGGCCTGAACAATCGTCCGAGGTTGCTTGCGTGATGCTCGGATGCGTAGAAGTCGACGTAGTCCGCGACGTCGAACGGTATGTGTAGCGCGACCGACGCCAGTGAATGAATCGCACTGTCGGGGAGCGCATCCCGAGTGATCAGCGCGGTGAGTTGCTCACGCACCGAAATCCATCGCGGCCTGCCCTGCGTCATGAACGGGTTGAGAGTCGACTCGGCGAAGACGTCATCGCCGAGTGCAACGGCGAGGTCGACGACGACATCGCCGACGCGAATGCCGATGCGCCTGGCCGACTCAGCAGTGGAGAACACGCCGTAGGGCAGGTTGTGAATGCCGAATTCGGAACCGATCGGAACGTCGATTGCCGCCATGGAGCTCCTTCTACATCGGGGGGATGAGTCCGAGTGAAATAAGATCGTCGAGCGGTTCGCGGATACTGCACGCTCCGAACGAGAGGAAGGCGCGCTTGGTTTCGATCGCGGCAATGTGCTGGGCGAGTATCTCGGGATCACGCACTGCGAGAATCGTGGCGATGTCCGACGCTCTGGCGCCACTGTGCGCGACCTGTGCGGCCAAAAGGATGTTGAGGTAGCCGTGCTGTTCAAAGCCGGTGTCAGCGCTTGTGTTCCGGATTGCATGATGCAGCCCAGCCGTGGCTTTGAAGGAGATTTCACGCCGAGCCGCCTCATAGATGGCAGCGGCAAGCTCTTCCTCGCTCGGATGTGCGTCCGCGGCATCCCCGCCGGTACGGAACTTCGCGCGGTACCCACGCTCGTCAACGGCGTCGAACACCTTGTCGCGACGGCTTCCACGTGGAATCTCGACATAGACGTCGATAGCTGGGTCGACTGCGCCCAGCGCGGTGATGTCGGTTCCGTTCGGCAGCGCCACCTCGATCGCGACGACGGGTAAATTCGATTTCGCATACATCCGGTCGAGTGCAGCTTCGACTGTGTCGGGCCCACCCGGAGCGGTCAAGGAAATGTTGAGTGGTGCGCTCACTTTGTTGAGTTCGTCGAGACGGGAAATTGGGAACACCAATGGTCCGACAAGGTCCGCGAACTCGGTACCTCGATACGAAAGATGCTGCTCGATAGCCGTATCAAGCGGCGTGCTTCCGGGCGGGAAGAGCGCCGCGTCATCGAACAGTCCTCGGAACAGCCTCGGAATCACTGATTAACCCCTGTAGTGGTAGTCGTAGTCGGCCCCCGACGTGCCCATGTCCATGCGTAACCCGGGTCCTCGCACGCTAGTGCACCCTCGCCGAGCTCGAGCGGCCGGAAGGTATCGACCATGACGGCAAGTTCGTCGAAGAATTCGGCGCCGATACTGCGCTCGTAGGCGCCCGGCTGAGGGCCGTGTGCGTGTCCGCCCGGGTGGATCGAGATCGATCCCTGGCCGATTCCTGAACCCTTACGGGCCTCGTAGTCGCCGCCGACGTAGAACATGATCTCGTCGGAATCGACATTCGAGTGGTAGTACGGCGTCGGGATCGACAACGGGTGGTAGTCGATCTTGCGGGGTACGAAGTTGCAGATGACGAAGTTGTCGCCCTCGAATGCTTGGTGCGCAGGCGGCGGCTGATGGACGCGGCCCGTGATGGGTTCGTAGTCGGCAATATTGAATGTGTACGGATAGAGGCACCCGTCCCACCCGACGACGTCGAACGGGTGGTTGGCATACACGTAACGGGTACCGACGATGTCCGTCGATCCACGGTGCTTGACGAGGACCTCGACGTCGGTGCCTTCGACAGCGAACGTCTCGCTGGGACCGTGTAGATCTCGCTCGCAGAAGGGAGCGTTTTCGAGCAGCTGCCCGTACTTCGAGAGATAGCGTTTCGGTGGCACGATGTGGCTGTTGGCCTCCATTTCGTATGCGCGTACCCGGCCTTTCGGGACCCATCTGTGCGTGGTGCCCCGTGGGATGAGGACGTAGTCGCCTCGCTTGGCTTCCACAGCGCCGAAGACGGTTTCGACTGTTGCCGAGCCGGATTCGATGTAGACCATCTCGTCTCCGATGGAATTTCGATACAGGGCAGATTCTTTCTCGGCAACTACGTACGAGATCCTCATGTCGGCGTTGCCGAGTATCAGCCGGCGACCGGTCACGACATCGGCCTCAGCCGCGACACTGTCGGTAAAGAGAGAATGGAGCTTCAAGTGCCGCGGTTTGAGTGGGTGATTGGGGATCGTCGATTGGTCCGGTAGCTCCCAGACAGTGGCATCGACGATGGCCGACGGAATGTAGCGGTGGTACAGGAGCGAGGAATCGGACGAGAAGCCCTCCTCGCCCATCAACTCCTCGAAATACAGCTCGCCATCGGGGGAGCGGTGCTGGGTGTGCCGCTTGGGAGGGATGTTGCCGAGCTGCCGGTAGTAGGCCACGGCTGACTCCTTGGGTCGAAGCGGCATATTCGATGTCGCACACACATTAAGTAAGGCATTGTGCTCTCTGCAAGCGAAGAATCGCTGGTAGTCGAACCGTTAGTTGCGTCCACGGACGTCGAACTGGCTTCTGTCTCTCATGAATTTGTTCAGCAACATCACCAGGATGCGCTGTTCGGGCTCTGTTTTTATCAAAAAATGACGCAAGTGAATCCTGCCTCGGCCTTGAATATCACCGTGAGCACGACTGTCGCGAACTCTCTCCCCGAACGCGCGGTTTCTGCAGCATAGATTCGTCGACGTTGCCTCTCAGTGAGCCAGCAGTGTCCACAGGGCTCCGGAGCCGATGCCAAGCACAAGGATGGAGACGGCCCCTACGAGCGCTGTGTGCAGACCGGACGGACGCGGTACACCGAACTCAACTGTGTGGTGATCAGTAGTGCGGTTGTCGGCGAACATCGTTGCGAGCCAGCGCAGGTAGTAGAACAGGCTTGCAACTGTGTTGACTGCAGCTACCACGACGAGCCAGGCGAATCCGCCATCCCAGGCGGCGGCGAACGTGGTGAGCTTACCGATGAACACAGCGGTGGGAGGGGTACCAACGAAGCTGAGCAGGCTGACCGCCAACGCTGCGGCGAGCCACGGATGACGGTGCCCCAAGCCTCGGTAGCTGGACAGTGTGTCGAGTTCGGGTAGCGCAGCGATCACCGCGAACGCCGTAATGTTTGTCACGGCGTAGCCAGCCAGATAGAGAAGCAGGGAAGGTAACGCCAGATCGCTCGTGCCAGCGACGCACACAGGCAACAGTAGATACCCGGCCTGGCTGACCGTGGACCAGCCCAGCAACCGGCGGGGGTTGGTTTGGTTGAATGCGGCGAGGTTGCCGAGCGTCATGGTGACCGCAGCGAGTATCGCGACCAGTAGCGGCCAGTCGATGTCGAGTGTCACCTCATCGAAGAATCGGTATATCGCAATCAGACCCCCGATCTTTGGCACGGTGGTTACGAAGGCGGCCGCCCAGGTACTCGCGCCCTGAGCTGCATCGGGCACCCAGAAATGAGCGGGGACCGCGCCGGCTTTGAAG
>JBBSSG010000150.1:0-8936 GCA_038242295.1 Mycobacteriales bacterium | reverse complement strand
TATGCACTCATACGTGACCGGTTAAAATTGTCGAGATGTCCACCAGCGATTGTGGATGGGATGGGGGACCGACATGGCGCGGTACGACGCGTACATCTTCGACGTGCAGGGCACACTGGTCGATTTCTTCACACCGGTGGCTGACGCACTTACCGAGCACCTGGGCGACGAGCACCCGGCACCCGTCGGCGATATCGTCCGGCTGTGGCGTCGCGACTACTTCTCTCGGGTGGCAAAGCTGGATCAGTCTGCCGCCCAATGGAATCGGGTGCAAGATGCGTACACGGCCGGGCTTGCCGCGGTGTGCGACGAACTCGGGGTGAAAATTTCGCTCCCAAAGCACGCCCAACTGGCCGAGGCATGGAAGCGGCTTGTGCCCTGGCCGGACGTGGTGGACGGGTTGAGCAGAATCAGACGCGAAGCAGTGATTGCCACCCTGTCCAACACCGACATGGCCACTATGGTCCATTTATCAAAAACGGCAGGGATGCAATGGGATGCAGTCCTCACTGCGGAGATATTCGGATCTTTCAAGCCGGAACCGTTGGTGTACGAGCGGACGTGCCGGTACCTCGGAGTGCAGCCGGAGCGAGCAGCGATGGTCGCATCCCATCCGTACGACCTACGGGCCGCGCGCGAAGTGGGACTCAATACGATATTCGTTTACCGTCCAATGGAATTCGGTCGACTCGACGATGCCGTCGACGACAACGACCACGAGTTCGATCACTGGATCGAGGACATTCGCGACCTTCCATGATCTTTGATCGCCAACCGGTGAAGGTCGTAAAACGCACGCCACTCGGATGGCCGCGACGGCGCAGAAGCTTGCCCAGAGCACTGCCGATCAGCGTTCCGGCGATGCCGGTGGCAGCGCCCCCGGCCAACCGCCACTCGACGAGGTGTGCCCGCATCTTCGGCAATGCACCGAGGAGTCCGAGCAGAACTCCAACGACTGCGCCGAGGATCAATCCGAGGGCCAGCGTCATCAGGTACTACGAGTCCTGGCCACCGAGTGCGGAAATCGCCGCCTGCAGTTTGGTGGTGGCTTCCTGCGCGACATCGGCGAGTCCCGATTCGCCGGTGGTCTCGACCATGATCGCGGGGTTCATCGCTTCGACGATCACGGATCCCGGCGTGGTGGTGTCGGCGCGAACGAGGACGTTGCAGGGCAGCAGTAGCCCGATCTGGGGCATGACGCCGACCGCGCGGTGCGCGAGAGTGGGGTTGCAGGCACCGAGGATCAGATACTGCTCCATATCCTCACCGAGCTTGGCCTTGAGGGTGGCTTGCATGTCGATCTCGGTCAGGATACCGAAACCCTGCTCGGATAATGCCTCTTTGGTTTTGGTGATTGCGGTGTCGAAGTCGGTCTCGGTCAACGTGGTGGAGAGTGCGATGTTCATCGAATGATTTCCTCTCGGTTGTGAGCAGCGTCGATGTAGTGACTACCCGCTCCGGGCGTGGTGAAGACTGGTTGCACCGGCTTGCGCGAGAGAAGAAATATCGCAGGGTGCCGATCGCGGGGCCTGTCGTCAGCGACCAGCGCGTAGTTCTTCTTTGTAGATGCGGTACTGCTCGACGTCGATTTCGCCCCGAGCGAAGCGTTCGTCGATGATTGTGTCGGCGCTTTCTCGGCTGGTGCTGTGTGGAGGTTGGCCATCGGCGCGCTTGGTTCGGAAGAGCGCCACTATCCCGACGACGACCAGCGTCCAGAACGCGACCATCACCACGATCATCAGCACCCAGCCGCCCCAGCCCATTCCATAACCCATTCCATGGTTCCACGACATCATTGCCATTCCCCTTTCGTCGTGCTCCATAGTCGGCCGTGAGTTGAGGCGAAACGATGAGGATTGTGTATAGATTTGCTGAAGATTTGGTCGGTTCCGGGTGCGCTGCGCCGGATCGGAGGGGGACCGGCGACGATGGAGGCTATGAACAACACACCAGATGCCCCACCCGAGGGGACCGCCGGATTTCGGGCGCTGGTGGTCGACGACGAGCGCGCGCTCGCCGCTATAGTCGCGAGCTACCTCGAACGGGAAGCATTCGAGGTCGCCGTGGCCTACAACGGAGTGGATGCACTCGCATTGGCCCGAGAGATCGACCCCGATGTCGTGGTCCTCGACCTGGGGCTGCCGGGTATCGACGGAATCGAGGTGTGCCGGGGGCTGCGCACATTCTCCGACGCTTACGTGGTGATGTTGACTGCTCGCAACGAGGAAACGGACACCATAATCGGTCTGTCCGTCGGCGCCGACGACTACATCACCAAACCCTTCAGCCCGCGGGAGTTAGTAGCTCGTATCCGTGCCATGTTGCGCCGGCCCCGGAAACTACCTGCGTACGAAAAGCCGCCATCCGAGCCGGGCGTCAGTGAGGCTCCGCCTCGGGTATTCGGGGCGTTGAGTATCGACATCGCGGGCCGGGAAGTCCATCTCGGTGAGCAACCTGTGGTCTTGACCCGAACCGAGTTCGATGTGCTCGCGGCGTTGTCGTCTCGGCCGGGTATGGCATTCAGTCGGCGCCAGTTGATCGAGGCAGTCTGGGGAGAGTCCTGGGTCGGTAACGAACACCTCGTCGATGTGCATATCGGTCACCTGCGCCGCAAGCTCGCAGACGATCCCGCCGCCCCCCGGTACGTGAACACAGTAAGAGGTGTCGGATACCGGATGGGGACAGGGCAATGACCCCTCTTTCGGGTCCGTCACGCTGCCGCGGACCCAGACTCGGAGTGCGTCTGCTGCTGGCGCAGTCGATGGTGGTCGTTGCCGGCGCCGTGACCTCTTGGCTGGTCGCGGTGATTGCCGGCCCTCCGCTTTTTCGTGAGCATCTGCGCCGAGCCGGGGTGCCAGCCTCGTCGGACGAACAGTTTCACGCCGAGCAGGCGTACCTCTCTGCCACAGCCATTTCCTTGGCGGTGGCCATCGGTGCGGCTGCCCTGGCCGCATTGTTGGTGACCTGGTATTTCAGTCGGCGCCTGCAACGGATGGTGACCGAGGTGTCGTCAGCCGCGACCGCCGTTGCAGGCGGTCGCTTCGACGTCCAGGTCCCACCGCTGCAGCTGGGGGAGGATTTCAACGCGCTCGCCGAAGCGTTCAATCAGATGGCTGCGCGGCTCGAATCGGTCGAATCGACTCGACGTCGACTGCTCGGTGACCTCGCCCATGAGATTCGCACTCCAGTCTCTGTGCTCGAGGCGTACATGGAGGCACTCGAGGACGGGGTCGAGACCTTGGACGCAAACGCGACCACGATGCTCCGCGATCAGACGCGCAGGCTCGCCCGCTTCTCGGACGATGTCAGCGCACTTTCCCACGCAGAAGAAAGCCGAACCTCGATCGAACCGACGTGGGTGTCCCCTGAAGAACTCGTATCCACCGCGTGCGCCTCCGTCTCCGAACGTTACGCAGTGAAGGAGGTGGTGCTCACTACACACGTTCCCGCGAACCTTCCGCGACTGTGGGTCGACCAGGAGAGGTTCGAGCAGGTGCTCGGCAACCTGCTCGAAAACGCACTGCGCCACACCCCGCCGCTCGGAACGGTCACGATGACCGCCGACGGCGGGAGCGACTCACTGACGATCGAGGTGACTGACACCGGCGACGGCATCTCGGCCGAGCACCTTCCGAACCTTTTCGAACGCTTCTATCGGGTCGATGCGGCGCGCGACCGCGAGCACGGTGGAGCTGGGATCGGACTCGCAATCGCCAAAGCGCTCGTGGAGACGCAGCACGGCCATATCAGCGCCAGCAGTGCGGGTCCGGGAACGGGAAGCACCTTCACCATCACGTTGCCCCTCCGACGCTTTCGGCCTTGAGGATTGGAAACGCAACGAGCAGTGACAGCGCATCCTGAACAGTGCGTCGGCGACTTATATGAGGAAACTCGTGCTGATCAGCCGGTGCAGGTCGCTGTGAGCCGTCTCGACGGAGCTTCCCAAATGTGGGGGTAGGGCGTACCGTCGCATTCGTCGATATACCCCTAGGGGGTATAAATGAGAACTGCAGAGGAGAGTTTATGGTCATGGCCGAGCACTCAGGCCACGGTAATCACGCGGGTCACGGTGATAGCACCGGTCACGGGGGGCATGCCGGTCACAACGGTCATGGAGGCCACGGTGATCATGCTGGGCAGTTCCGTCGATTGTTCTGGATCATGGTGGTTCTTGCTGTTCCCGTGATTGTGGCGTCCCAGATGTTCGCGAGCATCATCGGCTATTCACTGCCCGATATTGCGTGGATAGCATGGGTGTCGCCAGTGCTGGGCACCGTGATGTACGCCTGGGGTGGTTCGCCGTTCCTCACCGGCGCTGTCAGCGAAATTCGTTCGCGCGCACCGGGAATGATGCTCCTCATCGGCCTGGCCATCACAGTGGCGTTCTTCTCCTCGATGGGTTCGAGTCTCGGGCTACTCGATCCGCAACTCGACTTCTGGTGGGAACTGGCCCTGCTCATCGTGATCATGCTGCTCGGGCACTGGATCGAGATGCGGTCCCTCGCCCAGACCACCTCGGCGCTCGATTCACTGGCGGCGCTGATACCCGACGAAGCCGAACGGGTCGACGAGGCCGGCGACGTGGTCACCGTCAACCCATCGGAGTTGGCTCTCGACGACATAGTGCTCGTACGCCCGGGTGGACGAGTGCCCGCCGACGGCATCATCGTCGACGGGTCGGCAAGTATGGACGAGTCGATGATCACCGGTGAATCACGCACGGTCCGCCGAAGCGATGGCGACACCGTGGTCGCCGGCACAGTCGCCACCGACTCCGGGATTCGCATCCGAATATCCGCCATAGGGGAAAATACGACCCTCGCCGGCATCCAACGCATGGTCGCCGACGCGCAGAATTCGTCGTCGCGTGCACAACGGATCGCCGACACCGCAGCGAGCTGGCTGTTCTGGTTCGCCCTCGGCGCAGGCGTCATCACAACCATCACCTGGACAATTCTCGGATTCCCCGATTACGCCGTCATACGGACGATCACCGTCCTCGTCATCGCCTGCCCGCATGCGCTCGGCCTGGCTATTCCGCTGGTCGTGTCCATCGCTACCGAACGCGCAGCGCGTGGTGGCGTCCTCATCAAGGATCGCGTTGCGCTCGAATCGATGCGCACAGTCGACACCGTGGTCTTCGACAAGACCGGCACGCTCACCAAGGGCGAGCCCACCGTGACAGCGGTCGAGGTGGCCGGAAATCGAACCGAGGACGAGGTGCTCGCGCTCGCCGCCGGCGCAGAGTCCGACTCGGAACACCCGTTGGCTCGCGCCATCGTCGAGGCCGCTCGACACCGCGGCATCGAACTCGGTTCGATATCGGAGTTCGAATCTTCACCAGCAATCGGTGTATCGGCCACCGTCGACGGCGCACGTGTACACGTGGGTGGTCCGGCGATGCTCGAGCAAGAACACGGAACCGAACTACCCGTCGCCGATCTATGGCGCGGCGACGGCGCAATCATCCTGCACGTCGTAGCCGACGGTGTTGTCGTCGGCGCACTGAAACTGGCCGACGAGGTTCGCAGCGAATCACGCGCGGCGATCGATGCCCTGCATGCTCTCGAAGTTCAGGTAGTGATGATTACCGGTGACGCCGATGCAGTCGCCAAATCTGTTGCGACACAACTCGGTATCGACCGGTACTTTGCCGGAGTGCGACCCGAAGAAAAAGCGAACAAGGTCGCCGGCCTGCAAGACGAAGGCCGCACTGTCGCAATGGTCGGCGATGGCGTCAACGACGCCCCCGCACTCGCCCAAGCCAATGTCGGGATCGCGATCGGTGCGGGCACCGACGTGGCGATCGCGTCGGCGGGAGTGATTCTGGCCAGCGACGACCCACGATCAGTGCTCTCGGTCATCGAACTGTCCAGGGCCACGTACCGGAAAATGAAACAGAACCTGTGGTGGGCAGCGGGATACAACCTGATCTCCGTCCCGCTCGCGGCCGGTGTACTCGCCCCGATCGGATTTGTACTGCCGGTGTCGGTCGGTGCACTGTTGATGTCGCTGTCGACGATCATCGTCGCCGCCAACGCACAACTCCTTCGTCGCCTCGACCTGAGTCACCAACCGAGCGTCGGGGATGCAGTTTCCTCGGACGCGAAGGACTCCGATCAACGTGCCGAGACTGTGCCGCAGGAGTCATGAACTGACTGCCGAAGCGCCCCGCAAACCCACGCCGTTTCGGCGCGGGCCTGCGGGGCGCTCTGTTGGTCAGCCGAGCAGTTGCTTCATCTGAGCGATTTCGGCATTCTGCGTATCGATTATCGACGACGCCATCGAGATCGCCTCGGAATTGGATCCGTCCTCGATCTCGTCGTTCGCCATGTCGACTGCCCCAACATGGTGCTCGATCATCATCGTGAGCCAGGCACGGTCGAACTCGGTGCCCTCGAGCGTCCGCAACGAGTCCATCTCCTGCGCAGACATCATGCCGCTCATGCCGCTCATGCCGCTCATGCCGCTCATGTTGCCCGGGTCGCCCATATGTCCTGAGTCGCCCATGTTGCCTGGGTCGCCCATATTGCCCGGGTCGCCCATATGTCCTGAGTCGCCCATGTGGCTCTGGTCGCCCATGTTGCCTGGCCCGGTGGGCTGATCCCACTCGTCGAGCCACGTGGTCATCTGGTCCATCTCGGGCTGCTGCGCGTCCGCTATCTGCGAGGCGAGAGCGATGACATCCGGGTTGGTGGACCGCTCGGGCACCATCGACGACATGTCGATCGCCTGCGCATGGTGTGGGTACATCATCCGCGCAAATTCCACGTCGGCATCGTTGAATTGGGCCGACGAACTCGTCGGGTTGTCATTGGGCCCCGACGAAGTGGATGAGTCGTCGCTACAGCCTGCGACGAGAGATGCGCTGAGAGCCACGGCAGCCACGGCAGCAAAAATTTTGGTGGTACGCATGTGTCTATCTCCTGGTGCGAATGTGCATGAAAGGGAGTTTTCAGATCTATCGATTCGCCGGAACGTCGCGCTGTCCCGGTCTCCCTGTCACACCCGCAAAGTCACAGATTTATCCAATTCCCACAATGACCACGGTGGCGCTCTGTCGGAGGGGACCTGCCCGGATGCGGCGAGCGTGGCCTGCGTCGAACTGGTGTAGTCGATGTCGACGTCGACGCTCACCATCGGAGACGCCAACTCGGGCGACGACGAGACCGTACCGACACAGGGATGCATCAGCTGATGCGCCGAGGGGCAATCTTGCCCACCGGACGTCACCTCCGTGAATGCATCAGGAGCAGCCGAATGCACCGAAGCCATCGCCATGTTGTCGGTGCCGCTCACCGGTTCGGTCGAGATGCCCGAATGCATGAGAAGCACTCCGGCCACCGTCACCAGCAGCAGTAGTGCATATGCCGAGGATCGAGCGCTCTTCCAGCGACGTCGACCCCCAGCATCCATGCGCTCGACCATATACCCCTAGGGGGTAGTGATGTCGGCCACCATGCGCACGCTTGACGTTAGTAGTCCTCGGCAACATCCCTGGCCAGGCGAACCCGGATCACACGGTAGACAATTCCTACAGCCAGGACGGCGACGCCGATGCCGATCGAGGTGACCGGGAGCGTGGCAACCAGCACGACGCAGCCCGCAATACCGAGAAGCTGCAAAATTTTCGGGTAGCGCCGGCGGTCGGGCGCCTGTGTGAAAGCGCTGATGTTGGCCACCAAGTAGTAGAGCAGCACCCCGAACGAGGAAAAGCCGATGGCGCTACGTAGATCCACGGTCAGCACCAGCACGCTGACAACCACCGCCAGAGCGATCTCCGCGTGATGCGGCACCGAGTACTTCGGATGCACCGCAGCAAAAAACTTCGGTAGATCGGCGTGCCTGGCCATCGCCAACGAAGTACGACCGATGCCGGCGAGTAGAGCAAGCAGCGCTCCGAGCGCAGCCGCCGCCGCACCGACCCGAACCAGAGGCGCCGCCCACGATTGCCCGCTCGCAGTGACGACCTCGACCAACGGAGCTGTCGAAGCTGCAAGCCGATCCGGCCCGATCACCACCAAGACTGTGACAGCGATGACCGCGTAGAGAACCAGAGTGATCGTCAACGCGGAAACGATGGCACGGGGGATCGTGCGTTCGGGGTGGGTGACCTCCTCGCCCATCGTCGCTATCCGGGCATAACCGGCGAAGGCGAAAAACAGGAGACCAGCGGACTGCAAGATCCCATACCAGCCGTGGGCGATGAGGCCGTCGTCGAACACGGCGGTGTCCGAGCGCGGTCCGGTGATGGCAACTATTACGGTCGCGGCTAGTACGACGAGCACGAGTGCCACGATGATTTTGGTCAGGCCCGCAGTGCGCGTGACGCCGACATAGTTGACGGCGGCGAGGACCAGGACCGCAGTGACAGCGAAGGGTTTGGCGTATCCAGCTGGTGCGGCATACGCGGCGAAGGTCAATGCCATCGCAGCGCAGCTGGCCGTCTTGCCGATCACGAAGCTCCACCCGGCCACGAACCCGGCCCACTGACCGAGCTGCTCTCGGCCATAAATGTATGTGCCTCCAGAGGTGGGGTACTGGGCGGCGAGTTGCGCCGACGAGGTCGCGTTGCAGAAGGCGACGACACCGGCGATCGCCAATCCGATGACCAGGCCCGCTCCGGCTGCAGCGGCGGCCGGAGCGAAAGCGGCGAAGATGCCGGCGCCGATCATCGACCCGAGACCGATCACGATCGCATCGTTGAGACCGAGGGTGCGAGCGAGGGCGGGATTGTCGGCCATGAAGTCCCCAAGTTGTGGTCCGGACAGAAATGCGGTGCGGCGCCGTTACCTTCTCCAGCACATTCTGCCGGATCTCGGGCCTGTCCCGTTCGTTGCAGGAAACCACCACAACATCTCGTTTACCGCATCTACGCTAGGCCTGGCAGAGTGCGGCTACCGTTCCGGCTTACTCGAGTTCTTGCCCGTCAGCGT
>JBBSSG010000149.1:0-8972 GCA_038242295.1 Mycobacteriales bacterium | reverse complement strand
TTCAACGTCTACCCCGCCGAGATCGAGGCGATGCTGCTGCGTTTGCCAGGGGTGTACGAGGCCGCAGTGATCGGTGTGCCCGACGAGCGCATGGGCGAGGTCGGCCGAGCCTATGTCGTCACAAAGCCGGGCGCCGATCTCTCCGAGGACATGGTCGTCGCGTTCTGCAAGGAAAAGCTCGCTGGCTTCAAAACACCGAGGACGGTGCACTTCACCGATTCGTTGCCTCGCAATCCGTCGGGAAAGGTCTTGAAGAACGAGCTGCGTGAGGCGAAATTGTGAGAGCACGGCGCGCGCCGCTCGCGTAAGGACAGGCCGGGCGGGTGGCAGAGACCACCCGCCCGGCCTGTGAACTACCCAGTGCCGAAACCGAAATCGGTTCAGATCCTCAGAACTCGACTCTCAACCTGTCGCTCACCGGTCGCGCTTGGCACGCGAGGATGTACCCGTCCTCGATATCGGACGGATCGAGAATGGCCGAATTCTCCATCGTCACGTCGCCCTCGATGATTCGGCAGGCGCACGAACCGCATTCGCCTTCGCGGCACGAGTAGGGGACGTCGAGGTTTTTCGACAGCATCACATCGACGAGAGTCGCGCTACGCGGCCACACCATTTCGTGAGATTCGCCGTCGAGCTCGACCGCGACCGACGCGGCAGACTCAGCCTCAGCCGGATCGATCAGTTCCGATAAGTTGTCCACCGGCGCAAAAGGATCTCCGCTCAGCGAGACGAACACTTCGGAGTGCATCTTCGCTCGCGGGGCACCGGCCGAGGTCAGTGCCTGAGAAATCGCGTCCATGAACGGCCGCGGCCCACAGATGTACGAGCGCCGGGTGATCCAGGGCTGCGACAGTGACGCTAGTTGCCGGGCAGTGGGCCGCCCCTGTACCGATTCCAACCAGTGGACGACGATCAGTCGGTCGTCGTATTTAGCCGCTAACTCACGTAGTTCGGCGCCGAAGATGATCGAGTTCTCATCGCGGTTGGCATAGAACAACGCGACGTGCCCGCTCCCCTGGTCCAGGAGCGATTTCAGGATCGAGATGACCGGCGTGATGCCACTGCCGGCAGCAAAGAGTGCGACATCTTCGTGCAGGTCAACCACGGTGAACAGTCCGGAAGGCGGGAGCACCTCGATGCGGTCACCGACGCCGACGCGATCGCACAGCCAATGCGAGCCGAAACCGCCGTCCGTCCGTTTGACCGTCACCTTGAGCAGTTCATCGGTGAAGGGCGAACTCGCCAATGAATAGCAGCGTGCCACCGAGCCCTCGCGATCACTCGGAATTCGCAGAGTCAGGAATTGCCCGGGCTTGTATTTCAAGCGCTCTCGACTCTCGGTCGGTACGTCGAAAATCAGCGACCGAGCATCCTCGGTTTCTTCTACGACGGCAGCAACGGTCACCATCAGCGATCGCGAACTGTGCGGCGTCTGAACCCCGGTCATCAAGTTCGGGGTTATCGCGTTCAGTGTCATCGCTTTCGGGCCTCTCCGATCCGGAAACATTGAGCCTGAAGCTAATACGACGGCTCCCCAAATTTGCGGTACTTCCCGCTGTGCGAGACCCAGCGGCGACGATCACCCCCAGCGTGACTGTCCGCCGTCGAGGGGAATCGTGGCTCCGGTGAGATACCCGGCGTCATCGCTGGCAAGAAAGACCACTGCACGGCCGATATCCAACTCCGGATCACCTACCCGTCCCAGCGGAATGCTTCCGACGAACTCGGCTGCTGCCTCCGGGTTCTTCTCCATCCACCGATCGATTGCGGGAGTTTTTGCGTGCGGCGCCACGGCAAGAACACGGATGCCGTCCTGGCCCCACTCGCAGGCAGCCGACCGCGTGAGTGAACGCATTCCTTCTTTGATCGAACCGTAGGCACCGTAGTTGCTCGTGTCCCAACGCACTGCAGCCGATGTGACCAGGTTGATGATCACGCCGCCGCCGCGCGCCTTCATATGTGGATGGCATTGCTGCATCATGCGCAGTGTCGCCAGCGGGCCCGATGCAAACGACTTTTCGTATTCTTCGTCGACTATCGACAAAATGGGGCCGGGCTTGCAGTCGTTCGCGTTGTTGACCAGAATGTCCACTGAGCCAAGAGCCCTCACCGTCTGCTCCACGGCGGCGACGATATCACCGCGCTTGCTCACATCGCACACCACTGCTTCGCTGCGAGCACCGATCTCGGTGAGTAATTCGCAGGTGTCGTGGAGTTTGCTTTCAGTACGACCCGCGACTGCAATCGCGGCTCCTTCCTTTGCCAACGCAAGTGCGATACCTTGACCGATACCCTGACCCGCGCCCGTTATGAGTGCAACCTTGCCGTCGAGCTTTCCCATTTTGACTCCTGTGTTCAAAAGATATTTCGGTTGCGTGCGCACCGATCAAACCGGATAACGTTCTCTTAAGAGACCAGCAAATCAACCCATCTCGTCATAACTTCGAAGGATTCACTGTGACCGACTCCCCCGCTTTTGATTTCTCCCATCGCAGCGTCGTCGTCACCGGTGGCACCAAGGGCATCGGCTTCGATATCGCTACTGCATTTCTGTCGGCGGGCGCCGATGTAATGGTCTGCGGCCGTACCGTTCCCGACACGTTGCCGAGCTCCAACGGTCGCAGCGCAACGTTTCGCGCAACGGACGTTCGCGATCCACTCGATGCCGCCGGATTGATCGAGGACGCCGTCGCTGCTCACGGCCGACTTGACGTGCTGGTGAACAATGCCGGTGGCTCGCCCGACGCTGATGCTGCCACCGTTTCCCCTCGATTCGTCGAAAAGATCGTCGCATTGAATCTTCTCGCACCCTTCTATGTGTCGCAGGCCGCGAACGCGGTGATGCAGACGCAGCCCGAGGGGGGCTCCATCGTCAACATCGGCAGTGTGTCCGCACACGATCCACAACCTGGAACTGCGGCCTACAGTGCAGCCAAAGCCGGTCTTCTCGTATTGACGAAGGCCCTCGCGCTGGAGTGGGCACCCAAGGTGCGCAACAACCACATCACGACCGGGCTCATCCGGACCGACAGCGCCGCTGCGGTGTACGGCGAGGACGGCGGCGCCGCCGTAGTCCGCACGCTGCCGATCGGCCGAATGGCCGTTCCCAGTGATATCGCCGGAGCCTGCCTGTTCTTGTCGAGCGAATGGGCGTCGTACATCAATGGCGCGGATCTCGCCGTGCACGGAGGCGGCGAGTACCCGGCCCGCTACATGGCAACCCATCCCTGACCTCATCTCATTTCAGCCCCGAACGCTGCACGTTCGGAGTGAACCGCGCACGGGCACCGGCAATGACCGGTTGCCCGTCGCGGACCAATTCGAATGTTGTGCCGTCGGCCTCGTCCCAGCAGTGCATGGCCGGCGCGTCCCCTGGATACAGAGGGGCCGCGAAACGACCACTCAAGCTGGAGAGGTCTGCCGGATGTACGCCGAGTCGTCGAGCTAACACCAGAGTGCTCGCCGCTAGAGTACAGAGCCCGTGCATGATCGGCCGGGGCTGATTTATGGCCTGTGCCGCGTCCGGATCGATGTGGATGTGGTGGCGATCGCCGGTCAGGCGGTACAGCGCAGCCTGAATCTCACTGGTGTGCAGAATGGCTGACGAGGATGGAAGCTGCTCGGGGCGCGGCGTTTTCGATGGTCCCCGCGCGCCTCCGAATCCTCCAGAGCCCGGCGCGAAGATTGCCCACGTCGCTACGAAGTAAGCCGATTCGACCTTCACCTCGAATACTGCCGCCGACCCCTTGTCCCATACCTCGCCGACCGAGGCGCGCATCGAGATCACACCGCTTCTGGGTAGCGGAGCACTCACCTCCATGCTTTGCGATCCATGCAGGGCGGTCCGGGTGTCGAAGCCGCCGCGGGACCCCAGCTCGTCTGGCGCCCACTGAGCGAGAGTCAGCGCGAAAGTGGGCAGGACCCTGAGCTTCTTCTCGAACACCAGGTCCAACTCTGTCGCCTCGGCTCCCACAGCCAATGCGTAGAGAATGGCGTCGCGCTCGTCGTACGAGACCGTCCGGGTACCGAGGTCCACACCCCGCCACTGCTCTGGGCTCCTGCGATCAACTTCGATAGCGCTCATCGGTCGCGTCCTAGGATCAGTCCACTGGTGGGCACGGCTGTACCGGCGGTCACAAGCACGTTGTCGACGTCGTCGGGCTGCGTGGTCGACGTGCCACGCACCAGTCGTACAGCCTCGGCGATCCCGTTCACGCCGTGTAGATAGGCTTCCCCGATCTGACCTCCATGCGTATTCGCCGGCAGCGAGCCGCCGATCTCGAGATTGCCGTCACGAATGAAATCTTTTGCCTCGCCCCGGCCGCAGAAACCCAACTCTTCCAACTGAGGCAGTACCAGGGGCGTGAAGTGGTCGTACAAGATTGCGGCGGATATGTCCTTCGGTGTCAGCCCGCTCTGGCCGTACAACTGCTTGGCCACCACACCCATTTCGGGGATACCGGTGATCTCGGGACGGTAGTAACTGGCCATCATGTGTTGATCGCGGCCTGACCCTTGCGCCGCTCCTCGGACGATTGCCGGAGCATGGGCGAGATCCCTGGCACGTTCGGCCGAGACGATAACCAAGGCCTGACCGCCGTCGGTTTCCTGACAGCAGTCCAGCAAATGCAACGGCTCGGAGATCCACCGCGAATTCTGGTGATCGTTCAGCGTGATGGGCCGTTCGTAGAACCACGCTGCAGGGTTGACAGCGGCGTGCGCCCGGGCCACCACAGCAACCCGGCCGAAGTCCTCACTAGTGGCGCCATATTCGTGCATGTAGCGACGGGCGAACATCGCCACCCATTGGGCGGGCGTCGTCAAACCCTGCGGCGTCAGCCATGCATAGGCTGCTCGATCGGCGGTACTGTCCATCGGCCGGTCGTGCTGACCCAATCCGTAACGCGTACCCGATCTTTCGTTGAATGCTCGATAGCAGACAACCACCTCGGCCACGCCCGTGGCAACTGCCATCGCTGCTTGTTGCACGGTGGCGCAGGCAGCCCCGCCGCCATAGCCGATGCGTGAAAAGAACTTCAAATCACCGAGTCCCGTATTGCGTGCGACGATTGCTTCACCGTTGGTTTCGGCGGTGAAGGTAGACAACCCGTCCACCTCGGCGGGGTCTATCCCCGCATCGGCCAATGCCGCGACGATGGCCTCGCAGGCGAGCTGAAGTTCACTGCGCCCGGAATTCTTCGAGAACTCCGTGGCGCCGATTCCGACAATGGCTGCAGCCCCAGAGAATTGGCTACTCATCGGTTGCCCGGGGTTTCGTAGGTCACAGTCACTGCTGCGTTGACGTGATCACCGAGACTGTTTCTCCCGCGTACCGTCACCACAATCGTCTCCCCGTCCGTACCGGACACTTCTCCGCTCAACACCATCTCGTCTCCCGGGTAATTAGGTGCACCGAGTCGGATCTTTATCCTCTTCACGGTCGCACCCGGTCCCGCCCAGCCGCTGACGAATCGTCCGACGAGACCGTTGGTAGTCAATATGTTCATGAAGATGTCTTTCGACCCTCGCGCGACTGCCTGCTCCGAATCGTGATGGACGTCCTGGAAGTCGCGAGTCGCTATCGCCCCTGCGACGACGAGGGCGCGCGTGATCGGAACTACCGACTTCGGTAGCTGATCTCCGACGACGCAATCAGCGGCTACCCGCTCTAGCGTCACGGCGGCGCTCATGCTGTCACCTCGACGCCGGTCGCCAGTAGATCGCCGAGACGGCTCAGATCGGAAGCAGCGCCGCCGAGGGTGGCTCCGATCTGTTTTCCCCACAGCAGATGTCGGTGAATCGGGTAGCTGGTGTCGACGCCGATCCCGCCGTGCACGTGCTGCGTTCGGTGGACGATGCGCTGACCAGCTTCGCTGGCCCACCATTTGGCGACTAACACTGACGTGCCTGGATCCTCCCCCGAGGAAAGCAACCACGCCGCCTGCCAGAGGGTCACTCGCATAGCTTCGAGGTCGATATAGCAGTCGGCGAGTTGATGATTGACTGCTTGAAACGTAGCCAACGGACGGCCGAATTGCGTTCGCTGGTTCAGGTACGTCACCGCCTGCGCCACCGCGCTTTCCGCGACACCCAACTGAACTGCCGCCAGGGCAATTTCAGCACAGGACTCGAGCAGGTCGACTGCCCCATCGCCGGCAGCACCGAGGATGTCGGCGGACGCACCGTCAGCGGAAATGTCGGCGCACAGTTCGTGGGTGGTGGATTCGTTCGTCTCGATCGCCAGACCAGCGGAGGACGGATCTAGCAGGAAGAGGGCACGGCCCGAGTCCGTCTCAGCAGCCACGATTACTCGCGCCGCTGACTGCAGCGACGGTACGGCTGCTTTCGATCCGCTCACGCGCCAGACGCCGTCGATGAGTGCTGCCGTCATGGATGTCGGCCCACCGACATAGGGACCGAAGTCTTCGAGCCCGACGGTCAGCCTGCTCGAACCATCGGCCGCGGAAGGGAGCCAAGCATTCTTCTGGTCTTCGGTTCCGAATTCGCCGATGACCAACGCACTCACGAGGTGCGGCCACAGCGGAACCGGTGCAACCCTGCGTCCTTGTTCGACGAGCAGGACACAGAGCGCCGAGAAGTCGAGGCCGCCTCCACCGAATTCTTCACCGATGGCGATACCGAGCACGCCGGTGCGAGCGAGCTCGCTCCACAGTTCGTGGTCGATGCGATCTTTCGTCGTTTCTACGGCCTCGACTCGATCCGTACGCGCGCGTGCTGTGAAGACATCGGCGGCAAGCTCACCGACAGTGCGCTGCTCTTCGCTGAAACTGAAATCCATCAGTGCTCCTGAGGTGAGATAGGCCGAAATGCAGGCAATGTCAGATCGGGGTCGGCGTCTATCCAGGTCAACTCGACCGCCATATCGATTTCGACGTCCGCCGGCTCGATGCCGGTCATGTTGGCCACCAATCGAGTACCTTCCTCGAGTTCGATGACCGCGACGATCAACGGGTAGTCGAACGCGTCGATCTGCGGGTGGTGGTTGACCACGAAGCTGTACACACGTCCGCGCCCGGTCGCGTCCACGGTGTCCCACTCGGTGGATCGGCACTGCCCACACATCGGTCCAGTGGGGTGGCGAAGTACGCCGCACGAGGTGCATCGCTGAATCACCAGTCGGTGTTCGAGGGCCGCCGCAAACCAGAATGCGTTATCGTCGTTGAGCGCCGGCCGGGGCCGTAGCGCCCTGAATTCGTTCTTCTGCGCAGGCCGGTAACGCAAGGTGCGCCAGCGCTGGGTGCCGACGACCATGCCGTCGTCATCTCGATAGGTCTTGAGCGTGGTGATGAAATGCCCGGCGCCCAACGCAGTCTGCTTCTCACCCGAGATGGTTTCGACCACTTCCGTCATCTGGATGTGGTCACCGAGGGAAAGCTCTCGGACGAACTCCATATCCGAGTCGGTGGCTACTACGGAGGTGAATCCTGCCTCGTCGAGAACTGCGATCAGATCGGTCCAGGTAGGCGAGGGATCGATGCCGGACATCTTGTCCGTGTACGACCGCATCGTCCAGACCTGCAGCATCGCGGCCGGTGCCACCGGCCCCTGTCTGCCTCGCTCGCGTGCCGCCGCATCGTCGACATAGATCGGATTGTGGTCCTCCATGACCTGGGTCCAATGCCTGATCATCGGCAAGTTCACCGGTTCCGGCCCCCACGTCGCGGGGATCAATGTCGCACCTTCGAAATCGCCTAGACGCGCGCTCGCCTCGATCATGCGGACCTCTTTGCCCGGGCGAGGCCGAGACCCATCGTGCCGACCATGTCGCGCAGGACTTCGTTCACTCCGCCGCCGAAGGTGTTCACGACGCTCTGTCTCGAAATCTGCTCGATCTGCCCGCCGAGTACTGCCCCTGGAGAACCGGGACGAAGACGCCCCGCAGCACCGAGAATGCCTTGAAGCGATCGGTAGACGTCGATGTGGGTTTCAGTGCCGTAGGTCTTGATCGCGCCGGCGTCGGCCCCGGACAACGTGTCGTCGGCGACAGCGGCGGCCATCTTCCAGTTCATCAGCCGCATTGCCTCGAGCTTGGCGTGGGTACGAGCAAATTCCATTCGAACCCATTCGATGTCGAGTGATCCATTCTCGCGTGCCCAGTCGAGAACCTGTCGCCACAGGCCGAGGGTTCGTCCGCCGAGGGCCGCCAAGCCGATCCGTTCGTGATTGAGTTGCGCCGTGATGAGCTGCCAGCCCCCGTCGACCTCGCCGACCACCTCGCCACCGGAAACGCGTATGTCGCTGTAGTAGGTCGACGTGACTGTCAGACCGCCGACAGTATGAATCGGGCTCCAACTGAAACCGTCGTCGTCGGTGGGCACAATGAGGATGGAAATCCCGCGATGTTTGGGGGCAAGAGGATCGGTGCGACACGCCAACCACACGTAGTCGGCTGTGTTGGCCCCGCTGGTAAAGATTTTGCTGCCGTTGACGATCCAGTCCGCGCCGTCTCGAACGGCCTTGGTCTTCAACGACGCGAGGTCGGTTCCGGCTTCTGGTTCGGTGTATCCGATGGCGAAGACGATCTCGCCCGCCAGTATGCCGGGCAGATAGCGTTCTTTCTGCTCCTCGGTTCCGTATTTCATCAACGTGGGGCCAACAGTGTTGACGGTGACGAACGGGAACGGCAGTCCGGCCCGTTGAACCTCGTCGAAGAACACGAATTGATCCTCGGCCGAGCGACCCTGTCCCCCGAACTCCACCGGCCAGCCGATGCCCAGCCATCCGTCTTTGCCGAGTAGCCGCACGATTTTTCGAAAATGCTCGCCGCCGACACCCTGCTCGCCGGCTACGCGTCGCTGCTCCGGCGGCAGAAGCTCCGCGAAGTATCTGCGTAGCTCCTGCCGTAGCGCGCTCTGTTCGGGCGTTTCTTTCAGATCCATCGGTCCACTCCTCGTGCCTGACACCGGCTGTCGCTACCTGACTTCGGACGCTAACGAGTCGATCGGCAC
>JBBSSG010000148.1:0-9008 GCA_038242295.1 Mycobacteriales bacterium | reverse complement strand
TCCGGCATGAGGTGCTGTGCAAACCACAGCCCACGTTGCGCCGCAGTGAGCGGGAAGGGTTCGGTGTTCAAGGCGGATATGTTGTCGAGGTTGTCTTCACTCAACGCCAGTGAGTCTGCCGATTCCACTAGTCGTTCTCTCGATTCTCGCAGAGCGTGGTCCCGGTGACGCGTGTTGGGATGTGGCCGAGCGCGCGTTGCCCCGACGCCGCTAGCTTTGTGTGATGGGAATCCCAAACCACCAGGTGTGTATAGCTGAGGTTTACACAATGGTTACTAGTGGTCAACTGAGTCTGGTCGCCCGGAATGACCGTCAAGAAAAGTCACATAGCTCGTAGTTCGCTTTCGATGATTACTAACAACGTCAAACACGCACGCAGCGGACGCCGAACAGCTAGGGCTGTCGGCTGTTAATCATGCCTTCCAGACCGACACCACCGACGGCCGCGGCTGTGAATTGCCGCCGTCGGGCCAATGCGACATCGGATTGTCGGCGGACGCCTCGTCGAACTCCCCTGGATGCTGGACAGAGACGACCACCCGCTCATCCGTAATGATCGGACCGCAGGTCTCGGCGCCGGCAGGAACCGTCAGGAATTGCCGCGTCTCCCCGCGATGCTCACCGTCGAGAACCACTGCGAACAATCCGTCGTTCGATTCGAGAGCGTTGCCGTCCGTCGATATCCACAGGTTGCCCTTCGAGTCGAACGCCAAATTGTCCGGGCACGAGATGGGGCTGACTTGGGTCTTGTCGAAGCCGCCGTAATAGGTGTCGGCTTCGCTGGGATCTCCGGCCACGAGGAGCAAATTCCACACGAACGTGGTCCCGGCGTGGTCGTCGTCGATCTCCAGGATCTGACCGTTCTTGTTCTTGGTACGTGGGTTGGCCTCGTCGGCCCCAGCCTTCCCGTCGGTGCCGCGCTTGGTGTTGTTGGTCAGTGCGACGTACACCTTGCCGGTGACTGGGTTGGGTTCGAAATCCTCGGGGCGATCCATCTTGGTGGCGCCGACCTTGTCGCCTGCTTGACGAGTGAACACGGCCACCTCTTGGGCGGACATGCCGTCGACGAGCGACTCGCCGCGTCCGTCCTCCCCCGTGCGGAGCAGCGGAATCCACTGCCCCTTGCCCGCGAACGTGCCGGACTCGGGGAGCGTGCCGCTGCCGTCGATCGCGTCAGGAGCGTCACCGGTGAGAACGGCGACGTGGAGAGTGCCCGCATCGAGGATGGTCAGGTTGTGGCGCATCGCAGCCTGGCCTTTGCCGGGCAACATCTTTCGGCTCGAGACGAACTTGTACATGTAGTCGAATCGCTCGTCGTCACCGCTGTAGGCGACGACGGTGCCGTCGTCGGTGATGTAGATCGTCGCAGCCTCGTGCTTGAAGCGCCCCAATGCGGAGTGTTTGATGGGTGTGGAGTTCGGATCCCACGGGTCGACCTCGACGACATAACCGAACCGGTTGACCTCGTTCGGCTCCTGAGCCAGGTCGAAGCGCTTGTCGAAACGCTCCCACTTGCGGTCACTGGTCGCGCCCTCGATGCCGTAGCGACCAAGACGTTCTGCCGCAACAGGTTCGGTGACCGACTCGGCGTTTCCGAAGTACTGGTTGATGTTCTCCTCCCCCGACAGAACCGTGCCCCACGGGGTGAGGCCGCCGGAGCAGTTGTTGAAAGTACCGAATGCTCTGGTCCCCGTCGGGTCCACGGACGTCTTCAGAAATTCGCTGCCGGCCGCCGGGCCGGAAATAATGAACTCGGTCGTACCGGTGATCCTCCGGTTGTACGGGCCGAAGCCCGGCGTCAGGGCGCCGGTTCCACTTTTTCCGCTCACCTGCACCACCGAAATACCGTGTGCGGCCAAAGCGATATCGAACTGCTCGCGAGTCGGATTCTCCTCGTCGTACCCCTTGAAGAGGAACGGTTCGGTGGTGTACTCGTGGTTGACCACAAGCAGGAAGCCATCCGGAGTGCCTTCGATCGGGAGCAGTCCCGCGAAGTCGTTGTTGAACCCGAACTGCATGGCCTGCGCAGCAGCAGTCTGGTTGTCGAAGTCGAATACCGGGGCGCCCTCCATGACGGGATCGCCCCAGCGGATGACGACCGCCTGCTCGTACCCCTCCGGGATCACGACAGCATCCTCGGTGTTCGGTTCGACGGGGACGAAGTCGACGCCATCGACAGGCGGCGACGTAGCCTCTCCGCTGGAGCCGCTCGCGGCTGCTTCGTCTGTGCCGCAGGCGGCGAGAATGCCGCCGGCGCCGACCGCGACGACAGCCATCGCACCGCCGCGCAGCACCCCGCGCCTACTCATTGCCGTCTTGACGACGTCGCCGAAGTACTGCCCCTTCGATGTGTTCGGAACCTCGTGGAAGCAGGCGTCGCCGCACTTGTACTTGCACGTCAGGTTCGAACGCGCAGAGCTGCCGTCATGGGTCGAAAGAATCGGAAGAAGCTTCATGAATCGGCACAGTGTCAGGCAAAAGCGAAAACGAAGGAACGCTGAGGTGAACGGCGGGCTTACTTACAGGACTTGCGACAAAAACTGTTTGAGCCGATCGGTGTGCGGATCGTCGAAAAGCTGTTCAGGCGTACCGGTTTCAACGGCGCTACCGTGGTCCATGAACAGCACCTTGTTCGATGCCGAACGCGCGAAACCCATTTCGTGGGTGACGACGACCATCGTCATACCGCCTGATGCGAGGTCAGCCATCAGTGCCAGCACACCCTTGACCAGTTCGGGGTCCAAAGCGGATGTTGCCTCGTCGAAAAACATCACTTCAGGCTTCATGGCGAGCGCACGGGCGATGGCGACGCGTTGCTGTTGGCCGCCGGAGAGGTTGCCCGGGCGCGACTCTGCCTTGTTCGACAGACCGACGAGCTCGAGCTGCTCCATCGCTGCAGCTCGCGCCTCGTCTTTCGACTGCCCTTTGAGCTTCCTGAGGCCGAGCGAGACGTTGTCCACGACCGTCTTGTGGGGGAACAGGTTGAACTGCTGAAAGACCATCCCGATGCGTTGACGCAGTTGGTCCGGGTTGTCCTTCAATACGGACTTGCCGTCGAGCAGGATGTCACCGTCGTCCGGTTCGTGGAGGCGGTTGAGTGCGCGGAGCAACGTCGATTTACCCGAGCCCGACGGGCCGATCACAGTGGTGGTGCGGCCAGCGTCGACGTGGATGTTCACCCCACGTAGCACCTTGTTGGCGCCGAACGCGAGATGAATGTTGGTGCCGGTCAATGAGACAGCCATGACTACCTCTCCACCACGATTGATGTTTCGAGCGGATCGAGCGTGCCCGAGGTGTCAGCCTTGCCGGAACGCAGACGCGTGTCGATGAAGTTGACCAGGTGTGTCAGGGGAATTGTCAGGATCAGATAGAACACACCCGCCGCCAGCAACGGCGACAGATTGCCGGTCTGCGCGGCAGTGTCCTGCCCGACGCGGAACAACTCGCGTTGCGAGGCGAGCAAACCCAGAAAATAGATCAGCGAACTGTCTTTGATCAGCGAGATGAACTGATTGACGATGGCGGGTAGAACGCGTCTGATGCCCTGCGGAACCACGACGAGAACCATCGAGCGTCGGTAGCTGAAGCCGAGTGCGCGTGATGCTTCCATCTGCCCAGCGTCGACGCTCTGAATGCCGGACCGGAAGATTTCGCCGAAGTACGCTGCTGCCATCAACGACAGTGCGGCGATTCCGAGTGGAAACGGGCTACGGCTGCCGGTCAATTGGGTAAGCGTCGGCCCGAATCCGAGGCCGATCAGAAGAATGACGACCGCGGCGGGTAGACCACGAAAAATATCCGTGTACATCCGCGCCGGCCATCGGAGCCAGCGGGAGCGGGAGATACCCGCCACCGCCAACCCCAGACCGATCACCGTACCGATCACCCCGGCTGACGCTGCGAGAATCAGGGTGTTCGGCAATCCGACGGTGATCAGCTTGGGAACGGTGTCCCAGATGAGTTCCCAATCGAAAAATGTGTCGTACAGATTCGACAGTGTGCTCATATCAGCTTGCAGGCAGGACGGAAGCCTTGCTGCCCGGCTTCCAGTCGGCAGGGACCTGGCGTTCCGGGTACCACTCGTTCTCCAGAGTGCTCCACGTCCCGTCGGCGACGACGGCGTCGAGACCCGAGTTGAGAGCGTCGATCAACGGCTGGTTGTCCTTGTTCACAGCGAATGCAGTGAAGTTGGTGGTGTTGATCGTTTTTTCGAGAATTGCAACGCCATCCTCGGCCTTGACCTGGCCCGAAGCCTGCTGTGACGGCGCGACCCACGCGTCGATCTGCCCAGACTTCACATTCGCGTATGCGGTGTTGTAATCCGGGAATCGAACAGGTTCGATACCGACGGTGTTGGTGACGTAATCGTCCTGAACGGTGCCCTGCACTACGCCGATTCGCTGTTCGGTGTTCAATTCGGCGATCGTCTTGAACTTATAATCGTTCTTTGCGACGAGAGCCATTTCACCGAAGTCGTAACCGTTGGAGAAGCCGACGGTCTGGCGACGCGCATCGGTGGTGGAGATCGACGAGGAACCGGCGTCGTAGACGTTGTTGTTCACCGCGGCGAGCAAGCTGGAGAACTCGGTGGCCGAGAACTCGACGGTCAAGTCGAGCTTGGCTGCGACCGCCCGGAGCAGCTCGTTGTCGAAACCGGTGAACTTGCCCGAAGAGTCGATGAAGATGTTCGGCGGGGCATCGGACAAGGTGCCGACGTACAGCGTTCCCGGCTTGATCAGACCGATATTCCCGGTATCGATCTGATCAAGCGGGGTGACGGTATCGGTCGTGTACTTGTCGAGGGAGGTCTGGTCGGAGCCGGCAAGAGCGTTCGCGCCCGTTCCGCCCGAGCTGTTGTCACTCGAACACGCGGCTGCCCCAAGCGTGAGTGCAAGCGTGGCAGCTGCTGCTACCAGGGCGCGGCCTCGTACACGTCGACTGGTCAAGAGTGAACTCCTCGGTAAGCGGATGGGAAGACCTCTGAGGCTAACCCGCAGCTGCAGACGCCCAGAAATCAGATTGCCGCCAGGGTCAACCAGCTCTCACCGCACTCCATTCCCGGCCGGTATTTCACTGCTGTTTGTTCCGCCAACCGATCGCATCCTTCAGCTCCGTCAGGTCGTACTCTGGACCGCCCGTCCCGACGGTGAACAAGGTGGCTCCGGCGTCGACGAATCCCCGTGCTTTGTCGGCCCCGGGCCACGACACGGACTTGGCGATCACCGACGTGTCGCGCCCGACGGTCTCCCCGTGCTCAACAAGAATTCCGGTCTTGCGCTTCAGCTCGTCGAGGTCGGCGAAGCTGTGCCAGATGTGCGCGTATTCGGCGACGATCTTCAGAGTTTTCTTCTCGCCGCCACCGCCGATGAGGATCGGAATCTCGCGTGTCGGGGCGGGATTACCTACGGCAAGGCGGTGCTTGATGCGGGCGAGGTTCTCGCTCAACAACTTCAGACGTGTGCCTGCCGTGCCGAACTCGTAACCGAAGTTGTCGTAGTCCTTCTCGTTCCAACCCCCTCCGATACCGAGAATCAACCGGCCACCACTCATATGGTCGACGGTTCGAGCCATGTCGGCGAGAAGATCGGGGTTTCGGTAACCGCCACCGGTGACGAGGGCGCCGATTTCGACGTTCGACGTCTGCTCGGCCCACGCACCCAGCATCGTCCAGCACTCGAAGTGCGCGCCGTCGAGGTCGCCGTAGAGCGGATAGAAGTGATCCCAGTTGAAAACAATATCGACACCCGCATCCTCGGACCGCAGAACCGCGTCGCGAATCAGGCCGTAGTCGGGGGCATGTTGAGGCTGCAGCTGAACGCCGATCTTTATGGTCATCGTTCCATGATGCGCCGGCGGGCCGTCAGGCGTCGTCACCCAATTTTCACGCCCGTTTCCAACATCGTCGTGCGTAGAACGAAACCTGCCTCCTGGCCGATGATTTCGCTGACCAGCGTGAGGTAACGGTCGACGAATTGCCCTCCGTGTGGGGTGGTGGCGGGCTCGTCAGCTTCGAGGTGATGTGCCAGTTCGTGCAGCAGCACCAGTTCGCGCAGCGCCCATGCCTCGTTTCGCCGGTGTACCGGAAGCGCGATCGTGTGGGTATCCCGCTCGTAATGTGACGCGCTTGCACCTGCGCGTTCACGAACATGTACGACGGTTCCAGCATGCGGCCAGGTCTCACGGACCCAGTTGAGCTTCACAACGGAGTCGACGTAGCGCTGCACGGAGTCGAGGGACGCGAATTTGCGCTCGATCGGCAAGGTCAGAGTAGATCCGAGAATGTCGACGGTGCGGAGATCGCGCTCGTCCGCGCGATCGAACATGAGCCGCACCGAAGTTTCTGCCTCGTACACCTTGCTTCGCTGCGAGTCCCTGTTCTTCACTGCCGTGAGTTTAGTGGGGAATTACAAACCGCTGGCAGAGTCGTAATTGGGTCGGCAGATTCTCTCGAGCCGCACCGAGCGGTGGTGGCAGATCGGTTGCATGCTCTCCGTCGACAGTTGCATCGACAGCCAGCTTGCCGCGGACCATGAAGTGCCGGCCGCCGAACAGTGCCTCAGGGGCCGAGCTGCGTCGAACCTCGTTCGAGCTCCGCCTCACCGCCGAGCCGCGCGGCCCGCCCGGCTCGGTCCCCCGCCGCTCTCGCACCTTGGGAGTAGCTGGCGTTGGCCGGCTGCCTCCGCCACGTTCCCCTCGCCTCGGACGTAGCCGAGTAGTAGTCCTGGAGCTCGACCTCTTTGTTTCGCAGCACGAGTGCGGTACCGGCGTTCGGCTGCTCCTCTGCAATGGCTTTGACCTCGGACGCTTTCTTCACAGATCCCAGACGCTCGCCGATGCGTTCGGCGAAGGCTGTCTGGAAGTTGAGGCGCGCGGTCACGCCGGCGACGACGACGACTTCTTGGCGCTTGTATTTCCTGCGGCCGATGGTTTCCGTGACGGATCGGACGGCCGTCTCGTTGCGATACGCGCCGGACTTGATGTAAGCGCCGGATGCTCGGACCATCTGAATGAGCAGACTCGAGTACAGCGCTTCGCACGTGTCGAGGTCGGATTCGAAGCCGTACGCGAACACCTGCGTCGATGACCGCGCTACATCGCATTTCACGTCGTTCGCGAACGCGATGGCAACGAACAAGTGCACGAAGGTCTTCAGTCCCTTCTTGCCCGGTTCCCCGATCCTGATGACACGTTGGACGGGAGCGGTCTGGCGCTCCCGGGATGCGCCGTGCGAGCGGGCCACGGCGAGGTCGATCGACGTGGCTGTGGCGAGCCGTTGGGCCGCCTCCATGAAAGCCTCCGCTTCGTGCGGATTGTCGGTAGATTCGGCCTGGCGGAGTAACCCGCCGATCCGAGTCAGCATCTTGTCTGGACTCACCGCGTCTCCTCGAAAATCACGAATGCGACGCTACAACCAGGCACTGACAGCGAAGGTGAACCGATTCAGTTCTTAACCAACTTTGCCCCTTTGGGTGATTTGTGTGCAAAGCTGCGTGATGACATGTGCGTTCGGGGGGAGCACGCTCGGTAGCCGTCGGTGATCCTCCTCGCGTACCACCCTGCGAAAAGTAATCGGAGAGAAGCCATGGCGTCTTTGATTTCGAAGGTCGCGGTGCTGGCGACAACAGCAACGCTGCTGACGCTCACTGCGTGTTCCAGCGACAGCGATTCGAGTGATTCCGCGTCAGGAAGCTCGGACGGACGCGGCCCCATTACGTACGTCGAGGGAAAGGACACCACCGAAACCGGTGTCGTGCGCCAGATCGTCGACGAGTGGAACGCCGCTCACCCCGAGGAGCAGGTCACCTTCAAGGAACAGTCCAACGACGCCGACCAGGCGCACGACGACCTGGTCCAGCATCTTCAGGCCGAGCAAAGCGACTACGACGTGATGGCGCTCGACGTCATCTGGACTGCCGAGTTCGCAGCCAAGGGCTGGCTCGTGCCGCTCGAGGGCGAGTACGCGATGGACAACGCAGGAATCCTTCCTTCGACGGTCGAGAGCGCCACCTACAACGGCACCCAGTACGCCGCACCGAAGAACACCAACGGTGGTCTGTTGTTCTACCGCAGCGACCTTCTTCCCGAGGCGCCTACCACGTGGGACGAGCTGACCAGCGACTGTGAGGTCGCAAAGACCAACAACATCGATTGCTACGCGGGACAGTTCGCGTCCTACGAGGGTCTGACGGCCAACGCATCCGAGATCATCAATGCGTACGGCGGATCGTTCGTCGGCGAAGATGGCAAGACCCCAACAGTCGACAGTCCCGAGGCCAAGGCCGGTCTGCAGGCAATCGTCACGGCGTTCGAGACCGGGGTCATCCCGGCACAGGACACCACGTTCAAGGAGCCCGAAAGCCAGCAAGCGTTCGAGGACGGGAAGACCCTGTTCCTGCGTAACTGGCCGTACGTCTACGGCACCGCAGCCAAGGAAGGCTCGGCTGTGGCCGGAAAGTACTCCGTCGCACCACTTCCCGGTGTGACCGGCGTCGGCACATCTACTCTGGGTGGCTACAACGCCGCGATCAGTGAGTTCTCCGAAAACAAGGTGACGGCTGCAGACTTCCTGCGGTTCCTGCAGGGCGAGCAGGCTCAGCGGATCATCGCTGAGGGCTCGCTTCCTCCCGTGCTGGCATCGCTGTACGACGACCCGGCCCTCATCGCCGAGATGCCGTTCCTGCCCGCGCTGAAGGAATCGATCGAGAACGCCGTTCCGCGTCCGGTCACCCCGTTCTATCCGGCAGTATCGAAGGCGATCCAGGACAACACCTTCGCTGCCATCAAGGGTGAGAAGTCGGTCGACCAGGCCATCACGGACATGCAGGCCGGTATCGAGACCGCGGGCGCCAACTAGCTCGTCGAAGCACCAACCAGGAGAATTTCATGGCTCTACCTACTGGTGATTCCAGTGGGGCTGTAGACACGACCGCGGCTGGGGACGATTTTCCCAGCCGCGGTCGTCATGCATCCACCGAAAGCAAGCGCCGGTTCGGACTCACCTCCGG
>JBBSSG010000147.1:0-9152 GCA_038242295.1 Mycobacteriales bacterium | reverse complement strand
GTCCCATTCCGAACCCGGAAGCTAAGCCCTTCAGCGCCGATGGTACTGCACTCGTCAGGGTGTGGGAGAGTAGGACACCGCCGAACACAGTTTGGATAGCCCCGAACCATAGTGCATGGTTCGGGGCTATCCGCATTTCTGGGGGTAACTGTTGTGGCTGTGTTCGTGACTGGAATCAACCCAGCCGACAACACTCGCCCGCACAGTAATCGTGCGGGCTGTCGATAATCTATCCGGAGGCTGGGACCACGTGCGGCCGGCCGAATTGTGTGGCCACCCCTGGCGAATACAGCACTGAGTCCGGTGGCCGATCAGCTATGTTCGGTAGCCCGGCAGCGTCGATGAGTTGGTCGGCGCATCCAGTGAGTTCGGCGTCCAACAGCCGCCAGCGGCGGTGGACGTTCGGCACATAGATGAGGCGCCCGGCTATCGAAGTATGCAAACCCCATCGTGCTGTAAGGAATTGGGCCAGTGCTGTGTCGGACACGTCTCGAGACCCGTGAACGATGCTGAAGGCCGTCCTCGCCCCGCGGTGGGGAGGTGCGAGGCGCCTGCTCCGATAACTGATCGAGGCCCCGTCTTCATCGACCGTGATGGACGACCAGCGATACGGCACACGCCCGAGGTTCGCGCCCACCACAACTGCAAGACGATCCGCTTCCAAGGATCGAAAGACCACGCCTCGGCGACCCTCGGTATCCACCGAGTACAGACGAACGTTGATCTCGGCGAAGGTGCCGAAGCATGGGACGGGATGCCGGTATCCGAGGCCGGCGCCGACCATCTTGAATCCGATCAGGCCGACCCAGCTGGAACCGTCGAACTCGTCTGGGACACAGCCGTGAGGAAGCAACGGGGCGACCAGGTGGGACGGGACTCGCCAGTGAAGGAAGACCAACTGCTCCCATCGTTGATCCATGATGATCGGTCGCGGCAGAATTGGCGGCCTCGGCCAGAGGCGTCGTCCTCCATCGTGTTCCACACTGAGAAGAATAGGCGGTCGGGCTGTGGCGATGAGAAGCTCGACGACCCGTACTCGAATTCGGGCTGACTGCGCGATGGGGTGTCGCCGAAGTTAGGTGGCAGCGAACCTCGCGTGTACCTCGGCGCGGAGCGTGATGTTCTGAGGTTTCAGCTCGAATCCCGAGCCGTCCCCGCTTTGATACGCGCGTGCCGCCACGGCGTAGTCCTGCTGATCAGTAGTAACTCCGAGAAGGCCGGGGTCAGCGATAGCGAGCGGGGTGACTGCCAACAGACTGAAGCTGTGCGCGTACACCTCGGCTTTGGCTATTGCATCCTGCACCGCCAACGTCCGGACGTGCCGCGTGTTCTCGGCGAAGCTGGTTTCGGTCAGCGTCCAGTCGAAATTGCCGATGTTTACGCCGTCTAACGCGGATGCTGCGTAGACAAATGCGTCGATGACGTCCAGTTGGCTGAACTCTACGTCGATGGACGCCAAGGCTTGATAAACGTAGGGGAGTTGTTCACCCTCGTTACTGAACGGTCGGTGCCTGCTGTGCCGGACTTGGTCGAGTGACCAGGCGTCGATTGGACCGGTTGTTTTGTTGTGCAGCGGATCGATGAGTCCGGTCAGTTCCTCGACCACGCGGTGCGCAGATTCGGCAGTGGCCTCCGCCGAGCGGCCGTCCGTATTCACCGTCAGCGATACCGTGCAGCGTTCCGGCGCGAACGTGGCTTCGCCTCGGCCGACGACGGTGATCTCGACGGGATTGAAGTCCATGGTTTCGAGTATTTCACAGGCCTCGATCGGCGAAAGTTTCCTGCGCCGGGCGATCGATGAGCTTCAGCTACCGGGGTTCTGTTGCGCTGAGTCTACGAAAGCGACTGCTCCCAGACGTGCGGTTCCGTCGATGAAGGGGCGTGAGCGCAGACGGGCGCTCAAACCGCGGCGAACAGCGCCGGCGAAGTTTCGGGGGTCTGAGCAACTAGACCACGGGCAACGAGATGCTTCAGGTGTGCTGCGGCTTCCGACATCGCCATCGTCTTTCCCATCGGCGAGATCGCATCCCAGGGCTTGTACCATTTCATGCGCTCCGCGACCTGCCACACGGTGATGTGGTCGTCGCCGAAGGCATCCAGCAGAAGGTTGAGTTTTTCTTCGTGATGCTCGATCAACTCGCCTGCGCGAGATGCGACGTCGTCGATTTGGATGCCGTGGGCACCGAGTCCGCGCGTGATGTTCATCGTCTGGACCAGCCGCAGCGAATCCATGAATTCGGCGAGCGCGTCACGTTCCTCCAACGGATAAACGAAGTTGCCGACGTGCGGCGTCGTCTTCTGCAATACATGATCGCCGGTGAACATCACATCTGATTCAGGCAGATAGAAGCACACGTGACCAGGGGTATGGCCCGGGGTGTACACCGCGCGAAGTTCGCGTCCCGCCAGTTGGATCACTTCCTGATCGACCAGAACACGATCGGGGGCTGACTGTTTGCCGGTCGGGGAGGACGCGGCATTGCTCAGCCAGGTTTCGAATTCGGCATGCGGCGCACCCGCTGCTTTGATGTTGGCCATCTCGCGTTCCAACCACTCGGGGCTACGCTCGGCGGTCATGGCGTCGAACTGGGCGTAGTCGGATTCGTGCATGGCTATCCAGGCGCCGGACGCCTCTCGAACACGACCGCACAGGCCGATGTGATCGGGATGGAAGTGCGTCAGTACGACGCCTTCGATGTCGGAAACCGAGTAACCGATTGCAGCCAGCCCAGAGTTGAGGCCGTTCCATGCATTCTCGTCGTCCCAACCGGCGTCGACCAGGATCAGCCCGTTGGGTGACTCCATGGCGTATACCAGCGTGTGTCCGAGTGGATTGTCGGTGATGGGGACTGGAATTTGAAAGATTCCGTCACCGATTGCTGCCGCTTCGCTCATCGCGCTACCTCGTTGTTTGGTTCAAGTAATGAATTCTATTACCTCCATACTGACTGCACGCTCGCGGATAGTGACGCCCGGGTCGAATCGGGCTAGCGCCGTCGCCACTCGATCGCAGGGCAGGTGTCCATCACCATCGGTACTCCGGCAGCGATGGTCCGGTCGAACGCAGCCTCGTCGATCACGCCGAGCTGAAACCACACGGCTTTGGCGCCCACAGCGACTGCCTCGTCGGCACTCTGCCCCGCCGAATCCGACCGACGGAACACGTCGACGACGTCGATCGGGAACGGAACGTCGGCAAGGCTTGCGTACCCCTGTTGGCCGAGGACCGTCGGAGCGCTGGGGTGGATCGGCACGATGCGCTTTCCTCGTTTTTGCAGTAGTGCGGCGATGTCGTACGCAGTGCGGTGTGGATTGCCGGACAGGCCGACCACAGCCCAGGTGTGTAGCTCATCGAGCATCAGGTCTACGGACTCGGATTCTTGCCAAGAGGTCATGAGAGGGAAATTACACCTTGTCGGTGCGAGAGGCTCTCGCCCGCCATGCTGCCCAAGCCCCAGTGCACCACAGTGCCCACGCGATGAGCAGCGGTTGAAATACAAGTCTGATCCCACGGCTCGTATCGGTATTTAGGCCAAAGGCATCTGTGTGCGTGAGGAATTGGGAGATGTTTCCTGGAAGAACGGCGACGAAGAACGCGGCGACAACCCACCCCACAGCAGCACCTCTGCGAACCAGAAACACAAGTGCGAGGCCGAGTACGATCTCGACGACACCTGAGCTGACCACCACGACGTCCGCGTCGAGAGGTGCCCAGGTGGGCACTTGGGCCTGGAATGCCGAGCGCGCCCAGAGCAGATGACTGAGCCCCGCGAACACCAGGAATGCTCCGAGCAGGACGCGAGCGAGTGTCTTCATACAATCGATCGTGCCGCAGGAGCGGCTCAGGTCTACTCGCTGGGGTCGATATCGAGTTGCACCGGTGATCGACGTGTCGCCGGTGCCCACAAGTTTCCTCGAATCGGCACATCCGGCCTCTGGGGCAAACTTGCGTGCAACCTACTTACGTCCGGACGTGCATTCGAGCCACAACCACGGCCCCCACGGATCCGAGAGCCAGGACAACCGCTGCGACGACGAAAGCAACGGTGTACGAATCGCCGATGGCTGGTGCCACCACGAGCGGCCCAAGAACCTGCCCGACGCCGTAGACCGCGGTGAGGGCTGCGGCGGTCCGCCCGATCGGCAGACCGGCTGCCATGCTCAGGGTCAGCATCACGATTCCCATGAAGGTTCCACCGAACAGAATTGCGGACACGAAGGCGATCGCTGGATTCCCCGAGAGTGCAGGAAGAACAGCAGAGACGGTCTGCAGCACGAACGCTGCGACCAGGGCCCGGCGCATCTCGACTCGGCGGGCCACGGCCTGCCACAGCAATGCCGCGGGTGCAGCGGCAAGCCCTACGACGATCCATACTGCCGGCCCCACCGAAGGGTTGTCGTGGCCGCCGACCGCGGCCACCAGGAACGTGCCGATGATGATGTAGCCGAGTCCTTCGAGGAAGTAGGTGACCAGCAGTACTCGCCAGACCATTTGCTCGCGGGTCGAGGGCCTCGCTTCGTGAGCGGATATCCGCGTTTCGGCGTGAATGTTGAGCGTGAGCGCTGGTGCAATCAGTGCAGCCGTCAGTAGCGCGGAGGCAATCCACAAGGACTCCCACGAAAGGTGTGGTGCAACCACGAGTGTGAGAACTCCTGATGCAGCGATCCCTGTGCCGACGCCGCCGAACGTGATTCCGGGCGAGGTCTTGGCGTGTTTTGCGACCGTGCTGGCACACGCGAGGAAGATTGCCGCGCTGGCCAGTCCTGCTACAAATCGGAAGATCGAGAACATCGCGATGTTGCCTGCGATGGCCATCGCGGCCTCGCTCGCGACCAGGATTACCGCCCATGCTCGGAACGAGGTTGTGGTGTTGAGTCCTGGCAGGATCGACAGGAGCACCGCGCCGAGCAAATAGCCCGCATAATTCGCTGTCGCTATGACGGCGCCGCCGCTCGGCGAGATGTTCGCTGTGTCGACCATGATGGGGAGAATTGGGGTGAAGACGAAGCGTCCGACGCCCATTGCTGCGGCAAGTCCGGCAGCTGCTGCAACCGAGATACGGAGTCCTCGGTGTAGCTCGTTCGTCGAAACGCCCCCAGGTTCTTTCACTAGGCTAACGGTACCTGTCGTATCGAGGCTGTTGATGACCGGTGCGATGCCAAGCGTTCGATCAGCCGGACGCTACATTCTCCCGATTCGAACGAGCTCGTAGGTACGCACCGAGCCGGCATGCCTCGCGCTGCAGGTAGTAAGGATGGGCGCAGAGAGACCCTCGCGCAAGATCACCTCGATCGGACCTTCCTCATGATCGAGTCGCACCGTCCACAGTGCGTCTTCTCGATCTGTCGTCAGTGGCTCAAACGTGTGTATTCGATTGTCGTCGAAGAGTTCTCGGGCGTGGTGCTGTGCAACCTGGACGGACGGTTGGAGTGAACTCCGGCCGCGAAGAAAGCGCGGCTCCACAAGACCTGCTTTGTGCCGCTCTACAATTTCGGCAACATTCGCATCGTCCACGTTGCCGTAGTACAGGCCCTCTGGAAACACGATCATCGTTCCGGCGAATCGGTCGCCGCCTAGGTGTGAGCATTCCCAGGTAATGTCCTCGTTCTGCTCCACCAGTGAAGGAATAGCTTTGCGACCCCTGACGGCACAGCATCGGTCGTGGCGACCGTGGGTGCACAGTGCCACGATCGGCCTCGTGGACGGGGTACCCGAAGACCCGTCCAGCTCGAGAGTCAATACATCTTCTGGACGCTCGACCTCACCCCAGTGAATGCTCTCCGACTCGGCTCGCGCATCGACAATGGCCCAACGCCAGCGGCCCTCACCACGTCGACGTCCGGGGCGACGAATGGCCAGCGTGCGCATCTTGGCCGCCTCAATCCTGCGCACGATGCGTAGCCCCAATGCCGGATCGAGTACTTTGTCCGAATTCAGAAAAGCGGAATGGCCCCACGCGCCATCGATTTCGAGCAGAAACCACCTGTTGCCGGGGGAGCCGGTTCCGGCAAGGGCGTCGCCGCGTGCTCGGGCGCCGTCACTACAGGGCGGGGTCGGTGTAATCACGGCGCAGCTACCAGGATGCCTTCACGGAGGAGGCGTCGTGCAACAACCACAGCGCTATCGTTGTCCAACCCGCTGAAATCACCTACGCGGCAGGGTTTTCCGTCCTGAAGTTGGGTGATCGCCGACGCGCAGTCGGCCGGTAGCGATACGGTTTTGGATCCGAGTTCGAGATGAATCTTGTGGTCGGTGCGCACGCGGGCGAACACGCCTTTCCTCCACATCACACAGCTCTCGGTATCGAGGGACGCCATGAACGACACAGTACGCAACGGGCCTACCGGCTCGGGGCGAGTGATGTCGACAAACCTTGTGCCCAACCGCTCCGCGATGGTGCGCCGAGCAGACTCGTTGCCGCGCAGATCGGCGAGTGCGGAGGCGATGTCTTCGATGACGCGGTCGACGTGGGGGAGAACAGCATCGCCGTCGGTCAGATCGAGTCCGGCAGGCAGTGGCTCGCGCAGCACCGCATCGTCCTTCAGTAGGCCGAGAACTTGATGCGCCACGTCGTAGCGATTGAACGACGCCAAACCGATTGTCAGGTGAATTGTGGTCTCGCCCAGGGCCTCTGCGGAGTGGATCCATCCGCGGGGCAGGTAGAGGACATCGCCAGGGGTCAAGACAGTGTCGAGTATTGGCGTTTCGCGAGCGCGCTGCTCGACATCGCTGCGGCGATCTGACCAAGGCTGATCGTTAAGTGGGTGTGTCTGGACCGGTGGGTGGAGTACCCAGCGCTTCTCGCCGCTGATCTGCAGCACGAACACGTCGTGAACGTCGTAGTGCGGGGCGAATCCCCTGGAGGATGCGGGCGTGATGTATGCATTGACCTGGGCCGGATGTCCGAGGTCGTCGACAAGGTCGCGGACCAGGTCGATCAACGGAGGCCAGAGTCGGTGAAGTCCTTGTAGAACAAGGGTATGACCGTCGGCGAAAGCAGACAGCACGGCGGCCGAGTCGAGTTGATCGGTCATTTCCGCGCCGAATCCACCAGAAGCAGTGAACTCCGACCGGTCGAGCAAGGAGCCGTCCTTGGCCATTCGGGCAAATGGCGTGCGCACCCCGCGTCGCGAGACCAGTTCATCGACAGAGTCCGCGGTCATCAGATCGTCGAAGGATGTCGGCAGTTCAGAAGCACGGGACAACAGAGGCTGTTGTCCCCAATGCTCGTCGGCGAACGCACGCTCCCCGATAGAGATCAGACGACTCAGCGCGGACCGGGAATCCGATCCGCGCTGGTCTGAAGAGGAGGCGATCAAGCCGTGCCGTCCGCCCCGCCGTCGTGGCCGTCGGGGTTGGAGCCGCCATCTGCGGTCCCTTCGCCTGCGCCCGCGGTGCCGTCGGCGCCGCCGTCATGACCGTCGGGGTTGGAGCCGCCGTCAGCAGGTCCTTCGCCCGGACTTGCGGTGCCGTCGGCGCCGCCGTCATGAGCGTTCGGGTTCGAACCGCCGTCAGCAGGCCCCTCGCCGCCGGCTCCGCTTGTGGTGATGTCGTCGTCGTTGATGCTCATCGAATGCCTTTCGGTCGGGACGAACTCATTTCAGCGAGGGGCTGCCCCGCTCAGGGAGTGGATTGACCCTTCGCCGGACTTTTAAACTCTCATTCCGCGGGGTGTGCTGTTCGATCGTTCGAACCGGTCAGCGACGGTCGTCGTTCGGTTCGACCCGCAGTCCTGTCAGCGCGGCATGCGCTGCACTGTGAGTCGACTATTCGGCCGGCCGGCTTTCGCCGATGACCGCCGGACGGGCCAGTGCCCACCCACCGAAAATCAACGCTATTGCCAGCATGACAAGCCCGACCCACAGGTTGGCGCTCGTTCCGACACTCATGTCGACGACATTGTTCGACGGCGATGAGTGGGTTTTGTTGCCGAAGACGGACGGAAATATCCCAGCGAGGGTCAGCAGAATTCCGTAGATTCCCAGCAGGGCACCGATGACCGACCGGATGTCGAACAACCGCGCCAGGGCGCTGGGCTTGTTCTCTGGAGTGCTCATGAGATTCCTTTTTGGGCTCAGTGGAAGATGACGTTGAGGACGATTACGAGACCGAGCGCAAAGCCCGCCAATGGAACTGGGCGTCGATACCAGGGATTGGTGGCGTCTTCAGGGTCAGTAAACATTTCGCGAGGTGTCTCCGAATATACGAACCCGACCAATTCCTTCACTGGTTTCGGCTGCGTAACCATGCTGACCCCGATGCTGACCACGATGTCGACGATGAACGCGGCTGATGCTGCCACGAACGGCATTCCCTGACCTGGCAGGTCGATCACGCCGAACTGGGACAACAAGAACACGAACACCGCAGCGGCGGTGCCGGAAACGAGCCCGATCCAGCCTGCCGCCGGGGTCATCTTCTTCCAGAACATACCGAGGATGAACGTCGCGAACAGGGGAGCGTTGAAGAAGCCGAACAGAGTCTGCAGGTAGTCCATCAGGTTGGAGTATCCCGATGCGATCAACGCGGTGAAGATGGCGAGGAGCGTGGCGAGGACTGTCGCGACGCGTCCGACAGAGATGTAGTAACTGTCCTCGCGGTCCTTGACAATGTACTGCTGCCACAGGTCGTAGCTGAAGACTGTATTGAAGGCCGAGATATTGGCTGCCATGCCGGCCATGAACGCGGCCATCAAGCCTGCGATTGCGACGCCCAGCAACCCGTTGGGCAGGATATCGCGCATCATCAGGAGCATGGCGTCGTTGTAGGTGATGTTGCCGGTGCCGTTCTGCTTGAGATTGATCATGTCACCGATTGCGGAAGCGGCGATCATGCCGGGCACCACGACCACGAAGGGCACAAACATCTTCGGGATCGCACCAATTATCGGAGCGCGCCTGGCGGCCGACATCGAACTCGATGCCATGGCGCGCTGAACCTCGACGAAGTTGGTGGTCCAGTAACCGAACGACAGCACGAAACCGAGACCGAAGACGATGCCGATGATGGACAGGACAGGCGAATCGAACCCACTGAGCGCTTGACCAGGCCACGACGAGAGTTGTTCGCTCGTCGATGCCGTCACGGATCCGTCGGTGACGGTGGGCACGACCTTGTCCTTGAGTCCGGACCAGCCGCCGACCTTGATCAG
>JBBSSG010000146.1:0-9231 GCA_038242295.1 Mycobacteriales bacterium | reverse complement strand
TGGGTGGTGCGTCGCCCGCCGACCAGCGGACTGACGCCGTCAGCGCACGACATGGCGCGTGAATGGGCAGTGACGAGCGCGTTGCAGTCCACCGATGTCCCTGTGGCACGAACGGTCGCCTTCGACGCAGAAGGTTCGGCTCTGGGCGCTCCCACGACGGTTGTCGAGTTCGACCCAGGTCGAGTGATTCGCACCAGAGAAGACCTGGAAGATCTGTCGGACGAGGACATCGCAGCCAACACCCGGGAATTGATACGAGTCTTGACGCTGCTGCACGGTGTCGGCTACGAGGCCGTCGGGCTGGGCTCGTTCGGCAGACCCGACGGGTTCGTCGGACGCCAGGTGAAGACGTGGGCCCGTCAGTGGGAGCAGGTCAAAACCAGGGAACTGCCGGATGTCGAGAGGCTCCGCGACAAGCTCAGCGCAGCGGTTCCGGCTTCCTCGGCCAGCGGGATCGTGCACGGTGACTATCGCGTCGACAATGTCATTCTGAAGTCGGATGATCCGAGTTCCATTGCAGCTGTCGTGGACTGGGAGATGTCGACGCTCGGCGATCCGCTCACCGATGTCGCACTGATGTGTGTCTATCGTCAGCCCATCTTCGACGAGGTTCTCGGTGTCAGCGCAGCGTGGACGAGTCCTCGATACCCGTCGGGACCGGAACTGGCCGAGCTCTACAGCCGCGAAGCCGGTACAGATCTCTCGGACTGGAACTTCTACCTAGCTCTGGCGAACTTCAAGCTCGGTGTCATCGGCGAGGGCGTCACATACCGTGCGCTCGCCGGGTCCGATACGGGATCGGGAGCAGCTGCCGCCGCGGAGGCGACCGGTGAGTTCATGGCTGCTGGCTTGCGTGCGATCGAAGGTAAGCACCCGTGAAGTGATCGCATCGAATTGAGGCGGCGGGCACGCGTGCAACCGGTTTCAATTCACGTTGTTCTCGAAGATGTGCGAGAACCAGACGCGTGCGTATGCGAAACTCCCGCGTAAGCGCGGTCGACGGGGCCGCATTGCAGTCGGGGGTTTCATGAATTTCGCACGCAGATTCGTCGTGTTCTGCGCTGTGCTTCTTTTTGGTATCGGCGGGATCCCCGCGGTGGGGTCTGCGCAGTCTTCGGCGGCTCGAATCGACGGCGTCGAGGTCACGAGCGAGACGTTGACCAGGCTATCGGTCTACTCGCCGAGCATGGACCGGAATATCGTGGTTCAGGTTCTGACGCCTGCAAACAAGACTGGCCCGCGGCCGTCGTTGTACATGCTTTCCGGCGGCGATGAAGATCCCCAAAACAGTGTGTGGCTCCAGAAGGGCGGTGCAGCCGAATTCTTCCGGGACAAGAATGTCAACGTAGTGCTGCCGCTGACTGGCCCCGCTAGCTTTTATGCAGATTGGCAGCGCGATGATCCCGTCCTGGGGCGGTATTCGTGGGAAACATTTCTCACGAAAGAGCTGCCGCCGCTGATCGACGCGAAATTCGACGGCAACGGACGCGACGGGGTCGCTGGACTGTCGATGGGTGCGCAGTCAGCGATGATGCTTGCCGCGCGCAACCCCGACCGCTATTCCTCGGTGGCTGCCTACAGCGGGTGCTTTGCGTCGGCAGAACCGTTCGGTCAAGCCCGCATGCGCCTGATTCTTTCGGCCATCGGCGCCGATCCGAACAACATGTTCGGTGGACCCCTCGATCCTGATTGGGCAGCCCACGACGTAGTGGCCAACGCAGAAGCGTTGCGCGGCACTTCCGTCTACGTCTCGGTGGCTTCCGGATTGCCCGGTCCCTACGAACGGTTCGAGACGTCCAAGGATTGGGACATCGTTCTCGTGGGCGGCACCATGGAGATGGTTGCACACCGCTGCACAACCGATCTCGACGCACGCCTGCGTCAGCTGGCCATCCCTGCGACGTTCAATTACGAAGACGTCGGTACGCACTCATGGCCGTACTGGGTCGACCAATTGCCGAAGAGCTGGCCTACGCTCGCCGCCGGCCTGGGGCTGTGAGCGCGAGGACCGAGACGAGCGCCTCCACACTTTTGGTCCCCGGTGTCGCGAACTGATGATTCACAAACTGCGCATTGCTTAGAATGCGAGCATGCGTGAGCTTCTGGCCATGATCGACCTCGACGGGACGCTAGTGGACCGAGACTCCGCGTTTCGGTGCGCAGTCGGTCGGTTCGCCGAGGAGACTGGCATCGGCCCCGATGCAGTCCCGTGGATCATGGAGCTGGACAAGAGCGGTTACGCTCCGCGCGCAGATGTCGCGGGCGCGATGCTCGACCGGTATCCGTCGCTACGGCGGGTCGACTGCGAGAATTTTCTCGCCGACGGTGGGTGCGAGGACGTTGCTCTCGATGCGGCTGTGGCGACGGCTCTGAAACGTCTGCGAAGCAGCGGATTCAGTATCGTGATCGTCACCAATGGTCCTACCGTGCAACAGGAACGGAAGATTTTCCATACCGGCTTGGACGCACTGGTGGATGGGTGGGTCGTGTCGGAAAGCGAAGGCGTCAAGAAGCCGAATGCCCAGATGTTTCGACTCGCTGCTGCTCGGGTCGACGGACAGCTCGAGGGCGCGTGGATGATCGGCGACAATATCGAGTCCGACATTCGCGGCGCATTCGACGTGGGGTGCCGGACGGCATGGGTAAGCGGGGGAGCAAGCTGGCCCCATTCGGACTTTCGGCCGTCGCGGATCGACGTCGACGCAGCTGACGCCCTGCTCGGTATCGACTGACCGACAAGCACGTTTGGTCATTGAGCCCAACCAAGCACACTTTCGCGACCGGGAAACGTGCATTCTGCGCAATTCACAAGCCATCTATTGCGCTATCTGATGATTCTTGGTTGTGTTCCAGGTAACAGTGAAGACCGTAGGGAGGTCGACATGGATACCGCGATTGCCAAGAACACCGACGAGAAACTCATACAGATCGTCGCCCCGGATGGCCGGCGCACAGAATCTTCGGATTACAGCGACGTCGTCGCCGACATCACCACCGAGAAGTTGCGCGGTCTATACCAAGATCTCGTCATCGTGCGGCGGATCGACGCCGAAGCAACAGCGCTCCAGCGTCAGGGCGAACTTGGACTCTGGGCACCGCTACTGGGCCAGGAGGCAGCTCAGGTCGGTTCGGCTCGGGCGCTCGAAGAGGAGGACTTCGTTTTCGCGAGTTACCGCGAGCACGGCGTCGCGTACTGCCGGGGCGTCGACCCCACCGCGATGCTCCGATTCTGGCGCGGTTCAACGCAATCCGGCTGGAACCCCTACGAACACAACATAACGACCCCGGCGATCATCGTCGGGGCGCAGGCATTGCACGCCACCGGCTACGGCCTCGGCATGAAATTCGATGGTAGCGAAGGTGCGGTCATCACCTACTTCGGCGACGGAGCAACGAGCCAGGGTGACATCTCCGAGGCCTTTGGGTTCGCCGCAAGTTTCAGCGCTCCGGTCGTATTCTTCTGCCAGAACAACCAGTTCGCGATCTCCTCGCCCGTGACCGTGCAAACGCACACCACGATCGCCGAGCGCGGCCGAGGCTTCGGGGTACCCGCGCTCCGAGTAGACGGCAACGACGTGTTGGCTGTACTGGCCGCTACCAGAACAGCATTGGCGAGAGCACGTGAAGGCAGTGGCCCGACGCTCATCGAAGCATTCACCTACCGGATGGGACCGCACACCACCTCGGATGATCCGACGCGGTATCGATCCGCAGCACTAGATCACGAGTGGAAGCTCAAGGACCCGATCGACCGCATCGAGTATCTGCTGGAGCGCGAAGATGCCATGGACGACGGCTTTCGCGCACGCGTGGAGGATCTTGCCGACGCCACCGCAGCAGAGTTGCGGCGCGGCGTCCTCGGCACCGTCGAGCCGAAGCCGATGTCGCTGTTCGAGAACGTCTACGTCGATCCGCACCCGCTGATCGACGAAGAACGTGAAGCGTTTGCCGCGTATCGCGCTGGATTCGAAGGAGCCGCGTCATGACTGCCACTCTTGCTGCGCCGACGGCACGTCCCTCGGAAACGACGCTTCCGCTCGGCAAGGCACTCAACGCCGGCCTTCGGCGTGCGATGGAAGACGACGCGAAGGTCGTCCTGCTCGGTGAGGACATCGGCAAACTCGGTGGAGTCTTCCGGATAACTGACGGCCTCCAGAAGGACTTCGGGCCTAATCGTGTCATCGATACTCCGCTCGCCGAATCCGGAATCATCGGCACCGCAGTCGGTCTCGCCATGCGCGGCTATCGGCCGGTGTGTGAGATTCAGTTCGACGGATTCATCTATCCGGCATTCGATCAGATTGTCTCGCAGGTAGCCAAGCTGCACTACCGCACCGGAGGCAATGTCAGGATGCCGATCACCATCCGTGTGCCCTACGGCGGCGGAATCGGTGCCGTCGAGCACCATTCGGAATCTCCCGAAGGATATTTCGCACAGACGGCAGGGCTACGCGTCGTCAGTTGCAGCAACGCGGCCGACGCGAACGTCATGCTGCGTCAAGCAATTGCATCCGACGATCCGGTGCTGTTCTTCGAGCCGAAGCGGCGTTACTGGCAGAAGGGCGAGGTCGATGTCGCCGCCTCCATCGAGGACGCCTATCCGCTGCACAAGGCTCGTGTTGTGCGCGAAGGGATGGACGCAACGATTCTCGCTTACGGCCCCCTGGTGACGACCGCGTTGCAGGCTGCGGACATCGCAGCGGGGGAGGGACATTCACTCGAGGTGATCGATCTGCGCTCGCTGTCGCCGCTCGACATGGACACCATCGCCGCCTCGGTACGCAAGACCGGCCGTCTCGTTATCACGCACGAAGCCTCCACGTTTATGGGCATCGGTGCCGAAATCGCTGCACGCGTGCAGGATCAGTGCTTTTACAGTCTCGAAGCCCCGGTCCAGCGGGTCGGCGGCTTCACCACTCCGTATCCGCCCGCCAAACTCGAGCAGTACTTCCTCCCCGATGCGGACCGAATCCTCGACGCGGTCGACCGAACGCTCGCCGCCGGATAGGGGCCTGACCCATGACGAAGAGTTTCCTCCTCCCCGGCCTCGGAGAAGGGCTGACCGAGGCGGAGCTGATCACCTGGCTCGTCGAGGTCGGCGACACCATCGAGCTGAACCAGGTGATCGCCGAAGTCGAAACCGTCAAGGCGTTGATCGAATTGCCGTCGCCGTATGCCGGGACAGTCACCGCGTTACTCGCGGCAGAAGGGACGACCGTCGAGGTCGGTACTGCGATCATCGACATCGCCGACGGGGCCGAGGTTGCCCCGGAGTCCGACACCACCGACAGTATCGACGCCGATGACGGGTCAATCTCTGTCGAGAGTTCCGAACCGGCCGAGAGTTCCGAACCGGCCGAGGGTTCCGACCCCGCTGACAGTTCGATTGCCGCGTTGGGTTCCGCCACTGCTGACGCGTCCGCCACTGCTGACGCGTCCGACACTGCCGGCGCGTCCGACATCGTTATCGAGGAGTCGGCTCCGCCCGAGGAACGAGTGCCGGTGCTCGTGGGTTACGGCGTCGCTGGTGAGGGGCCTAGCCGTCGGGCTGGTCGGAAGCAGCCGCCGAACGAACATGACAAGCCGGCGACCGATAAGCCCCTTGCATCCCCTCCGGTGCGGTACGTCGCTCGCCGAGAAGGGATCGACCTTGCGGATGTGCCGGCCACCGGGGTACGCGGGGAAGTGACGCACGACGACATCGCGTCGTACCTGTCGGATCGCCGGGAGCCGAAGACCGCAGCACCAGCGGTGCAGTCGATTCAGGATGAGACGCGCACACCGATCTCTGGAGTCCGCAAGCACACCGCCGCAGCCGTCGTGGCGAGCGCGTTCACTGCTCCGCACGTCACCGAGTTCATCACTGTCGATGTGACGCCTTCGATGGAACTGCTGGACAAGCTCAGGGACACCCTGCACTTCCGCGAGGTCAGGTTGACTCCGTTGGCACTCGTGGCGAAGGCGTTGCTTGTTGCGTTGCGTTCGAATCCGAGCCTTAATTCGGAATGGGACGAGGAGCAGCAGGAAATTGTCACCAAGGGCTACGTCAACCTCGGGATCGCAGCGGCGACGCCGAGGGGCCTGATGGTTCCCAACATCAAGGACGCGCACGCGCTCGGACTGAAAGATCTTGCACAGGCACTGACCGAGCTGACCGCGACCGCAAAGGACGGCAAGACAGCGCCGGGCGAACTCGCCGACGGCACCATCACCATCACAAATGTCGGTGTCTTCGGGGTGGATTCGGGGACGCCGATCCTCAACCCAGGCGAAGCAGCAATTCTGTGTTTCGGAGCGATTCGCCGTCAACCCTGGGAGTTCGAGGGCGAGATCGCGCTGCGCTCGATGACGACTTTGAGCCTCTCGTTCGACCATCGACTCGTCGACGGTGAGCAGGGGTCTCACTTCCTGGCCGATATCGCGTCACTGCTCTCGGACCCACTGAACCTGATTGCTCTGAGCTGACTCGGAGACGGCACACCCTCCCGCCTACAGAAGTAGGCTGCAGCCATGGCAGCTGACTCGACACAAAGTCTCGACAAGTGGCAACGCTACTGGAACAAGCAATCGGCCTCGTATGACAAACACATGACCTTTATGGATCGGGTGCTTTTTCGAGACACCAGATCGTGGATATGTACGCGCGCTACAGGTCGAGTATTGGAGATCGCTATCGGGACCGGCCTCAATCTCGACCACTACCCAGCGGGCACAACGCTGACCGGTATCGAGCTCAGCCCGGACATGCTTGCTCGCGCACGGACGAAAGCCGCGACCACCATGCCTGACGTCCAATTGTTGCTCGGTGACGCGCATGATCTCGACTTCGCTGATGCATCGTTCGACACAGTCGTCTGCACATTCTCTTTGTGCGCGATTCCCGATTCGGAGGTGGCCCTCGCCGAAATGACCCGAGTTCTGCGGCCCGGGGGCACACTGCTGCTCGCCGACCATGTCTCGTCGTCCGTTCGGCCCGTTCGGTGGATGCAAAGAGCTATCGAATTGATCAGCATTCCCGTCGGGGGTGAGCATTTCCTCCGACGTCCCTCGGCTGTCGTCGACAGCAAGGGCGACTTCGTCGTCGAGGAAATCGACCGGTTCACCCTGGGACTCGTAGAACGTCTGCGAGCGCGAAAGATCGAAGAGCCGCACGACGGGCCGCGAGCAACATAGGCTCCGATCCGGGGCGGATTCGACGAAGTGGCTTGGGCGCCGCCGACCCGTCGTGCACAGTGGTTTGAAGCACTTACTTCGGTGAAGGGAACAGACTGTGTCTGAAGATCGAATGACCGTGGGACCGCTCTGGGCTTTGGACGCAGGGAGCCCGACGGTACATCCGGAAGCTTGGGTTGCGCCGACAGCAACAGTGGTCGGACGAGTCGAGATCGGTGCGTCGTCGGGAATTTGGTACGGAGCTGTCGTGCGAGCTGAGTTCGCTGACATCAAGATCGGTGAGGGCACCAACCTGCAGGACGGCGTCGCTGCTCACGTTGACCCGAACTTCCCGTTGACGGTCGGAAACAACGTCAGCGTCGGACACAACGCGGTGCTGCACGGCTGCACCGTCGGCGACGGCTCCTTGGTCGGAATGGGCGCCATCGTGATGAACGGCGCGGTGATCGGCGAGGCAAGCCTGGTCGCTGCCGGCGCGCTCGTCCTCGAAGGCATGCGGGTCCCGCCGCGGTCGCTCGTTGCCGGGGTGCCCGCGAAGGTGCGACGCGAACTCACCGACGACGAGGTCTCGCACTGTGAACTGAACTCGGCCGTCTACCGCGAACTGCTGAAGCAACACAAGTCGGCGCGGCCCGTTTGAGTCATTGAATCCCAGCGGCACGCTGACGTCCGCTGGGTGCGCTGATCAGCGACGCTAGTGTGTGGTTGTGGTTGAACCGAAGAATTCCGGTCCGCTGGCAGGCCTCGTCGTCGCCGACTTTTCGCGCGTCCTTGCCGGACCGTATGCCACGATGATGCTGGCCGACATGGGCGCCGAGGTGATCAAGATCGAACGCCCCGGGGCAGGCGACGACACCCGTTCGTGGGGGCCGCCGTACGACTCCAGCGGAGCCTCCACCTATTTTGCCTCGATCAACCGCAACAAAACCTCACGCGCACTGGACCTCAAATCCGCAAAGGGAATCGGCGAGGCGCGCGAGATCATCGCGCGCGCCGACATCCTGATCGAGAACTTCCGCGCCGGGACCATGGATGAACTAGGGCTCGGATACCAGAAGCTCTCCGCCGAGCAGCCTGGTTTGATCTACTGCTCTATCACCGGCTTCGGAACAGGGGGAGGAGCGGCGCTGCCCGGTTACGATCTGCTGGTCCAAGCCGTCGGCGGCTTGATGAGCGTCACCGGTCCGGATGCACAGACGCCGACCAAAGTCGGCGTCGCCATGGTCGATATCGTCACCGGTCTGCACGCGTTGGCAGGCATTCTCGCTGCGCTGCACCATCGCTCGGCGTCCGGCAACGGCCAACACGTGCACACCAGTTTGATGTCCTGCGTGTTGTCCGCGTTGAGCAATCAATCCGCCGCGTACCTGGGATCCGGAACCGTACCGACCGCAATGGGCAACAAACATCCCTCCGTCGTGCCGTACGAGGTGTTCGAGACAGCTGATCGTCCGCTCGCGCTGGCGGTCGGCAACGACAAGCAGTTCGCGGCACTCGTGGATGTACTCGGCCTATCTGAACTAGCGACCGATGCTCGGTTCGTGGGCAACTCGGCTCGAGTAGAGAATCGCGACGAACTCGTCGATCAGCTTGCCGCACGCTTTGCCACCCGTCCCGCCGGCGATTGGTATCGAGCGCTGACCGACCGCCACGTCCCCGCCGGTCCCGTCAACACGATCAAAGAAGCATTCGCCTTCGCTTCGACTCTCGAATTGAATCCGCGGGTGGAGGTACCCGGTGCGGTGAGTCGGCACGTGCGCAATCCGATCGATTTCTCGGCAACTCCCGTCAGCTATCGCCTGCCGCCGCCGTCGCTGCCTGGATAGGGTGAAGCATGTTCGTCAACTCAGCGTCAACGTTCGTTTCCGATGCACTCCGCGGCCTTGTCGCTTCCACCGAGGACATCGCCTGGCATGCGGATCCAGGATTTCTGACACGGCGTCAGTCGCTCCCCGAAGGTCAGGTCGCTGTCCTGTCCGGCGGCGGCTCAGGGCACGAACCGATGCACGCAGGGTTCATCGGCGCGGGCATGCTGACCGGCGTGTGCCCGGGCCTGAT
>JBBSSG010000145.1:0-9278 GCA_038242295.1 Mycobacteriales bacterium | reverse complement strand
TACGTCCAATGCACCAGACAACCGCACCGCCAGCGGAATGTTGTACGCAGCCGACGAGGTATCGAACTGATTGATAAACCACATACGCTGCTGCGCCTGCGACAACGGGATCCGCCCGACACGATCCACCCGGGCCAACGCCGGACGAGACCGCGTCCGAGCAGAACTCTCAGCGCGGGTCGCGAGTGCTCCGATAGTCGGCGCCTCGAAGAGGTCGAGGACTCGAAGCTCGGTCCCGAGTTCGACATTGACGCGTGACACGACCCGTGTAGCGACGAGCGAGTTTCCACCGAGATCGAAGAAGCTGTCGTCTACACCGATCTGGTCGCCGCCAAGAAGTTCGGTGAATACAGCGCTGATTCGCCGCTCGTAGTCCGTTCGGGGCGCACGATACTCAGACTTTCGGTCGAGCTGTGGGGTTGGTAGAGCGCGGCGATCCAGTTTGCCCGCAGGCGTCAACGGAATCGACTCCAACACAACGAACACCGACGGAACCATATGAGACGGCAACACCGACGCCACCCGCTCACGCACTGCAACGGTGTCCAGTACAACCCCAGCCACAGGCAACACATACGACACCAAAACCGTATTTCCGCCGACCCCATCTACACCCACAGTCGTCACAAAATCCACACCCGACACCGACGCGACCACAGCGTCGACCTCACCGAGCTCGATGCGGAACCCACGAACCTTCACCTGAAAATCGCTACGACCCACGTACTCCAAAGCCCCAGAACCATTCCAGCGCACCACATCACCGGTGCGATACATTCGCACGCCCCCGCCGAACGGAGCCGCCACAAAGCGCTCCGCCGTCAAACCCAACCGGTCGTGATACCCACGAGCGAGACCAGCCCCTGCCAGATACAGCTCACCGACGACACCAACCGGCACCGGCTGCAGGCGAGAATCCAACACCACCTGTACCGAACCAGAAATCGGCGAACCAATATCTACCGAATCACCCACCACCAAAGCCGCACTCACCGACGAAAACACCGTCGCCTCGGTCGGCCCATAGGCATTGAACATCAACCGACCTGGAGCCCACCGCTCCACCAACTCCGGACCACACGCCTCACCACCAGTAACCACCGCACTCAAAGAATCCAGTCCAACCGGATCCACCGACGCGAGCGCCGCCGGCGTGACGAACGCGTGTGTGACACCTCCATCACTCAGCAACCGCGCCAACTCCACGCCGCCGAACACATCGGTCGGCGCAATTACCATCGTCGCACCGCCACAGAACGCCATTACCAACTCGAGCACCGACGCATCGAAACTCGGCGATGCAAACGCCAACGTCCGAGACGAAGTCGACACACCGAACCGAACTCTCTCCAGCTCAGCCATATCCCCCAGGCCGCGATGCGTAACAACGACACCCTTCGGCACACCCGTCGAGCCCGACGTATAGATCAAATACGCCGCATCATCCAACGACGCCGCTCCCCCACCCACAACACCCTCGAAGATCCCAGCACCATCGAACTCGCCCACATCGATCCACGCCACATTCTCGACAGCCCCACTCAACTCGTCACGATGCTCAGCTACCGACAAACCAACCACCACGCCGGAATCCGACAACATGTGACCGATACGGTCCACCGGGTACGAAGGATCGACCGGCACAAACGCCGCACCCGACTTCGCCACCGCCCACACCGCCACCACAGACTCCACCGAACGCCTCAACCCGACCGCAACAAAGTCGCCCACACCGACCCCGCGGCCGACCAACACCTTCGCCACACGCGAAGACCACACATCCAATTCCCCGTATGACACCGACAGCCCGCCGCATACCAACGCCGTCGCACTTGCTCCCGCAACATCCACCGCAGAGGCAAACACCTCAGAGAGCACCCGGCCACCCACCGGCACACCACCGCGGACTGGCACCAACAACTCACGCTCAGACGCCGACAACACATCGATATCACCGACCACGGTCGATGGATCTGTGCCGCCGACATCGAGGATCTTGTTCAATCGATCGGCATGTTCGCCGATGACGCGCTCATCGAAGACATGTGTGTCATAGACGAATCGGATCGTGAGCCCGGCTGGAACGCCAAGGGCATCGAACGACTCCGAGACACAGACAGCGACGTCGACGCTGTCGAGTTGGTTCGAGACACCGTCGAGTGGGTTCGGAATGTCTTCGCATCCGAAGTTCATCACGACGCTGACGAGAGCAGTGTCGGTTTCCAAGCCCAGTTCTCGGACCACGTCATCGAGTGAGACACCGGCATGCGCCATGGACTCGACGTCGATGTCTCGCAGCTTCGCCGCGAGCGCAGTGAAGGACTCCGCGGTGTTCACGTCGCTGCGCAGTACAACGGTGTTTCCGCAGCTGAACGGGGTGCGCACTCCGATGGCGATGTCGGACTCGCCCGACATGCGCGCCAGAAGGACAGCCAATGCGGCGTGTACGGCGACGAAAACACTCGAGTTCTGCTGTGCGGCGGATGCCAGAATTCGTTGGTGTACGGCGGCATCGAGAGTGGAGATCAGTTCGTGCTCGTTCGGCGCACTCCCCTGGCTTCGTGCGCGCGAACCAGGCAGTCCTACTGGGTTCGGTGCATCGGCGAGAGTTGCTGCCCAGTAGGCCAACTGCTCCTGCTCAGACCGTCGCCTGCGCCCGATTGCCGAACTCGTCGGATCGACGTCCTCGACGATGTCATCACGGTTCGCGGAGACGAACGCAGAGATGACGTCGACGAAACCGCGGTGATGACCAGCAAGTTCTTCATCGTCGTAGCGATTCGGGTTGCCCCGAAAGTCCACAAATGTTCTTGCCGGCGAACCGCTCTGATAGATATTGACGAGAAGGTCATCGACGGGACCCGAGGTGACGATGTTGAAATCACCGACGATTGCGCCGAGTCGAATCTCCTGATGAAACAACATGACATTGACCATCGGGCCGACCAGCCCGGCATCGCGACCGGTGGCATCGAGCTCTCGTCGAATGTCTTCGATGCTGAAGCGTTGATGGCGCAGGGCGCCCATCAGTTCGAGCTGCACCTGCTGGACCAGTTCACCGACGGTCGAGTGTTCGGACACCCGAATCGGCAACGGCGCGACGTTGACGAGCATTCCACCCGAGCGTCGCAGGACGGCCGTCGTTCGCGCGGATACTGGGATATTGACGAGGACATCCTCACGCCCTGTCATGCGCGAGAGATAACACGCGAATGCAGCGATCACCGCGGCGGCAGCCGTAGCGCCCTTGGATGCGTCGGAGTTGTCGAGGTTCTGTACGACCTGCTCTGAAAGCGGGGCACTCTCCAGCCTGCTTGCTGCGACGGTCGCGCCCGGTCGGGTGGACAGCGATGCGCCGTCGCGAACACTGCCGACACGCTCGACCCAATAGTCGCGGTCTGTCGTGAACCGGTCGGACGAGCGATACTTTTGGTCGAGGTCGTACAGGGTCCGTAGATCCGCGGCTTTGGCCGGGGCAGCTTCTCGCCCCTCGAGTTCCGCTGTATAGATCTCGGCGGTGCGGTTGACCAGGGTCATCGCGCCGTACCCGTCGAGCGCGACGTGGTGGATCTTGCTGTACCAGAGGTGCCGATCGTCGTCGACTTGAAGTATCCACACAGTGACCAAACGATCGCGACTCAGATCAACTGGTGTGGTGTAGTTTTTGTCGATCCACGAACGTGCGGCCTCCATCGGATCCGCTTCACTGCGCAGATCGAGGTATTCCACGGTGTCGTCGATGTCGTGGTCGACGATTTGGATGGGTTCGCCGTCTTCTTCCGATAGACGCAGGAACGCCGACTGAAATTCATGGCCCGCTGTTCGCGAGGACCTTCGAAGCAATTCGACGTCCAGGTCACCACGCAGATCGACATACTGTGCGATACACACCGGAACTTCGGGGGCAAGCTGCTGTGCGAACCACATGCCTCGTTGCGCCGAGGACAGTGGGAAACCGTCGGATGGACCGCCACCTCGCGGAAGGGAGCCATGGGCCTCGCCTGATACCGCGGCCCGCACTTATTTGCCTTTCTGAATCGACGACGTGGCGGCATTGGTCACTGCATACGACACCATTCGCGCGTGAAGTGTGCGAGCAGAATCGATCAATGTTTCAGTCCAATCTCGAACGTTCGACGGTGTAAGCAGTGCACCGCTCCGCGGTGCGTTCCGACATGGCGATGTGCCCTCGATGCGGTCGATGGCAGTGTCGGACCCTCTACATTGCTTCGTTGCACGCCTCAGAGCGGATTGGTTGGACAGCACGGCACCGAAAGGACTTCATGAATGATTCAGCGAATCTTTTCGAGCTCGTCGGTTGTCTACTCCAACCAGACGTCGCACGTTGCTCGGCCACTGTAATCACCATCGATACCCCTCCCGTACGTACGCACAATCAATCGCGCGAGGACGACGATATGACCTAAGACACTTCGCGATCCTCGAATCTACAATAGAAGCTGACTAATTTTGTGTCAGATCACTATTGGAGAATCGACACTACTTCACCGACCGTTACATTCAGCAACGAATTGAATGTTGCGCTCGCCGATCGTTCGGCTCTAGCCTCGGTTGACCAACCGCGTGCCATTCAAAGCATCACTTTTCGAATTCGAGAGTTTCTTTAGCTCTTTATAAGAAACTTTGGGTTGTTTTCTTTCGAAATATCGTCATCGCGATAAACGCTGCCGCACCCACGCAGAGCACGCCTTCGGGAAGTTGCCCGAGGTCAGTCGCCACCGTGGTGCTCGAACGCAGCGCGATCTGCTGGACAAGAACCTCCGGAACGAAAAGGTCCGTTTGTTGCAGCACGTTTCCCCGGGGAGACACGGTGGCGCTGATCCCGCTGGTCGCGGCAACGACAACGGATCGTCCATGCTCGACCGCGCGGATTCTCGACATGGCAAGTTGCTGGTAGGTCATCTCGGTATCGCCGAAGGTCGCATTGTTGGTGGGGATTGCGATGAATTCTGCCCCGGCACGGACCGACTCAGTCAACGCGCGATCGAAGGCCACCTCGTAGCAGGTTGCAATTCCGACTGCGATTCCGCCGGAATGAATCACACCATCACCACTGCCCGGCACAAAATATCCCGCACGATCCGCGTACTCGGAGAACAATCGAAAGAAGCTGCGGTATGGCAAGTACTCACCGAACGGCTGAATGATCTTCTTGTCGTGACGTTCGCCAGGACCCGCGGCGCCATCCCACGCAATGACCGAGTTCGTCGTGGTTCGATCGACGTTCACGAGTACTGCACCGACGAGAATCGGAGCCCCTACTGCCTCTGATGCTTCCGTAATCTCGGCCGCAGCGTCGGCATTCCTTAAAGGATCGATGTCCGAAGCGTTCTCGGGCCACACGACCAGATCAGGTTGCGACTGTCGCCCCGACGAGATGTCCCGCGAAAGCCGCAGAGTCTCCGCAACGTGGTTGTCGAGCACGGCCCGTCGTTGAGAATTGAAATCCAGTCCGAGCCGAGGAACGCTCCCCTGCACGGCAGCTACCGTGACAGTGCGCTCGCCGTGTTCTGCATCGGTATCTGCCAGCGTCGGAAGCAACGCGACAGCGAAAACCGAAGCGATGGTCGCCGCGGCAGCAGCCGATGTCCACTGAAATCGGGACTTGCGAGTTCGCGCGGTGTGGACCAACGCTGCGAGCCCGGTGCCCGTCAGAGCAACTCCGAAACTCAGGAGCGGGGCGCCGCCTACGCTCGCCAGCGGGAGCAACCATCCATCGGGCTGACCAAAAGCCAGTCGCCCCCAGGGGAAACCCCCGAATGGAAACGAGGACCGCGCCCACTCGACGAGGCTCCACGCAAGAGCGATCGACACTGGCCACCAACGCGACCTCGACAGTACAACTGCGAGCACCCCGAACACGCCGATGAACAGCGATTCGACAACCGCAAGAGCAAGCCATGGGAGCGGGCCTACATACACGCCTATCCACGGCAGCAATGGAACGAAGAACCCGAGACCGGCAAGAAGTCCGTAGCCGAATCCGCCCTTCTTCGACACCGAGCGTCTGGAGTTCTCCGAGGCCTCTGAGTCCTCTGAACCTGGCGAGCCGAATCCCAGCAGCACCAGTGCCAGCACCGCGATGCCCACCGGAGCCAGAAACCAGTAATGCCGTGGTGGGAAGCTTGCAAACAGCAAAAACCCGGACAGCAACGCGGCCGCGGACGACATCGCGATTCGCGCAGTACCGCGCCGGTCACGCTTCATGAAGCACCCGTCCGCGATGAACAACGCGAAGGCAACGCGGGCTCGCAGACTCGGCATCGAGGTTGGGCAATGCCGGAACTCCGGCGCGAGGATCGGTCGACCAGCGAGCGACGCCGTCGGCCGGGGCGCGCACGACGAGCTCCTCGACATCCCAGATCGCGTAGCTGGCCGGAGCACCTGGAACGAGAGTGCCCGCCAGTCCGTCTCGTACACCTCCCGCCCGCCAGGCCCCGCGGGTTGCAGCCGAAAAGGCCGCACGCGGAGATATCGCACTGCCTGGGGTGCGGTGGTTGACCGCTGCGCGTAGAAGTGCCCACGGATCGATCTGTGTAGCGGGAGCATCCGAACCGAACGCCAGCGACATCCCCGCCGACGCGAGCCGGGCCAGTGGGTTCGTCTCACGGGCCCGCTCAATCCCCAGCCTGGAGGAGTACAGCGCACTGTCGCCGCCCCACAACGTGTCGAACATCGGTTGCATACTGGCGATCACTCCCCACCCGGCAAGCGCGGTCGCTTGCTCGGACGAGACCATGTGCAGGTGCTCGATACGGTGCCCGCGCGCTGCTAATGCCGGGACCCCGATCTCCGATGCAACTCGGCGCAGTCCTTCTACGACGGCACCGACAGCAGCGTCCCCGATGGCGTGGAATCCGGCCTGGATGCCGGCCCCGGTGCACGCCGACAGATGCTGCGCAATGGAGTCGGCGTCGAGCAACGACAGCCCGGTTCCGCAGTGATCGGAATACGGGCGGGTGAGCCACGCCGTATGTGACCCGAGGGAGCCGTCGACGAACACGTCGCCGCCGAGTGCATGCGCGCCTGTCTCCGCCATCAACTGATGTGCTTCCTCCTGGGACGCGACTGCCTCACCCCAGTAGCCGCGCACCTCGACACCGTGGTCAGAGCTCAGTAATTCGTGGAAATCTGTCAGTCCGGACACGAGTGGACCGCCGCATTCGTGAACAGCGCAAATACCCTGCGCAGCCATCGAGTCCAGGGCGGCTTTCTGCGCGCCGGAGCGATCAGCCGGGCTCAGCAACGAGCGCGCAGTCAACCGGACAGCGTGGTGTGAATCCGAAGTCAGCGGCTTCTCAGGATGAAACCCTGCTGTCGTCTCGGTCAGCAAGCCTGCAGCACGCAAGGGCGTCGAACAGACGGCCGAGTGTGAGTCGATTCGGGTGAGGTAGACCATTCGCCCCGGGGCTGCATCGTCGACGTCGGTAGTGCTGAGCACGTCTCCGTCGGGCCAGCGCGAGTCGTCCCATCCGTGTCCCCACACCACCGAGTCGGACGAAGTCTCGGCGTAAGCGCGAATACGAGCCAGGCAGTCGGTACGCGAGTTGCTCTCACTCAGATCAAGTCCGACCAGGGCGAGGCCGAGCGCAGTGGTGTGCACGTGTGCATCGACGAAAGCCGGTGCAACGAATGCACCCGCTAGATCGACCTCTTCAGCGCCGGGGTGGAGTGCGCGCCCGGTGCGGTCCTCGCCCGTCCAGGTGACCATTCCGTCCGTGATCGCTATCGCTGTTGCGTCAGGGGCTGTCGGACTGTAGATCCGTCCACCGAGAAGTAATTGCGTACGCACGGTTCACCAGTCTGCCCTCAGCGGCTTCGCTTCTCGAAATCCTGTCCTTCGAGTTCGATGATCTGTCCGGCCCCGGGCTTATCGGTCGGTTGCGTGATGACTTCGCCGTCGATCACGGTCGAGCGTCTCCGTGCCGTGGCTGCGGTGGCTGCGGTGACAAAAGGCATCCATCTCGCGGCAGCCAGCAACACCAACGGCCGCAACACCCAGCGTGTGGGCGGCATCAGCAGCAGCAAACCGAATGCCGTGGTCACCAAGCCCGGTACAAACATCGCCACCGAACCAATCCCGAAAAGAACACCGTCGCTGATTGCTCCACCCGGCGCGCGCTCCCCTCTGCTGGCGGCGCGCAACCCCTCCATGGTGCGTTTGCCCTGGGAGCGAACGAGCACCAGACCGACCGCAGAACCTGCGAGGAGCAGCAGCACGGTCCACAGCACACCGATGGCACTGCCCACGGCGACCAGCGCTGCAACCTCGACGATGACATAGAGGATAAACAATGCAAACATTTTTGCTCCTTTCGTTACCTGCATAGACAACGAACGGCGACGCCGAGACGCTCCCGATAGCCACGATAAATTCGATAACGATTCTTACGCGCCGGGACGAACGAGTCCTGTCTCGTAGGCGAGCACCACTGCCTGCACGCGGTCTCGCAATCCCAACTTCATCAGTATCCGGCCGATATGGGTCTTCACCGTGGCTTCGGACAACACCAATCGCGAGGCGATCTCAGCGTTGGACAATCCCGTTGCCAGCAGGCCCAGCACTTCGCGCTCGCGATCGGTGAGGGCGTCGAGTAGCCCTGGATCTCTCATCGGTGCGGAATCCTCGGAGATGAACCGAGCGAGCAATCGTCTGGTGACCTTCGGCGATACGACGGCATCTCCGGCGGCAACGCTGCGGATCGCCGATACGAGATCTTCCGGAGGGGTGTCCTTGAGCAAAAATCCGCTCGCGCCTGCGCGCAGCGCGCCGAGCACATATTCGTCCACGTCGAATGTCGTCATGACGAGCACGCGTGAATTCGATTCCGACCCCGAGATTTGCGCGGTAGCACTCACGCCATCCAGTCCGGGCATTCGCACATCCATCAACACCACATCCGGCTCGAGGTCCAAAGTGGACCGCACCGCCGTATTGCCGTCGCCCGCCTCACCAACGACGCGAATGTCCTCTTGGGCATCGAGAACCATCGCCAGCCCCATCCGCATCAATTCCTGGTCGTCGACGATGAGTACGGTGATCGGCACCTGTATACGGTAACGCTACTCGAGCGGCAACTGAGCTCGCACGCGCCACTGTCCGTCGCTCGCACGTCCCACCTCGAGTGAACCCTGCAGCACTGCCACACGTTCCCGCATCCCCAACAGTCCGTTGCCTGTCCCCTGAACCGATTTGGTTTCCGGCTCGACGCCGTTGTCGACGATCTCGACCAGAATGTCCTCGGTTCGTCGAGTTA
>JBBSSG010000144.1:0-9380 GCA_038242295.1 Mycobacteriales bacterium | reverse complement strand
CTGCCGATTGCAGTGAAGATATTGGATTCCGACGGCAAGGAATGCGCCGTAGCGCAGTTCGATCACACGGGGTCTCTCACCAACGAAACCGACGCCGTCGGTGAACTCGTCAACGTCGAAGGCCCCGGCAAATTCTGCGGCTACTACGCCAATCCCGACGCCGATGCGGACCGGATGCGCGAAGGCCAGTATTGGAGCGGCGATTTGGGGTACCGCGACGCCGCCGGATACGTGTACTTCGCCGGCCGAGCTTCGGGGTGGATGCGCGTAGGCGGCGAGAACCTCGGCGCCGCTCCGATCGAGCGGGTTCTCCTCCGCCACCCGGCAATCCGTGCGGTGAGCGTCTACGGCGTACCCGCCACGGGTCCGGGCGATCGCGTCATGGCGGCCATCATCGCGCCGGAAGCCATCATGGACGAGTTCGCGGCGTTTCTGAAAGCTCAGCCAGATCTCTCCGCGCGAGCCTATCCGCAGCTGGTGCGCATCTGCACCGAACTTCCCCGCACGGCCAGCCACAAGGTATTGGCGAGGGAACTACAGCGTCAGAAGTGGAACACCGAAGACCCTGTGTGGTGGTCACCGAAGCCGGGCGCACCGTTTCGACCGTTCACTGATTCGAGCGAGAGCCTCGATGGCGCAATCCGAGCGCCCCAGGGGCCTGTCTAGTCGACTGGTGCCGTCAGTCGAACAGGGTCGGTGACGGGGGCTCGGCCGCAACGGCCTTGACCGCCTCGGTGGACGAGGCTTTCCGCACGACGGCCAACGTGGTCGTGCGAACCGACAGGCGGTGACCGCCGTGATGTTCGAGCAGTGCGAGACCCTGGCGAATCTCCAGCACCTTCCACGGTCCGGCATGTCCGTGTGCCTGGACAAGGTCGCCCGTTGCGATCTCGGAAGCCACTGGTGTTTTCTCCATTCAGGTTGACGCGCGTTTCTCACGCTTACCTTAGACGGTAAGAACTTTCGTCCCCAGCGCCCTGGGGCAATCGGCCGCGTCAGGGCTTCGTGGTCGGCTGCTCTTCACCGGATCTTGTCGAGCCGGCTCATCGCATCCTCGAAGCCGCTGACGAGCTCGGCGACGATATCCTCGACGGCTCGAATCTCGTTCATTCGGCCCACGATCTGACCGACGGGCATGGCGACGACGTCGGGATTCTCGAAGTCGTTGATGCGTTGATGTGCCTCGCTGACCAGAATGTTCTGCAACGGCATCGGTAGCGGGTCAGGGGCATCCGGGTCGTTCCACGCCTCGGTCCACTTCGTCTTGAGCAACCTCGCAGGTTTGCCCGAGTAGATGCGAGTGCGGACGGTGTCACTGGACGTCGCTGCCAGCAAGGCCTGCTGCATCGCCGACGGCTCACCCTCCTGGCGTGCACCCAGTCGGTACTCTGCGGCAGCCAGCCACATCGAACCCATCCAGACGCCATCCGCACCGAGAGCGAGCGCTGCCGCTACCTGACGCCCACTTCCTATGCCGCCCGCCGCCAGGACACTTGCATCCTTGCCGACCGCGTCGACGATCTCGGGCAGCAGCACCATCGACGCAATCTCACCGGTATGACCCCCAGCTTCATACCCCTGAGCTATGACGATGTCGACGCCGTTCCGGGCGTGCCGCCGCGCATGCTCGGCTGTGCCTGCCAGCGCGGCAACCGGCACCCCGTGTCGATGAGCTTGCTCGATGACATCCTTCGGCGGAGACCCCAACGCGTTGGCAATCAGCTTGATCGGATGCCGTAGCGCAACATCGACGTGCGAACGTGCCACCGAGTGCAGCCACCCGAGGACACCCTCGTTGCGCTTCGCATCGTCGCCGAGGGGCGGCACCCCGAGTTGCTCGAGCGTGCGCTCGATGAATGCCCGATGCCCACCCGGGATCAACTGATCCAGATCGACGGACGCACCCTCCTCCGGGATCTTCGCCGGCATGACGATGTCGACGCCGTAGGGCTTTCCGTCGGTGTTCTCATCCATCCAGGTCAGGACGGCGTCGAGTTCGTCCGGATCGTTGAACCTGACGCACCCGAGCACTCCGAGGCCGCCTGCACGAGTAATCGCCGCGGCCACATGCTCCGACGGCGTGAACCCGAAAATCGGGTACTCGACGCCGAACTTCTCGGAGAGCTCGGTGTGCATCAGCGTCCTCTACTTCGTGCTCGTCAGATGCGAGCCGTGGGTCTCGTCCGCCGGCCGAGATTCGGCCTGAGCAACGGCCCATCGGTAGTCGGGCTTGCCTGCCGGTGAACGCTTGATCTCGTCGACGAACCACACCGCCCGCGGAACCTTGTATCCGGCAATCTCTTTCCTGGCGTAGGCATCCAGATCTGCCAGGCTCGGGTGCACGTCACCTCGGGGCTGGACGACGGCGGCGACCTTGTGGCCGAGTCGATCGTCGGGCATGCCGACGACGATGGCGTCGAACACCTCGGGGTGGGACTTCAAGGCGCTCTCGACCTCCTCAGGGAACACTTTCTCGCCGCCGGTGTTGATGGATACCGAACCGCGGCCGAGCATGGTGACCGTTCCGTCGGCCTCCACCTGCGCGTAGTCCCCAGGGATCGAATACCGAATGCCGTGAATCTCTTTGAACGTCTCCGCTGACTTGGCTTCGTCCTTGTAGTAGCCGAGCGGGATGTGGCCGCGACGCGCCAGCAGACCTTTCACTCCCGATCCGGCCTCGACCGGATGGCCGTCCTCGCCGAGCACGGCCGTCGAAGCGTCGATCTTCACCCGCGGTCCGCCGGTGTGCTCCTCGCCCTTGGTGACCACGCTCAACCCGCCGAAGCCGGTTTCGGAGGATCCGATCGAATCGGTGAGCATCCGATTGGGCAGCAATTCGAGGAACTTTTCCTTGATGCTGTTCGAGAACAGGGCGGCGCTGCTGGCCATCAGGAACAGCGTCGACAGATCGTACGGTTTGCCGTCAGGGCCACCTTCGATGAGCGCGTCGAGCATGGGGCGGGCCATCGCGTCGCCGGTGATGAAAAGCAGATTGATGCCGTGCTTGTCGACCAACTGCCAGGTCTCGTGCCCGTCGAACTCGGGGTGCAGCACCGTCTTTCCGCCGCCGAAGAGACTTTGTAACGTGGCCCACTGGGCGCCGCCGTGGATCATCGGCGGGATCGGCATCCGTGTCATCGGGGGGTTCGCGGCACCCATCTTGGCGAGATCCCATTCATCCTCGACATATTCGCCGGTCATGAAGTTGATGCCGCCGCCCAGAACACGCCAGATGTCTTCCTGGCGCCACATCACACCCTTGGGGCTTCCCGTCGTACCACCGGTGTACAGCATGTAAATGTCGTCGGCGCTGCGCTCACCGAAGTCGCGCTCCGAGGACCCCTGCTCCAGCGCATCCTCGTAAGAAACTTCGCCGTCGACGCCGTCGATAACGACGGTCGTCTTCAGCAGAGGGCACGTCGGCAGGACAGCAGCAACTTTGTCGGAGTACCGACCCTCGTGAATCAGCGCAACCATGTCCGAATTCTCGAAGATGTACTGCAACTCGTTCTCTATGTACCGGTAGTTGACGTTCACGACCACAGCGCGCATCTTGAACACCGCGATCATCGCTTCGATCGCCTCGATGTTGTTGCGGCTGTACACACCCACCTTGTCACCCGGCTTTACGCCGCGTTCTTGCAGGTAATGGGCGAGTCTGTTGGTCCGATCTTCCAACTGTGCATAGGTGATCTCACGATCTCCACACACCAGCGCGATCCGATCGGGAACCAGATCGATTGCATGCTCTACGAGGTCTGCGATGTTTAGGGCCACGCGTCAAAAGTAGAACGTGTTATCGTTTCCCGCAATAGGCAATTGGAGACTCAGGTCACAAAGAGTGGAGAACAGCAGTGTCGTCGAGCGAGCCGGAGACCGCACACGCACTCGTGGAAAAGCGTGGGCACGTCCTCATCGTCACGATGAATCGCCCGGAGGCGCGCAATGCGCTCAGCGGCGAGATGATGGCGATCATGCGCGACGCCTGGGACCTCGTCGATTCCGATTCCGACATCCGGGTCGCCATTCTCACCGGCGCCGGAGGTGCGTTCTGTGCGGGCGCGGACCTGAAAGCCATGACCTCTTCCCACCCCGGTGACAACTTCAGCGGCGGCGGCTGGGACCTGTCAAAGATCGAAGCGCTGCTCAAAGGTCGGCGGTTGACCAAGCCGTTGATCGCCGCCGTCGAAGGCCCCGCCATCGCCGGCGGCACCGAAATCCTGCAGGGGACCGACATCCGAGTCGCGGGCGAAAGCGCAAAATTCGGTGTCTCCGAGGCAAAATGGGGACTGTTCCCGCTCGGCGGATCCGCCGTACGGCTCGTGCGCCAGATCCCGTACACCGTCGCCGCCGACATTTTGCTGACCGGCCGGCACATCCGCGCCGCCGAGGCCAAAGAAATCGGTCTCATCGGACACGTGGTTCCCGACGGGCAAGCGTTGACCAAGGCCCTGGAATTGGCGGAGCTGATCTGCGCCAACGGACCCCTCGCCGTACAAGCGATCCTGAAGACCATCCGAGACACCGAAGGCATGCACGAGGAAGAGGCGTTCAAGATCGACGCCGAACTCGGCGTTGCTGTCTTCAAGAGTCAGGACGCCAAGGAAGGCCCGCGCGCCTTCAGCGAGAAGCGAAAGCCCACCTTCGAAGGGCGATGATGCGGCTCCGCCGCCCGTGTGTGCGTAGTAGGTCTTGGCTCCTACTACGCACACACGGGCGCGTCAGCGCATCCTTGTCCACAGGAACCCGAGTTATCCACAGGCGTAGAGCTTTCCGGGGCGTGTCGGTCCGACCGTGATGCCACTATCCCTGCATGACACGACATCAGGACTGGCACCGGCTCCTCGATGCCCAACTCGGTATCGTCCGCGCGGACCAACTGCGCAAGCACGGATACTCCAAGTTCGACACCGCACATCGCGTCGAAACCGGCCAGTGGTTGCACGTGTTATACGGCGTCGTCTCAGTGACCAACGGTCCACTGACCTGGCCGATGATGCTCAATGCTGCATTGGCCTACGGTGGTGGATCCGCGATACTCAGCCATGAAACAGCGGCCCGAGAGTGGGGTATGACGCGGCCGTCCGCGCAGCTCGAGCCCGTGCACATCACTGTTCCGTTCGGTCGATCCGCCGTCGATCAACATGCCACCTATCGACGCGACTCACCACGTCCGACCGCTGCCGCACACGATCCGATTCATCCTGGCGTCGTCGTACATCGTTCGAGAGCGATTCAGCACATCCGCGTCGACGGTGAATTCCCGATCACCTCGCGCGCAGACACCGCACTGGACCTCGCGACGGCGGCGCCGAGCGCTCGTGAGGGGATGATCCAGTTTGTTCAGGCCACTACGAACGCAAAAGTTTCACTGCCAGAAATTCGACGACGCATCGAGCAGCGGCCGCCGTGGCGGTACAAGAAGGCTGTTGTCGCCGCCCTGGACCTTCTTGTCGGCGGAGTGCAATCTGCGCTCGAGCACCGGTACGTTCTCGATGTCGAAGCTGCCCACGGACTACCTGTCGGAGCACGTCAAGGAAGGGTGATCGTCGACGATCGGGTCCTGTTCGAGGACGTGGACTACACGTCGCACGGCGTTCCCCTCATAGTCCGCTTGGATGGGGCGCGATTTCACTCGACGCGCAGTGTGACGTTTCGAGATCGTCGACGCGACAACGCCGCCGAGCTGTCGGGACGTCCGCGCCTGGTCTATGGCTGGGAAGAGGTCACCCGGACTCCATGCGAAGTCTTCGGCGAGGTGCGGTCGGTGTTGGTTCGGGAAGGCTGGAGCGACGCGTCGTATCCGTGCACCGCGTGCAGCCGTGTGCGGAAAGTAGGGGCCTGAACCTACTACGCGCACACGGGCGCGAAGCGCACACGCGTCAGCGCACAATCGCGTCCGCTGGTGTGCCGTTCCCGATGAGCGCCGCGATTGTGGCCGCTTCCATTCCCGGCGATCCGCAGACGAGGACCTGATGGTTCAGATAGGGCTCCTGCACACTCAAGACGTCGGCCAGACTGCCCTCCCAGCAATGCTCCGGACCGAACATTTCTGCAACGCCGGCGACTTCAGCGCTGATCGCGTCGTGCCACCGGTCCGGCAACCAGGGGTCCGTCAACTGATCGACCACCGGAACCACCGTCAACCAGTCGAGCTCGGTGGCAAGGATCCACAGCAGGTCCGCGGCATACAGGTCGCGTGGTGATCGACCACCGACGTACAGGGTGACCTGGGGCGGCGACTCGCGTCGGGAAAGATCGAGGATGATCGAGCGCATTGGCGCGAGCCCGGTACCGCCGCTGATCATTACTACCTCGCGCCCCGAGTCGTCGATCTTCAGATTTCCGGCCGGATTGCTCAGCTGCCAGACATCCCCTGGCCTGGTTTCGTTGACGATAGATCCACTGACCCAGCCGGCGGGCACTGCGCGCACATGAAACTCGAGCTTGCCGTCGAGCGACGGCGGAAGCGCGGATGAGTATCTACGGTTCAGTCGCGTGTTCTGGGGGACGACGACGTCGAGTGATTGGCCCGCAGAAAACGGAATTGCGTCTCCAGCAAGTCGAATCACGGCCAGGTCATTGCGAAGTCGGTGGTATTGGACTACCTCGGCGTTCCACGTCTGCATGGGTTCAAGGATATGCGGCCGCCGTAGCCCTGCGCTCCTGCCTCACATTGCGGCGGGTCAGCGCTGGCTGAGCGGCTTCCAGACTACGAGAGCACTGCGCCGAATGGGGACAAGGTCTCGGCGGTAGCTGGCATGAATATTCGCCAACTCCTGAGCAAGCTCGGTCACCCGCGATTGCAACGCCTCGACGTGATTGGTGAGCTCGATGATGCGTTTGATTCCAGCAAGGTTGACGCCCTCATCCTGGGACAGTCGCTGCACTTCGCGAAGCAGAGCAACATCGCGCGGCGAATACCGCCTGCCACCACCTGTAGTCCGGTGCGGCGTCACCAACCCGAGGCGGTCGTAGGTTCGCAGGGTCTGCGCATGCATGCCTGCCAACTGTGCCGCCACGGAGATGACGAATACTTGCGCGTCAGGATCGCCGTGAAGTCCCGGCCCCACGTTTCCTATGGGTCCTCCGGGAATCGTCATCAGGCACCTGCCCACCCGGCCCGCGGGTCGAATCCGCTGGCCTTCTCGGCTTCCAGATATGCGTGCAATGCTGCGGTCGCCGCTTCGTCGAGATTCTGTGGCACGGCCACCTTGACGGTGACCATCAGATCGCCTGCGGTGCCGGTTTTTTTGGGAACGCCGCGGCCGCGGACCCGCAGAACTCGCCCGTCCACGGTGCCCGGGGGAACTTTGACGCCGACTCTGCCGTCGAGGGTAGGGATCGACAACGTGGCCCCGAGCACGAGTTCGCCGTAGCTGACCGGAACCGTGACAGTCAGATCGTCCCCGGAGCGCCCGAACACCTTGTCGGGGCGTACTCGTACGGTGACGAAGAGATCCCCGGCCGGAGCACCTCGAAGTCCGGCCTGACCTTGACTCGCTAGCCTGATCTTCTGGCCGTCGGACACTCCGGGTGGGACACGCACGGTGATGGTGCGAGTGCGATTCTGCACTCCCGTTCCACGGCAGTCCTGGCACGGGTCATCGATGATGGATCCGGTTCCGCGGCAATCGTCGCACGGCTCACTGAAACCGAATGCGCCCTGATTGCTGTTGACGACGCCTGCGCCGTTGCACCTGGGGCACACACGCGGGCTGGTCCCCGGTTTCGCGCCACTGCCGTGGCACGTCGTACACGAGGACGGGCTGGTCAGGCGCAACGGAACCGTCACACCCTGGGTGGCTTCACGAAAACCGAGGGTTGTTTCGGTTTCGACGTCACTGCCGCGTCGCGGCCGATTGCTGGTGGTGCGCTGCTGCGCTCCACCACGGTTGAACAATCCACCGAAGAGGTCGCCGACTCCGCCCTCACCGCCACCTTGACCGAAGATGTCGCCGACGTCGAATGTCTGGCCACCGCCACCCCCGCCGAAACCGCCTGCGCGAGGGCTGAATCCGCCCCCACCTTGACCGAACCCACCCGAAGCGAAGAGTCGACGTGCTTCGTCGTATTCCTTGCGCTTGGCCGGATCGATCAGTACGGACTTGGCTTCACTGACCGCCTTGAAGCGACGCTCTGCTTCAGTGTTGCCTGGGTTGGCGTCGGGATGATTGTCCTTCGCCAGCTTCCGATACGCCTTGTTTATTTCATCCGTGGACGCGCTGGAGGAAACGCCCAGCTCCTTGTAGAAGTCCTTTTCTATCCACTCCCGCTGGCTCACCGGACGTTTCCCCCCTTCGCGCTATCTCTGTTTACTGATCCTCGGGCGCACTGGCACCCGAATCTGTTGACGCATCGTCGACCACACCGACCATTGCGGTCCGCAGGACACGGTCACCGAGCTTGTAACCCGGACGCATCACCGTCCCGATCACCGGCTCGCCGTCGTCGCCCTCATGGGAGACCGCTTCGTGGACCGACGGATCGAACTTGTCGCCGATAACACCGAACGAAGCGAGTCCGATACTGGTGAAGACGCCGGCGAGCTTGTCCGACAACGCCTTCAACGGACCCGTTTCGAGGTCGCCGTGCTGGCGAGCGCGCTCGAGATCGTCGAGTACCGGAAGCAGCTGGGATACGACAGACGCCTTCGCGTTGTCGATGACCGCCTGCTTGTCCCGGTCGGTACGACGCCGGTAGTTGGCATATTCGGCCTGCAGTCGCTGCAGGTCGCCCGTCAACTCCGCGACCTCGTCCTTCTCAGGTTCGACGACTTCGGGATCGACCCCTCCTTCGTCCACCGAGCCGGGCTGCGGCGCAGTGGCGGTGCCCGCCAAGGGCTCCGGCACTGCATCGCCTTCCCGTACTTCACCGGTCATGGGATCGATCTTTCGCTTGTCCACGAAAGTGACCGGCTCCTGCTCGGCGTTACCGGACGTCACTTCTTCTCCGTGTCGACCGGCTCGTCGTCGACCACCTCGGCGTCGACGACACCGTCATCAGCTGCCTGCGCTTCGCCTTCGGCGCCGCCCTCGGCTGCCTGAGCCTCGTAGATGGCGGTTCCGAGTGCCTGCGACTCGGTCGACAGCTTCTCCACGGCGCTCTTGACCGCCGAGATGTCACTGCCTGCGAGAGCCGACTTGGCCTCTTCGATGGCCGCCTCGACGCGTCCCTTCAGGTCGGCGTCGACCTTGTCCTCGTTGTCCTTGACGAACTTCTCCGTCTGGTGCACGAGGGACTCGGCCTGGTTGCGGACCTCGGCCTCTTCGCGGCGAGCCTTGTCCTCTTCTGCGTGAGCTTCCGCGTCGGCGACCATGCGGTCGATCTCTTCCTTGGACAAGCCGGAGCCGTCCTGGATTTTGATCGTGTTTTCCTTG
>JBBSSG010000143.1:0-9490 GCA_038242295.1 Mycobacteriales bacterium | reverse complement strand
CGTCGAGAGCAACGACGCTGCGACCTGCTCCGCCTTCGATCAAGCTGAGCCCACACCGGGTCAGACCGGGATCGACGCCCATCACTCGCACACTGACACCCTTCGCTTACGAACTGTTGTTCGATAGCGTAACGGAGTGGGACGCGAGTTCTCGGCTACGACACTCGTCTCACAGTTCAGTCGGCGTCGAGTTCCGCCAGCACCTCATCCGATAGTTCGACATTGGAGTACACGTTCTGCACGTCGTCACTGTCTTCCAGTGCATCGATCAACTTGAATACTTTGCGAGCGCCGTCGGCATCGACAGGAACGCTCACCGAGGCCTGAAAACCCGCCTCGGCGGAGTCGTAGTCGATCCCTGCATCCTGAAGCGCTGTTCTTACGGCTACGAGATCGTTTGGCTCACTGATGATTTCGAACGTGTCGCCATTGTCGGCGATTTCCTCGGCGCCAGCATCCAGGACGGCCATCAGTAGGTCGTCCTCGCTCTGTCCGTTCTTCTCGAGGGTCACAAGTCCTTTGCGCGAAAAGAGGTACGACACCGACCCAGGATCGGCCATGTTGCCGCCGTTGCGGCTCATCGCGACTCGAACCTCGCCCGCAGCACGGTTGCGATTGTCGGTGAGACACTCGATAAGAATTGCAACACCGTTGGGCCCATAGCCCTCGTACGTTATGGTCTGCCAGTCGGCCCCGCCCGCTTCTTCTCCGGCACCACGCTTACGAGCACGCTCGATGTTGTCGTTGGGAACCGACGTCTTCTTCGCCTTCTGAATCGCGTCGAACAGAGTCGGGTTTCCTATCGGATCGCCACCCCCGGTCCGGGCAGCCACCTCGATATTCTTGACGAGCTTGGCGAACGACTTGCCGCGTCTGGCATCGACCACCGCCTTCTTGTGCTTGGTGGTGGCCCATTTGGAGTGGCCGCTCATACGGTAGAGCCCCTTTCGTAAAGTCGATTACGTGTCCGCGTAGTTTACTCGCGTACAGACGCGCTCGATTGCAGACAACTGACAACTGGCCGAAAACCCAATGCCCGGTAGACCGACCAGTGACCGAACACGGGCTCAGGCTGATCTCACCAGATCTACGAAACGTTCGTGGACGCGACTATCTCCCGTCACTTCCGGATGGAAACTCGTCGCCATGACAGCCCCTTGTCGCACGGCGACGACGCGTCCCTCCGCGGGCCCGGACGGCACCTGAGCCAGAATCTCCACGCCCGGACCGACTCGCTCGACCCACGGTGCCCGAATAAACACTGCGCGCATCGGACCTCCGTCGATACCGGCGAAGGCCAAGTCGGTCTCGAACGAATCCACTTGCCTACCGAACGCGTTGCGCCGCACGGTGATGTCGAGTCCATCGAGATGCTGAGCGTCAGGACGAGTATCGAGGACTTCTGAGGCCAGCAAAATCATGCCTGCGCACGAGCCGTAGGCGGGTAGCCCATCTTTCAGGCATGCCCTCAGCGGTTCGAGTAGTTCGAAGACGGCAAGCAGATTGCTCATTGTTGTCGATTCGCCACCGGGGATGATCAACCCGTCGACGGACTCCAACTCCTCTGGCCGTCGTACCCCGATGCCGCGAGCGCCGCACGACTGCAGCGCAGCGAGATGTTCTCGTACGTCGCCTTGCAATGCGAGCACGCCGATCGTGGGCTCGTTCATTCCGTCGTGAAGCTATCGGTGGCAGTCTTGCTTTCATCACGCTCGAAACGCATGAGACCTTCTTGCACCACGGCAGCGACCATCCGACCCTCGCGGTCGAAAATCCGGCCCTGGGCAAGTGCGCGCCCGAAGTCGGCCGATGGTGACGTCTGGTCGTAGAGCAGCCATTCGTCAGCGCGAAACGGTCGCAGGAACCACAGCGCGTGATCGAGCGAAGCAGTCTGCGTCACCACGTCGGGATGCGGGACTTTCGCTGACCCGATCAGCGTCATGTCGGACATATAGGCCAGCGTGCACACGTGGAATACCTGGTTGTCCGGCAGCGGTTGGCGATATCTGAACCAGACGCGCTGCTGCGCGGCAAGACCCGCGTGTTTTTCGGTCTGATCGTCCGGGATGAGACGGATATCCCATTCTTTCCACTCTTCGTAGAAGGAATGGTTGTATTCGGGTGAATCGCGTGGATCGGGTAGGTCCTCCGGATCCACGACGCGAGGCATTCGGTCCTGGTGTGAGATTCCGGCGTCTTCGATATGAAACGAGGCAGACATCGTGAAGATGGCCTTACCGTCTTGAAGCCCGGTGACACGTCGAGTGCAGAAAGAACGACCGTCGCGCAACCGGTCGACCAGATATACGGTCGGTTCGTTCGGATTGCCAGGTCGAATGAAGTACCCGTGCAATGAATGCACCCGGTATTGATCGCCGACTGTATTGACAGCCGCTACGAGTGCCTGTGCGGCAACCTGGCCCCCGAAGGTGCGTTGAAGCAAGGTTGGAAAAATTTGTCCACGAAAGATGTCGTTCTCGATGCGCTCTAGTTCGAGAATTTTCTCGATACTGGCCATTGTTCACCCTTCTTCGACAGCCATTAACGTTAACAAGCCAAGGTAACGGCAGGATGGTCGGTGTGCCCAACCAGGAAAAGATCGAAATCGAACCAATATTTCCCGATCTGCTGATCGACAAGATTGTCGCTCGAATTCCGCACGAGGAGCGTGCGATCGTCGTCATCGACGGTGCTGATGCGGCACGCCCGGTGGAGTTTGCTGGTCGAATTCGGGATCACGTCACCTCTGGCTCGCGTGCATGCGCGGTAATCGATCTTCACGATTTCGTACGACCAGCGTCGCTTCGGTACGAATACTCGAAAACTGATGAATTAGCCTATAGCACAGCCTGGTTCGATTTCGGTGCGCTCGAACGCGAGGTAATCTCCCCGCTCGGCCCAGGCGGGCGGGGTCGGTATCTTCCTCGCTTGTGGGACGAAGCATCCGACCGGTCTGCTCGCGCGCGGTTGGTCGACGCGGCCGCGGATCAAGTTCTGATTTTGGCCGGTCCCACGATGCTCGACCGCGTGCGCCCGAGTGCCGTCTTCGTACATCTACATCTCAGTCCGGGGGCGCTGCGTCGACACACTCCCCAGGATCAGCAGTGGACTATTCCGCCGATCATCGCTTACTGCAACGACACCCACGCTCGACCCGACATCACAGTTCGGTGGGATCACCCCGCCCGGCCCGCTATCGTTGCGAGCACGATACTGCGCGACGAGTGAGTCACGCAGCACCGTCGCCTCACAGCAACGCCGAAATCACCAACCGCGCTCACTGAGACGGTGCGCAACAGGAAGATCGTCGACGTTGATGCCGACCATCGCTTCACCCAGACCACGCGAGACCGTGGCCAGAACATCTGGGTCATCGAAGAACGTGGTGGCCTTCACGATGGCCTCGGCGCGCTCTTTCGGGTTGCCGGACTTGAAGATTCCAGACCCGACGAAGACACCCTCGGCGCCGAGTTGCATCATCATCGCGGCATCGGCCGGGGTGGCAATGCCACCGGCGGTGAAGAGCGTGACCGGGAGCTTGCCTGCGCGCGCAATTTCTACGACGAGATCGTACGGAGCCTGCAGTTCCTTTGCAGCAACGAACAACTCGTCCTCAGGAAGGGACGTGAGTCGACGGATCTCGTCACGTATCTTGCGCATGTGCATGGTGGCGTTGGACACATCGCCGGTGCCCGCTTCGCCCTTCGAGCGGATCATTGCAGCGCCCTCGGTGATTCGCCGCAGCGCCTCGCCGAGGTTGGTAGCTCCGCATACGAACGGGACGGTGAACTTCCACTTGTCGATGTGATTGGCGTAATCGGCCGGCGTCAGCACCTCGGACTCGTCGATGTAGTCGACACCGAGGCTCTGCAGAATCTGAGCCTCGACAAAGTGGCCGATGCGCGCTTTCGCCATGACGGGAATACTGACCGCAGCCTTGATGGCGTCGATCATGTCGGGATCACTCATCCGAGAGACACCGCCCTCTGCGCGAATATCGGCTGGGACGCGCTCGAGCGCCATGACTGCGACAGCTCCCGCATCCTCGGCGATCTTTGCTTGCTCAGCATTGACGACGTCCATGATCACGCCGCCCTTGAGCATCTCGGCCATGCCGCGCTTGACGCGGGCGGTGCCGGTTCCGGCCTGCGAAGCGTCAGTCGAACCGCTGTTGTCGGTCACGGATGGGGTGCTCACGGCGAAACTCCTGTGTTTGTTGGAATGCATATGACGGACATTTCGACTTGGAACAGCTCAGCTGGCATCCCGTCGAGTCCGGTCGATTCTAGGCGGCAGTCGCACCGAATCCCATAACCACTCGGCAAGTGCTGGACTGGTTGTCCACGTCACAGTCAGCGAATCGCCCGAACCTCGGGTTCGATACGGCGGGCAAGGACAATATTGACCTCGTCGAGCAATTCAGCCAAGTCTTGTGGATAAACTGCCTCGCCCGTTGCGGCGAATGACCGAATGTCGTCCTCGGTACACCACCGATAGTCGGTGATCGTTCTCCGTTCGACATCGGTGAATCCACGGTGCTCCGGCTCGAACTCCTGGGTGCGGTAAGCGAAGAACAGTTCTTCGGATCTCAACAACGTGCCATTGAAGGGGAAGGTTGCCACTCGTCGCCACATCGGCCCCTTCAGATCGGCAGCGCTGATCTCCAGACCCGTTTCTTCGCGGACTTCGCGTGCCGCAGCGATGCGCAGCGTCTCCCCCGATTCGACCTCACCGCCGATGGTAAACCAGAAATACACGTCGGGAAAAGTGGGATCGTGTCCGCGCAGAAGCAATACCCTTCCGCGCTCGTCGAGTAGCACCACCCGTGCCGACGTGCGCGGAACGGCTCCGTCGTCGTGGCCGAAAGTTTCCGACGCCGACCGCTCGGCGATCTCGAAGTAGGTGGGCAGAGGGGCGGTGCCGCCAAGATGAAGTAAACGAACGGGACCGGTCGTGCGCAGGGCCAACGTATCTCGCACTGCATCGATGTGGAATCTACGAGCGATAAGGACTCGCGCTTCGGCGTCGGCAAGCTCCCCCACGAGTTGGGGTGGGAGGTCGCTGGGATCCAGCGCTGCAAGCGCCCCCGATACAGCGTTCTCTGCTGCTTCGCGATGGGACCGCTCGGCACGCTCAGCCGCATCCGCCAATGCGGCGAGTCGGCGACTGTCGTCGAGCTGATCCCGAGTGGCGGCAGATATCGCCCGCGCCACGACCGCGCGACGTGCCAGCGCTGCATCGAGCGCCTGCCAGGCGAGGTCCGATCGAATGTGTAATCGGTTCAACCGATTCGCGGTGCCATACGCCCACAGCCCGAGGATCAGGATCGACACCGCAACGAGACCGACTATCAGAACGGTCAGCGCAGACAACGTCATCAGCTGGCCGCCCGTACCTTTTGGCCGCCGACGGTGACCGTCTCGTAGACCCGCATGATCTGTTCCGCGACGACCGGCCAGTCGTAGTCCGCTACCGCTCTCGTTGCAGCATCGACGGTACGTGCCCGAAGATCATCAGAGGACAGCACCGAATCGAGTGCGCTGGCGAGTGCATCAGCATCGCCGATCGGTACGAGGATCCCCGCAGCGCCATCGCGCAGTACTCGACGAAAAGCGTCGAGCTCACTCGCCACCACAGCGGTGCCCGACGCCATCGCCTCGACCAGGACTATCCCGAAACTTTCACCGCCGAGGTTCGGGGCACAGTAAACGTCGGCGCTACGCAACGCCGACGCTTTCTCTTCATCGTCGACCTGCCCCAGAAAGGTGAGGTGGCTCGACAATCGCCCCGCTTCCTTGCAGAGCTGCTCTTCATCACCGCGACCGACAATGAGAATCTCGACGTTCGGATGTCGCTCGACGAGCGTGGGCAGTGCAGCGAGGAGAACCGACATCCCCTTGCGCGGTTCGTCGAACCGACCGAGGAACAACACTGTCGAGCCTGGCTTCGGGTATCCGGGAAGCATCGGGGCCCGAGCGAACGCCTGGACGTCGACGCCGTTGGGAATTTCGACGGCGTCACTTCCCAACGCTTCGACCTGCCATCGGCGGGCAAGCTCCGACACAGCGATCCGGCCGCTGATTTTCTCATGATACGGACGGAGAACACCCTGAAACGCGCTGAGCCACAATGATTTCGTGGTCGAAGTATGGAACGTAGCCACGATCGGTCCGTCGGCAGCGATGAGAGCAAGCATCGACAAACTGGGCGCATTCGGCTCGTGAATGTGGAGAACATCGAAGTCGTTCTCTGCAATCCACCGCCGAACCCTCGTGTAGGTCACGGGCCCGAATTTCAGACGGGCGACGGAACCGTTGTATGGAATGGCCAGTCCTTCGCCGGCCGACACCATGAAATCAGGAAGGACAGTCTCGTCCGACGCCGGCGCCAGGACACTGACGCGATGGCCCCGTTCGATGAAGACCCTGGCCAGCTGCTCGACGTGAGCCTGTACCCCGCCCGGTACGTCGAAGGAGTACGGGCAGACCATTCCAATCCTCACGTGCCCTCGATTCGCGCTCTTCGCGCCTCGGACAGGTCCGACATCCACAGGGGCTGCAACATGTGCCAATCAGCCGGATGACGCTCGATATTTTTCGCAAACGAGTCCGCAAGTTGCTGCGTCGCCGTTTCGACTCCGCCACCGACCCCGCCATCGACTTGGATGCGCGGCGAGATGGTGAAACCCCAACCCTCACCGTCGAAGTAGCAGTGCACGGGTAAAAGATGTGCGCCGGTGTCCAACGCGAGCCTCGCCGGTCCTGCGGCCATGCGCGTGGACTCGCCGAAGAACGTCACGGGCACACCGTGCTTGGCCAAGTCGCGGTCGCTGAGCAGGCAGACGATTTTGTTCTCACGCAATCGTTCCGACAACGCTGCGAATGGAGGAACCTCACCGCCGGTGAGGGCGAAGATCTCGAACCCGAGACTCTCGCGGTAATCGACAAATCGCTGGTAAAGCGATTCTGGTTCCAGCCGCTCAGCGACGGTGGAGAACCTCCCGTAATAACGCACCAGCCACATACCCGCCATATCCCAATTTCCACTGTGCGGCAATGCGAGTACAGCTCCTGACCCGCCAGCGAGAGCGGCATCGAGATGTTCGCGCCCCTGCACACACCTGTCGATCACAGCCGCCTGCGAATCCAGGTTCATCGATGGCAATCGAAACGCTTCGCGCCAATACCGCGCATAGGACCGAATGCTCGCCCGGATCAACTCTTCGGGCACAGATCGAGCTTCTACACCCAGCACACGCGCGAGATTGCGCCGCAATTGTTCCGGGCCCCCGCCTCGCTTCGCGGCGTAGTCCGCGCCGGCGTCGAACATTTTGCGCGCCACTCCATCGGGCAGCCCCCGAACCACTCGCCAGCCTGCTGCGTAGCCGGCGGCGCTGGCGCGTTCGGCGAATGTCATGGCTATGGCGCCTTTCCGTCAGGATCGGTATAGGGAGGGGCCTGCGTCGAGGGATCAGTCGGCCTGATTATGTCGCGAGCTCCCTCGGAACGGCGCACAGCGAGAACTCGCTGGAACACCGTGACAATGCTGAGAACGGCAAGTATCGACATCGCGGGATAAATCACATTGAGCAAGGCGATATCGAAGTGCCGGCCTATGCCGGTGAGTCCGGTACCCAGCAGCACGATCACCAAACGGTCCGGACGTTCGATCCATCCACCGTCCGCGGAGAGGCCGCTTGCCTCGGCGCGGGCTTTCGCATATGAGATCACTTGCGAAGTGACCAGACACACCAGGGCTGCCACCAGCAATAATTTGTCGTCTTCGCTGAAGATCGCCCACCAGGCAATACCGGCGAAGATCGCGCCGTCGGCAACGCGATCACACGTTGCGTCGAGCACAGCACCGTATTTGGTACCGCCACCACGCGCTCGTGCCATGGCGCCGTCGAGCATGTCGAAGAGAACGAACACCGTGACGACGACGCTGCCCCAGAACAGGTAACCCGCCGGGAACATGGTCAATGCAGCGGCGATCGTGACGACCGTGCCGATGAGTGTCACCGAATCGGGAGTGAGGCCAGTGCTGTTCAGTGCCTTGCCGAGCGGAGCGGTCACCTTCGACATGGGCGCACGCCCGAAGATGCTCAGCACTGTGAACCCCTCTCGCGAGTTCTGTTCATTCGTCCCACGCCGATGCCAGCAGCACTCGTGTTTCTCGGAGTAGTTGCGGCATCACCTTGGCGCCGCCGATGACGGTGATGAAGTTGGCGTCGCCTCCCCACCTGGGAACTACGTGCTGGTGAAGGTGCTCGGAGAGGGAGCCTCCCGCGGCGGCACCCAAATTGAGACCGACATTGAATCCGTGGGGCCTGGACACCTTCTTGATGACCCGAAGGGTGTGCTGGGTGAACGCCATCAACTCGGCGCTCTCAGCAAGGGTGAGATCCTCGAGAGCAGCTACGCGGCGATACGGAACGATCATGGTGTGGCCAGGGTTGTACGGGTACAAGTTGAGTACCGCATAGACCTGCTCACCTCGCGCCACTACAAGTCCGTCTTCGTCGCTCATCTTGGGAATATCTGAGAACGGTTCGCTGGTCTTGTCTTTGGCGCCAGGAGCTTCCGCTATGTACGACATCCGGTGCGGAGTCCACAGTCGTTGCAGCCGATCGGGGTCGCCGAGCCCGGTGTCGACTATCGCCGCGTCCTGTTCGGGCATGGTCAGCTCACTCCTGATCGGTCTTGAAAGAGCGCCGCGGTGGGGGATGCGTTGTTGCGTGCAGAAATCCAATTGGCGATGAGCTCGACCGCTTCACCCGTCGGGACACCATTTACCTGTGTGCCGTCGCGGAACCGAAAGCTGACCGCACCAGCCTCAACGTCCCGCTCACCGGCGAGCAACATGAACGGCACCTTCTGCGCCGTCTGGTTGAAGATTTTTTTCTGCATCCGATCATCGCTCGCGTCGACCTCAGCTCTGATGTTGTGCTTTTTCAACTCTGCGACAACCGCGAACAGGTGATCTTGGTGAACCTCGGCAACCGGAATTCCGACCACCTGAACCGGCGACAACCACGCTGGGAACGCGCCTGCATAGTGTTCAGTCAGTAAGCCGAAAAAGCGTTCGATCGATCCGAACAGAGCGCGGTGAATCATCACCGGTCGTTCTTTGGCCCCGCCACTCGCCGTGTATTCGAGTTCGAATCTCTCGGGGAGATTGAAGTCGAGCTGAATGGTAGACATCTGCCACGTCCGGCCGAGCGCATCTTTCGCTTGGACCGAGATCTTCGGTCCGTAGAACGCGGCGCCGCCCGGATCTGGCACCAGGTCGAGCCCCGAGCCTGCGGCGACCTCGGCGAGTACGGTGGTCGCTTCCTCCCAGACTTCATCGCTGCCGACAGACTTCTCCGGATTGCGGGTCGACAATTCGAGGTAGAAATCATCGAGACCGTAATCTTTGAGCAATCCCAGGACGAACTCCAGCGCCCGAGTGAGTTCTCCGTGCATCTGGTCGCGAGTGCAGAAGATGT
>JBBSSG010000142.1:0-9566 GCA_038242295.1 Mycobacteriales bacterium | reverse complement strand
GCAGACTTACGAACGGAAGAACCCGCTCCAGCTGAATCTTCAACCGTGTCGAGTAACCGAGTGTGCCGTAGGAATTGGGAAATCCGAAGAACAGATCGGAGTTCTGCCCGTCGGGAGTCGCGGTGACAATTTTGCCGCCTCCGGTCAGTACATCGATCTCGAGCACCGACTCGTGCGGCAGACCGCTACGGAAGGACGAACTCTCGATGCCGAGGCCGGTCACCGCCCCGCCGAGGGTAATCGTCTTGAGCTGAGGAACGACGAGTGGGGCGAGTCCATAGGGGAGGGTGGCCGCCAGCAGATCCTCGTAGGTACACATTCCGGCTACGTCGGCAGTGAGGTCCTGCGGATTCACTGTGATGACGCCGGTCAAACCGGACACATCGAGTCCGGGGGCAGTGGCTTGTGCTCGGGCGCGGAAAAGATTGGAGGTCTTCTTCTCCAGCCGCACCGTCGCATCGGGCGGGATCGCCCGATAGCTGTCGAGCAGAAGTTCGACGCCGGCGCGATGTGCAGCGAATCCACTTTCGCGCGGGACCGGTCGTTGTCTCGGGAGCGCTATTTGAGAAGCCACATCCAGACGCTATCCCCACATGTCGTGAAGAGCCACTGACATTTCCCTCGAAAAGGTGAATTCTGACAAATATATTGCGCTCGCACGCGTCGTAAACTGGTAAATCAGACAAATGCATGCGCCGCGCATTCAGCAGTGCCCCTGAGACGGCCTCGAGTGAAGCAGGTTGCGTCGGGACGAACGGTCTTTTCCATCCGCCGTCGGAGAAGGCAGGATGGCAAGCGCCATCGAATTCGGCATCCGACAATTCAAGGAGACTCGACCAGTGTCACAGGTAAGCGCCAGCAGTTCGATCACCATCGCTCAGGCGCCCGGTCAGGTATTGGCCGCACTCGCCGACTACGAGACGGTGCGTCCGCGCATCTTGCCTCAGCAGTACTTGGACTACTCCGTCGTCGAAGGCGGACAGGGCAACGGGACAATCGTGAAATGGACCCTGCAAGCCACGTCCAAGCGTTCACGTGCGATCGAAGCGGCCGTGACCGTCGACGGCTCCACCATCACCGAACGCGACGCCAACTCCTCCCTCGTCACCACCTGGACCGTCGAGCCCTCCGGTGCCGGCAGTGAAGTGACGACCACGACGCAGTGGAAGGGCGCCGGCGGCATCGGCGGCTTCTTCGAGAAGACCTTCGCCCCGATGGGATTGAAGAAGATCCAGGCGCAGACGCTCGCCAACTTGGACAAGGAACTTCGCTAAGCGAGCAGGCGGTTAGGCTGACCGGGTACCCACAAACCGAGAGGACACCACTGTGCAACCCGGTGAGCAGCCCGATATAGCGTCGATCATGCAGCAGGCGCAGCAGATGCAGCAGCAGTTGATGGCCGCGCAGGCGGAAATCGCCGAGACCGAAGTGACCGGCCAAGCAGGCGGCGGCTTGGTGACGGCGACGGTGAAGGGGACCGGGGAGATCGTTTCGCTGGTGATCGACCCGAAAGTCGTCGATCCCGAGGACGTCGAAACTCTCCAGGATCTGGTGATCGGCGCTATCGCCGACGCGTCGAAACTAGCTCAGTCCGTCGCGTCCGAGAAGATCGGCCCGCTCACGGGCGGACTCGGCGGCGGGTCGCTCGGGCTACCCGGCTTCTGAGGACGGACACGTGTACGAAGGTCCTGTTCAGGATCTGATCGACGAGCTCGGAAAGATGCCCGGCGTGGGCCCGAAGAGCGCACAGCGCATTGCCGTTCACCTCTTGGGCGTCGAACCGCCGGAGGTCGAGCGGCTGATCGCCGCGCTGCAACGGGTCCACGACGGTGTTCGATTTTGCAGCGTCTGCGGCACGGTGGCTGATAACGACCTATGCCGGCTCTGCGCCGACCCTCGTCGAGATCGCAGCATCATCTGTGTCGTCGAGGAACCGAAAGATGTTCAAGCAGTTGAACGTACGCGTGAGTTCAAGGGGCGATACCACGTGCTCGGCGGTGCGCTCGATCCTTTGAACGGAGTAGGGCCGGACCAACTGCGTATCCGCGAGTTGTTGATCCGTCTCGGAAATCAGGACGACGGAGTTGATGTAGCCGAGGTCATCATCGCCACCGATCCCAATACCGAGGGGGAGGCGACCGCGACGTATCTGGTCCGGATGATGCGCGACTTCGCCGGGCTGGCGATCACCAGGTTGGCGTCAGGGTTGCCGATGGGCGGAGATCTCGAGTTCGCTGACGAGCTCACCCTCGGGCGGGCACTGACGGGGCGTAGGTCGCTTCGCGCCATGTGAGTGCGGATCCGTAGAGGACGCACTCACATGCGGCGGAGTCGCTCTCGCCTCAGCTGCGTGACTTCAGCGAGCTCCAGCGGGGCGAGTGTCACTCCCATCGCCTGCTCGAGTAGGTAGTCCGCCAACTCGGGATTGCGCGCGAGCACAGGTCCGTGCATGTAGGTGCCGATCACCGACCCCTGCACGACGCCTTCTCGGCTGTCGCCGACGCCGTTGCCGACACCGTGAATCGTCTTGCCTAACGGCTGGGCATCCGGTCCCAGCGTTGTTCCACCGCGATGGTTTTCGAATCCGCTGAGTCTCCCGGTGAGCCCGCCGTGAACCGGTTCGGTGACGACCTCGCCGATTGCTCGGGTATCTCGCGGCGTCGTCGTGACATCGAAGAGTGAAATGCCGTCGACGCGTTCACCGGCCGTGGTCTCGTACCAGTGGCCCAGGATCTGGATTGCTGCGCAGATGGCGAGCACTGGAACGCCTCGATTCGATGCTTTCTGCAGTCCCGGGTACTGGCTCAGGTGTCTCGTCGCGAGTCGTTGAGCGCTGTCCTCGGCTCCGCCGAGGGTGTAGATATCGAGGGATTCGGGCACCGGGTCGTTCAGGGTGATCTGCACGATCTCGGCGTCGATATCGCGCATACGAAGTCGCTGCCGCAGGATCAGTGCGTTGCCGTTGTCGCCGTACGTGCCCATTACGTCGGGCAGAACCAGACCGATACGGACAGTGGATTCAGGCATCGTTCACCTCGTGTGCCAGTGCGCGCCCTAGATCGCGGAACGCTGTGTAGTTTGCCAACACTTCGATGCGCCCCGCCGGACAGGAGGCGATGGCTTTCAAAGGATCTGCGACGGTCGTGTGCGGTGAGCCGGCGTACAGCAGGCGTACTCCGAGATCTGTCGCACGCTCACCCGACGCGACCACGTGGACATTCTCGAAGTGTTCGAATCTCACGTCCCACAGCCACGACAGATCTTCGCCGTCGGGGACCTGCCCGTTGACGGCGATGACGAGGCCGTCGACTGTCGGATCGATCATCGACAATGCTTCCTGCCAGCCGGCCGGGTTCTTCGCAAGGAGCAGGCGAACAGAATGTGGTCCGTACTGCACGGTGGAATATCGTCCAGCCACCTCATCGACACAGGAGGCGGCCGCGACGGCGTCGGCGGGCGTGACTCCGAGCGTGGCCGATGCGGCGACGGCTTGAGCTGCGTTGCCGCGGTTCGCGTTGCCGGGAAGGGCCAGCGTCATCGGGATCTTCACACCATCGGGGCCGTACAAGTATTCGTCGTCGAGCCACCAGTCGGGCGTCGGACGCGCAAAGTCGGATCCCGTGCTGTACCAGTGGGCACCCTCCCTGACGATGGGTTCGCCGGTGCGTGGACAGCTGACGGAGTCGCCCGCCCAGCCGCCGCCCGCGGCGACCCACACCACGTGGGGGGCGTCGAATGCCACCGAGGTGACGAGGATGTCGTCGCAGTTCGCGATGACTATTGCATCTGGGTGCCTGGTCAGTCCGGCTCGGAGCGTCCGTTCGATCTTGTTGATCTCGCCGACGCGGTCGAGTTGGTCACGGCTGAGATTGAGGAGCACGACGACCTCGGGGGAGACCGCGTCGCAGACGTGGGGAACGTGAAGTTCGTCTACTTCGAGAGCGGCCAGTGGAGCGTCGAAGTTCGCCTGCAGCGCCGCGACAATGCCAGCATCCATGTTGGCGCCATCGGCCTGAGTTGCCACGTCGCCGATCGTGGCGAGGGCGGCAGCGATCATGCGCGTCGTCGTAGATTTACCGTTGGTGCCTGTCACGACGATCGTCCGACGGCCGGAGCCCAGACCCGTCAGGATGTTCGGATCGATCTTGAGGGCGACGAGCCCGCCGATCATCGATCCCTTGCCTCGTCCGGCCTTGCGTGACGCCCACGTCGCAGCTTTTGCCGCTTGCAGTGCCAGCCGGCCGCGTGCACCGATTGCCGCTCTGCGTTCACCCGCTCGAACCATGCGCAGAGTCTGGCACAGACTTTCCGGGGCGTTCTCCTCGGAACGGAACAGAGACCGCTATCTTCTAGTGGAACACGTTCTACTTTCTATTTTCAGGAGACCGGAATGACCCCAGCTGTCGAAGCCATCCGCGCCACCGTCGAGGCGTACGTCCGAGCAATCGCCCATGGAACCGTCGACGAGATTTTGGCCCTCTACGCCGAGGGTGCAACGGTCGAGGATCCAGTCGGTACCGAGGTCAGGACCACCAGGGAATCGCTTCGTGAGTTCTACGCCGTCATCGAGCCGTTGAAGCAGACAGCGGAACTGATCACCGTGCGAATCGCATCGAACACTGCGGCGTTCCACTTCCGTCTCATCACCGATTTCGGGGAGAACACGTTCGAGGTGGCGCCGATCGACGTGATGGAGTTCGACGACGAGGGCAAGATCACCTCGATGCGTGCATTCTGGGGTCAGGACGACATGATTCAGCGTCCAGCGGCGGGAACAAGCGAGCAGTAGTCCAAGACGACTCCCGACGTCGGTGCGGGAGTCGTCTCGGCCGAAAGGACTACTTCAGGGTGCGGTTGACAGCTGATACGACGGCTCGCAGTGAGGCGGTCGTGATGGATGTCGCGATTCCGGCGCCCCACACCGTTACAACGGCCTCGTCGGGTCCGGTGATGGAGGCTTCGACGTAGGCAGCAGCCTGGGCGTCGTCACCCGCTGACATGGCGTGCTCGAAGTAGTCGAGCACACTGACGTCGTAGCCGACGGTCGACAGTGCATCCACGAACGCTGCGAGCGGTCCGTTGCCGGAGCCGGTGATCTCCTGTTCGATGCCGTCGAGTTTGACCGTAGCGACAATGCTGTCGGTTCCGTCGTCGGTTTCCGCCGCGGTGACGCGCTGTTTGATGCGTTCGAGCGGGCGGATCGGGCTCAGGTATTCCTCGGCGAAGACGTCCCACATCTCCTTGGGCGACACCTCGCCGCCCTCGCCGTCGGTGATGCGCTGAACGGCCTGGGAGAACTCGATCTGCAGCCGACGAGGGAGGGCCAACCCGTGATCGGACTTCATGATGTATGCGACGCCGCCCTTGCCGGACTGCGAGTTGACGCGGATGACGGCCTCGTAGGTGCGGCCGACGTCCTTCGGATCGATCGGCAGGTAAGGAACCTGCCAGGTGATGTCGCCGATGTCCGAGTCTTGTTCGTCGGCAGTCGCTTTCATCGCGTCGAGGCCCTTGTTGATCGCATCCTGATGGCTGCCGGAGAACGCTGTGTAGACCAGATCGCCGCCGTACGGGTGGCGTTCGGGAACGGAGAGCTGATTGCAGTACTCGACCGTACGCCGAACCTCGTCGATGTTCGAGAAGTCGATCTGTGGGTCGACGCCGCGGGTGAACAGGTTGAGGCCCAACGTCACCAGACATACATTGCCGGTGCGCTCACCGTTGCCGAACAGGCAACCCTCGATGCGGTCGGCCCCGGCCTGGTAGCCCAGTTCTGCTGCTGCCACGCCGGTTCCACGATCGTTGTGCGGATGCAGTGAGACGATGACGCTGTCCCGACGGCTCAGATTGCGGCTCATCCATTCGATGGAATCGGCGTACACATTCGGGGTGGCCATTTCGACCGTCGCGGGCAGGTTGAGAATGATCGGATTCGCCGGGGTGGGATCGATGACGTCGACGACGGTGTCACACACCTCTTTGGCGTACTCCAGTTCGGTACCGGTGTAGGACTCGGGCGAGTATTCGTAACGCCACTGGGTGTCCGGGAACTTCGCGGCCTCCTCGAGGCACTTGCGTGCACCGTCGGTGGCGATTTTTTTGATGGTCTCGCGCTCGGCGCGGAAGACCACGCGTCGCTGCAGGATCGACGTCGAATTGTAGAAGTGGACGATGACGCTGCGTGCACCTTCGCAAGCGACGAAGGTGCGTTCGATGAGTTCGGGGCGGCACTGAGTCAGCACCTGAATGGTGACGTCGTCGGGGATGGCCCCGTCTTCGATGATCTCTCGAACGAAATCGAAATCGGTCTGACTGGCCGACGGGAAACCGACCTCGATTTCTTTGTAGCCCATGCGGACCAGCAAGTCGAACATCCGACGTTTACGGGCTGGGCTCATCGGATCGATGAGCGCCTGGTTGCCGTCACGCAGGTCGACGGCACACCACTGGGGTGTCCGGTCGATGATCTTGTCCGGCCAGGTGCGATCGGGGAGCCGAATCGGCTCGACCTCTTCGTCGAACGGACGATACCGATAAGTCGGCATCGACGAGTCCTTCTGCGTGTTCCACGCCGGCTGGTCGCTGGGCGCCGGCCGGGAAGGAGGGGTGATTGTGCGTGATCCCGAGGTGAATGCGTCGGCTGGTGACATTGGCTCTATCTCCGAAGTTGCTGGCTGAAATGGTTATCGACCGGCGCGATGAAACCCCGCGACGGGAAGCCAGTCTGAATCAGACCCCGTCGCGGCGATCAAGGAGGAGCACGCGCTGCATGGGTGAAAGTCTACTACCGCACATCACGCTTCAACTGCCGGGTTGGCAGAAAACTTCGATCCGGGAGCCCGCGAAGCTTCATCGGATGCGCAGACTGCCGAGTCTGCGAGCAGAACTCGAGCGCTGCACAGGCCACGTCGGCCACCGCCCAGGCGTCGACTCAACTGCAGGCCAGCGCCTATATCGCAGGTGGACGTCCTCACCCGCACGATCGTTGGAGACCTCGGATCGGTAAGCTGGTCCTCGATCACTGCCCAAAAACAGCAATTAAGTGGAGGTACACACGCGTGGCTCTCATCGTCCAGAAGTACGGTGGATCGTCGGTGGGTACTGCCGAACGTATCCGACGCGTCGCTGAACGAATCGTCGAGACCAAGAAGGCCGGTAACGACGTGGTCGTCGTGGTCTCCGCAATGGGCGACTCCACCGACGAACTGCTCGACCTGGCTCATCAGGTATGCCCGGCACCGCCGGCTCGCGAAATGGACATGCTGCTCACCTCCGGGGAGCGGATCTCGAATGCTCTCGTCGCGATGGCCATTCACTCGCTCGGCGCCGAGGCTCGGTCGTTCACCGGCTCGCAGGCAGGCGTCGTCACCACGAGCGTGCACGGCAATGCCAAGATCATCGACGTCACCCCCGGCCGCGTCCGCGCCGCTCTCGACGAGGGCTCGATTGTCCTCGTCGCCGGATTCCAGGGCGTCAGTCAGGACAGCAAAGACGTCACGACGCTGGGTCGCGGAGGCTCGGACACGACCGCCGTTGCGCTCGCCGCGGCACTCGGTGCCGACGTGTGCGAGATCTACACCGACGTCGACGGCATCTTCACCGCCGATCCGCGCATCGTCCCCAACGCACGCCACCTCGACAAAGTCTCGTTCGAGGAAATGTTGGAGATGGCTGCCTGTGGCGCCAAGGTGTTGATGCTGCGCTGCGTCGAATATGCGCGTGGCTACAACGTTCCCGTACACGTCCGCTCGTCGTACACCACGAAACCCGGAACCATCGTCTCCGGATCTATGGAGGACATTCCAGTGGAAGAAGCCATTCTCACCGGCGTCGCACACGATCGCAGTGAAGCGAAGGTCACCGTCGTCGGCCTGTCCGACGCGCCGGGCTATGCAGCCAAGGTCTTTCGCGCGGTTGCCGATGCCGAAATCAACATCGACATGGTGTTGCAGAACGTTTCCAAGATCGACACCGGCAAGACCGACATCACTTTCACGTGCCCCAAGTCAGACGGACCGAGGGCAGTGGAGATGCTGACGAAGTTGCAGACCGAGATCGGCTTCAGCCAAGTGCTCTACGACGACCTCATCGGCAAGGTTTCGTTGGTCGGTGCGGGTATGAAGACGCACCCAGGCGTCACCGCGACTTTCTGTGAGGCGCTTGCCGAAGCCGGCATCAACATCGACTTGATCAGTACCTCGGAGATCCGCATTTCGGTGCTGGTCAGTGACACCCAGCTCGACGACGCGGTGCGCGCACTGCACGCAGCGTTCAATCTCGGTGGCGAGGACACAGCCGTCGTACACGCAGGAACGGGGCGATAGCCATGACGGTAGTTGCAGTGGTAGGTGCTACCGGCCAGGTGGGCGCAGTCATGCGTACCCTGCTCGAGCAGCGGAAGTTTCCTGCGGACACGGTGCGCTTCTTCGCGTCTGCGCGGTCAGCAGGCAAGAAGCTGCCTTTTCGAGGCGAAGAGATCATCGTCGAGGACGCAAGCGTCGCCGATCTAGCCGGTATCGACATCGCCCTGTTCTCAGCAGGGGCGACGCTCGCGCGCGAGCAGGCACCTCGTTTCGTTGCTGCGGGTGCAGTCGTCATCGACAACTCGTCGGCCTACCGCAAGGACCTCGAGGTTCCGCTTGTGGTCAGTGAGGTCAACCCTGAGGACGCGAAGAATCCGCCCAAGGGCATCATCGCCAACCCCAACTGCACCACGATGGCCGCGATGCCGGTCCTGAAGGCCCTCCACGACGAGGCAGGGTTGCAGCGCCTCATCATCTCGAGCTATCAGGCCGTGTCCGGAAGCGGACTCGCCGGCGTCGAGGAACTCGTGACGCAGGTGCGTGCGGTCATCGGCGATGCCGAGAAGCTGGTGCACGACGGCAGTGCTGTCGATTTCCCGGCCCCGGACAAATACGTAGCGCCCATCGCGTTCAACGTGTTGCCGATGGCAGGCGCGATCGTGGACGACGGATCGGGTGAAACCGACGAGGACCAGAAGCTGCGCAACGAATCGCGGAAGATCCTCGGACTTCCAGAGTTGCTGGTCAGCGGCACCTGCGTGCGCGTGCCCGTGATCACCGGGCATTCGCTGTCGATCAACGCCGAATTTGCCAACCCGCTCTCGGCGGAACGTGCTCGTGAGATTCTCGCGTCGGCGCCCGGAGTGTCGCTGGTCGACGTGCCGACGCCGTTGCAGGCGGCAGGCAAGGACACTTCGCTCGTCGGTCGTATCCGGCAGGACCCGGGCGTACCTGAGGGACGCGGTTTGGCGCTGTTCGTCTCCGGCGACAACTTGCGCAAGGGTGCTGCACTCAACACGATTCAGATCGCGGAACTGCTCGTCTAGATTTAGTTCGAACAGCACTCGGGGCGCACTGCTACGTAGCAGTGCGCCCCGAGTGCTGTCGCTGGTTGGTGTGCAACCACGTGCGTTCGGCCGGGTCAGCTCAGCCGGGTGCCGTCTCCGAATGCGTCGAAGACATGGGCATGCGCCTCGTCGAAACGGATACCCACGATGTCGCCCTTTTGTGGCGGGTCACGCCAGTCTGCTCGCGCGACGATGG
>JBBSSG010000141.1:0-9624 GCA_038242295.1 Mycobacteriales bacterium | reverse complement strand
GTATCAGGCGAGTCTGCCAATGCCGGGGGAACAGCCCATGTCTAGGTCGATCACCGCTCCGACACGCGGACGCGCCGAACGCAGGGCGGCGCAATCGCCTGCCCTCGGCCTGACCAGCGGCACCGAGCGGTTGATCCCGAAACGGGGACCGGCAACCCCGATCGAACTGCATTACCCACCCAAGACAGCACTGGAGAACAACCGATGAGCCCAGTCCGCAAGAACACCAACGGACGGATCCTGTTCGTCGGGTCCGGCCCAGGTGACCCGGCACTGCTCACTGTCCGAGCGCGTGAGGTACTCGGGGCTGCCGAGCTGGCATTCACCGACCCGGACGTAGACAAGGGCGTTGTCGCACTCGTCGGGCACGATCTGCCGCGCGACCCCGAGACCGGGGAGAACGGCGTCGACGTCAGGCCTGCACTGGGGGAACCGGCCGAGGTCGCCAAAACCTTGCTCACCGAAGCCAAGAGCGGTCACGACGTCGTCAGGCTCGTCTCCGGAGACCCGCTGACTACCGACTCCGTGATCGCGGAGGTCAGCGCCGTTGCGCGCACACATGTGCAGTTCGAGGTCCTCCCCGGCTTGCCTTCCGGTTCGGCTGTGCCGAGCTACGCAGGCATGGCGCTCGGATCCGGCCACACCGAAGCAGATGTGCGAGGAGAGGTCGATTGGGCAGCTCTTGCTGCAGCTCCCGGTCCGCTGGTTCTGCATGCCACCTCCGGCCACCTCGCCGAAACCGCCAGTGCGCTCGTGGAACACGGCCTTGCACCCCAGACACCCGCCGCCATCACCGTGCGCGGCACGACGCGTCAGCAGCGCACCGTCGAGGCGACACTTGCGACACTGAACGACGCAGGTAGCGAACTCGTCGGATCTCTGGTTGTCACCGTCGGCAAAGTCGTGTCCGGTCGAAACAAAATGTCTTGGTGGGAATCTCGCGCTCTGTACGGCTGGACCGTGCTCGTGCCGCGCACCAAGGATCAGGCAGGGGAGATGAGCGATCGCCTCGTGACCCACGGTGCCATCCCGATCGAGGTCCCGACCATAGCCGTCGAGCCGCCGCGCAGTCCGGCTCAGATGGAGCGCGCGGTCAAGGGGCTCGTCGACGGCCGGTATCAGTGGGTTGTGTTCACCTCGACCAACGCCGTGCGCGCAGTGTGGGAGAAGTTCGGGGAGTTCGGCCTCGACGCTCGGGCGTTCTCGGGGGTCAAGATCGCGTGCGTCGGCGAAGCCACCGCGGCGAAGGTTCGTTCTTTCGGTATCAATCCCGAAATGCTTCCGACCGGCGATCAGTCCTCGATGGGACTGCTCGAAGATTTCCCGCCTTACGACGAGGTCTTCGATCCGGTCAATCGAGTCCTGTTGCCACGCGCCGACATCGCCACCGAAACGCTCGCCGAAGGACTTCGTGAGCGCGGTTGGGAAATCGACGACGTCACCGCGTACCGCACGGTGCGTGCCGCGCCGCCGGCCGCCGAGACTCGGGAGATGATCAAGACCGGTGGGTTCGACGCCGTGTGCTTCACCTCGAGCTCGACTGTCCGCAACCTTGTCGGCATTGCAGGCAAGCCGCATGCGCGGACACTAGTTGCGTGTATCGGTCCTAAGACGGCCGAGACGGCCGCGGAGTTCGGATTGCGTGTCGATGTACAGCCGGAGTCGGCGCAGGTGGGACCGCTTATCGAAGCATTGGCCGAGCATGCCGCTCGGTTGCGGGCCGAAGGTGCGTTGCCTCCGCCGCGAAAGAAAAGCCGCAGGCGCTAGCTCGCCCCGTGGGTGCGTAGTAAGTCTGCGCAGGAATTGCGCACACACGAGCCTGACGAAGGAAGGTCTTTTCCGTGTTTCCTGCAGACCGACCCCGCCGACTACGCCATACGCCCGCCCTACGACGTCTCGTTGCCGAGACCTCGTTGGAGGCGAGGCACCTCGTGTTGCCGATGTTCGTCGCGGACGGCATCGGTTCCCCTCGCGAGATCTCGTCGATGCCGGGCGTCTATCAGCACACTCTCGATTCGCTGAGCACGGCCGCGGATGAGGCAGTCCGCGCCGGTGTCGGGGGGATAATGCTCTTCGGTGTGCCCAAGTCGGAGGACAAAGATGCAGAGGGCTCCGGAGCTGCCGATCCACAGGGCATTCTCAACCGAGGGTTGAGGCGTCTGAAATCGGATGTGGGGGACTCGACGGTCATCATGGCAGACACCTGCCTGGACGAGTTCACCGATCACGGGCATTGCGGTGTGCTCACCGAGGACGGCAGCGTCGACAACGACGCTACCCTGGCTCGCTATCGGGACATGGCTGTGTCGCAGGCGGATGCGGGCGCACACCTGCTCGGTCCGAGCGGGATGATGGACGGCCAGGTCGGTGCGATTCGTGAGGCGCTCGACGCCGCAGGACACCGCGACGTCGGCCAACTGGCTTACTCGGCCAAGTACGCATCCGCTTTCTACGGACCGTTCCGCGAGGCTGTCGGTTCGTCACTTCAAGGTGATCGCCGCACCTATCAACAGGATTCGGCGAACCGGCGTGAGGCTGCGCACGAGGTTGATTTGGATCTCGCAGAGGGCGCCGACATGGTGATGGTCAAACCAGCGATGGCGTACCTGGACATCCTCCGTGACATAGCGAATATTTCGCCGGTTCCCGTGGCGGCCTATCAAATTTCGGGTGAGTACTCGATGATTACCGCGGCGGCACAGAACGGCTGGATCGATCGCGATGCAGCCATCCTGGAATCGCTGACTTGTATCAGACGTGCCGGTGCGGACGTCGTGCTGACCTATTGGGCGAGAGAAGTGGCTGGTTGGCTATGAGCAATCCCTGGCATCCCGAGAACGGGCAGCAGCCCCCGCAGCCGGATTGGGAGCGCTGGGAAGCGGAGCATGGTCCACCCCCGCTCGAATCTGTCGAGCGACCCGCGCCGGTGGACGTCGAAACGGCACGCCACCTGTGGTGGACGGTGGCGGTTCTCGGCATGGCAAACCTGCTGATGACGATGATCGTCGTGTACGGCGACAGAACCATTTTCGCTCAGCAACTGGTCGACGATGTAAAAGTCCAAGATGCGTCGGTCCCGCTGACGCTCGACTCAGCGCAGACGTACCTGACAGTGGCACTGGTCATCCTTGTGCTGATCGGTGCGGGCTTCGCCGCGCTGTTCGTAAACGTGGTCAAGAAGATGCGTCTCGGAAAGTTCTGGGCGCGCAGCCTGCTGACGATGATCGGCACACTGATCGTCATCCTCACCATTCCTCAGCTGTTCGGTTTCGGGGTTGATGGGGATCCACTGCAGATCGTCATGGGGGTCGGCGGAATTCTTCAAGGTGTATTGGCGGCGGGAGCGATCTACCTGATGCATCGCACGGCGTCGAACACGTACTTTCTCTCGGCGCGTACGCCGTAGTTCGGGTCGGTGTGAGCGCCAATTTCGCTACTCGAGCACCGTGTGACTAGTATCACGGCATGCGAGAGTTCGAGTGGATTGGAGTCGGGCCATGACACAGCCGGAAGTTCGAAGCAGCGACGAGCGAGAGAGCGGTAGACCCGTCTGGGCTCTGCTCGGTCTTCTTACCGCAGTATCGGTTGCGGTGATCATCATGTCGATTGGTTTCAGCGCTGCTTGAGCGTGATCGAGATCGGGGTTGTGGTAGTCGGATAGGGCTCGTTGAGGAGTTTTATGCAGGTTCGGAGTTTTTCCAGTTTCGACGCTGTCGTTGCTGCTCGGCTGGACAATGGGTCCACCGCTGTTCCTTGCGAACACGGTGTTACGCGGGAACTGCTGCTGATCGGTCTCGTGCTGGCGCTGGGTATTTTGGCGGTTGCCGCGATCGTTCTTCCTGCTCTCGTCACCGGCTGATCAGCCCCGTGGGCTCGTCCCTCATCCGAGCAGGAAGGATGGACGCGTGAGTGTCGATGGCCCGATCTGCGCAGGGCGCTGCCGATCCAGAAATGTTCTGGTTGCGGCGTGCGCAACAGCGGGCCGGCCCTCGGCGCATGACTGGTCCAGTCGTGGCTGAATCGCGTGTGTTGTTCAGCGAGCCTGGCGCTCGGTGGCGCACGCTGATGTGGGGTCCGCTGTTCTGTATTGCAGTGTTGATCGTGGAGTTGTTCACCGGTCCGGTCATTCATTGGTTCGCGCTCAGCTTGTTCTCTGTGTTGCTGGTCGGCTTCACCTACGTTCAGATATCGGCTGCGCGACAGCACGTGAGCGTCGAGCTCACGAGCTCGCAGCTTCGACAGGGAACGGAGACGCTGGACCTCGTCGACATCGATGCTGTTCTACCTCCTGCCGACTACTCCGACGGTGACTACGAGCCGAAGAAGTGGGAGACGGCGCGAGTTCTCGGAGAGCTGACCGGGGTCCCGCGTCGGCGATATGGGATCGGGCTACGGCTGGTTGGAGGTGCCCTCGTGCAGGCATGGGCGAGGGACGACGACGAGTTGCGCGAGGCGCTCAGCGATGCCCGGGGGGATGGCTGATGAGAGGCATCCTGGAGGCCGTCGGCGTGGCTCTCGCATTGCTGTTGGCCGTGGTGTGCTGGATTGCCGGCGTCCAGGACCACATCGTTGCTGCCGTCGTGGACGGGGCCCCCGAGTTCGTTTCGACTCGCTATTCGGGGCCGTGGATCGCCGCGGCGACGGCCTGTGTGATCGCAGCGGGATTGCTGGCGCTCGACGCAGCTCGGTTGTTCCCGTACCGGGTAGGGGTATGCTCGGATCCGTGAGCAGCTACTCGGCGGAACAAGATGATCTGTTGAAGCGGCTTCGGCGCGTCGAAGGCCAGATCTCTGGGATCTCGAAGATGGTCGCCGAGGATCGCTACTGCATCGACGTACTTACTCAAGTGTCGGCAGCGACCAAAGCATTGCAATCGGTGTCGCTGAAACTGCTCGACGCGCACCTGGCGGGCTGTGTCGTCGAGGCGGCGCGCCAAGGTGGGCCAGAGGCTGACGCGAAGGTGAAAGAGGCGTCGGACGCCATCGCCCGTCTCGTCCGATCCTGAATTCGAAAAACCAAGATAGAGAGTAGGTTTCGAGCATGGAGAGCAACTTTGTAGTCGAAGGAATGACCTGCCAGCATTGCGCTGTATCGGTCTCGGAGGAGATTTCTGAAATCGACGGCGTAACGAACGTGGCAGTCGACGTCGACACCGGCAAGGTTGTCGTCACCAGTGAGGCCGCTCTCGACGAGGGTTCGATCGCCGACGCGGTTACCGAAGCGGGCTATCGCCTCGCTTCTTGATTGGGGAAGCTGAATTCTTCGGGCCGTCAGTGTGGTAAAGATCATGAATCAAACCCCATCGATCAGTCGAGGAGTGTTTCGTGAACAGACTGCTGAGCGGCACCGGAGTCCTTCTGTCGAGCGTCTGTCTCACGCTTGCATGTTCACAGGGAGTCGAAGCCCAACCTGCCGCGTCGCTGCCAAACCTGACTGTCACCACTGAGGTCGACGGACTCGCGAAGCCCTGGGATGTCGTCGTAGCACCGGACGGCGTCATTCTGACCGGTGAACGCAGCGGACGATTCGTCGTCAAGCACCCGGACGGTAGAACCGCGGACGTCGAGGCAGACTTGAGTGACCTGTACGCCCGAGGAGAAACCGGGCTTATGGGAATCGAACTGGCCACAGACTTCTCGTCCTCGCGTGCGCTTTACACCTGTCAAGGCGTGATCGGCGGCGGCAATGGGGGGTTCGGCACCGGGAGCGCGGCACCCGGCAGCGCGCAGGGTGGAAGCGCGAACCACATCGCGGTCTTCCGATGGACCGTCGACGAGGACTGGACGACACTCACCCGAAAACAGACCGTCATCGGCGACATCCCAGTTGCCGACGGTGGTCGCCATGGTGGGTGCCGAATCTTGGCTGCACCCGACGGCACCCTGTTCGTTGGTACCGGCGACACGGCCTCACCCTCGGTTCCGCAGGATCGGGGCTCGCTCGGCGGCAAAGTGCTTCACGTCAACGCAGACGGTTCTGCGGCAGCCGATGCCCCGGGGCGGGTCTACACGCTTGGGCACCGAAACGTCCAAGGGCTCGCTTTCGCGCCCGGTACGAACCGTCTCTACGAGGTGGAGCAGGGCACCAGTAGAGACGACGAGATGAACTTGCTCGTCGCCGGCGGCAATTACGGCTGGAAGCCGGATCGCGCCCCGTTGATCTACGACGAGTCGGTGCCGATGACCGATCCTGATCGGGTTCCGGGTGCTATCGCCGCGGTGTGGAGTTCGGGATCTCCGACGATTGCGACCCCAGGGCTGACGTTCGTCGACGGCCCGGCATGGGGCGAATGGTCCGGCGCCGCTGTGATTTCCAGTCAGCAGGGGAAAAAGCTGGTGTTCTTGAAGCTCGATGAGTCTGGCACCGAAGTGGTTCAAGAAGCTTTCGCACTCGAAAATCAGTACGGTCGTCTACGTTCGCTGACCACTGCCAGCGACGGGTCGTTGCTGTTGACCACGGACAACGGTTCGGGCGACAAGGTTTTGCGTGTGACGCCGTAGTGCGGCTTCGCCGCCCGTGTATGCGTAGTAGGAGCCCAGACCTACTACGCACACACGGGGCCGGCAGCCGTTACGCCTTGCTGGGGTTTCCAGCCGGCTCCTCTTCGCTGCCCGCTTGAGGCTCTCCGAGCATTGCTGCGCCCAGTAGTTGCTCGGGCACACCGAACCCCTCGACGAGTTCGAGTGCGTGCGGACGAAGTGTCCTGCACCGCTCGTTGATTCCGCGGGTCACGGCCTTCGAGCGTTCGGTGGACAGGTAGCGGTGCTCGATGAACCACGCTTTGTCGTCCTCGATCACCGAGAGCGCATAGAGATCGCATACCTCTTCGAGGAGCGCCTTTGCTGTCTCGTCCTCACACGAGGAGATTCCGGCGATGAAGGCTTCGAAGATGACTCGATCGATGTGCGCGCTCGCGGCGTGCAGGACGTGATCCTGAACAGCGTTGAACGCGTCGAACTCGCCCATCTCCTTTGTCTTGCTCTGCAACCGCCTGGCGACGGTCGAGAGGAGATAGTCCTCGCGGTCCTCGAACATCTTGACCTGGGTGCCGCGGTTGAACAGCGAACCCTCTTCCTCGTTGTCCTGGCGGGTATCGAGAATGGTCTGCATGATGGCGTGTGCAGCAGTTCGTTTCACGACTCGGTCACCGGCGAGTTCAGCCGCGAAGCGTACCCATTCAACCGGACTCATACTCTTGACGTCATCGGCATAGGCCGTGAGGAGCTGCTTGGCAACCAGCTGCGTCAGAACGTGATTGTCGCCTTCGAAGGTGGTGAACACATCGGTGTCGGCTTTGAGTGAGATGAGCCGGTTCTCGGCGATGTAGCCGGCGCCGCCGCAGGCTTCACGTGCTTCCTGAATTGCCCGGGTGGCGTGCCAGGTGTTCGCGGCCTTGAGCCCGGCTGCGCGGGATTCGAGTTCGCGCTGTTCTTCGGGGTCCGGGTCGTCTGCTGTCTGCATTTCGTGCGTCTTGCCCACTAGTTCGTTCTGAGCGAACTGAAGAGCGTAGGACTTGGCGATCAGCGGAAACAGTCTGCGCTGATGCACGAGGTAGTCCATGATGAGCACTTCTTTGTCAGAGTTCGGCGCCGAGAACTGCCGGCGCTTCAGCGCATATCGTGTGGCGATATCGAGAGCCACCCTCGCCGCTGCTGCCGCACTGCCGCCGACGGTGACCCGGCCGCGGATCAACGTGCCGAGCATCGTGAAGAATCGCCGGCTCGCGTTCTCGATGGGGGAGGAGTAGCTACCGTCCGCAGCGACGTCGGCGTACTTGTTGAGCAGGTTGTTCCGAGGAATGCGGACCTGGTCGAACATGATCCTGCCGTTGTCGACACCGGGCAGACCGCCCTTGTACTGGCAATCCGACGTGGTGACGCCAGGGCAGTCGTCGCCGTTCTCGTCGCGTAGTGGCACGACGAAGCAGTGAACGCCGTGACCTTCGGGTTCTTCGCCGGGGCCTCCGGTGATCAGTTGCGCGAATACTGCTGCGACGGTAGCTGTTTCGGCCGCACCCCCGATGTAATCCTTGCGGGAGGACGGGGTGGGGGAGTGAATGACGAATTCGTCCGTCGAGGCGTCGTACGTCGCGGTGGTTTCCAATGATTGGACGTCGCTACCGTGGCCGGTCTCGGTCATTGCGAAGCAGCCGAGCAGATCCAGATCGATGATGCGTCGAACGTAGGCATCGTGATGGCGCTCGGTGCCGAGGTTTTCGATGGCTCCGCCGAACAGGCCCCATTGCACGCCCGCCTTCACCATGAGGGACAGGTCCGACATCGCGAGCATCTCGATCATCGTCACCGCAGCGCCGACGTCGCCCGTTCCGCCGTGTTCCTTCTTGAATCCGTCGTCTGCTGCGCCGTGCTCCGCGAGAAGTTTGAGTTGCTCGAGTGCCTTCGTGCGCGCGATGACTGTGTTCGGTGTGTAGTGGGGACGGAACTCGTCATGTACGAGTTGTGCGCGAGCCTCGTTCTTCACGTCGCGCCAGCGGCCGTCCAATGTATTGCGAAGGTGGTCCGAAGTGGTTGCCATACTCGACGGTAGCTCACTCGGTCGTGCCGATGAAGGAGTTAAGGTCGGCGCATCGAAACCTCACAGATACTGCGCACCGACGCCCAGCACGTATGGCACCCCTATGGCGGCTTTCCCGCGACGACGCGGCCGCTCGTCGTCGACAGTGCCCACGGCGTGCGTCTGAGATTGTCCGACGGCCGCGAGCTCATCGATGGGATGAGCTCCTGGTGGGCAGCCATTCACGGCTATCGGCATCCGGTACTCGACGCTGCCGCCCGCGACCAGCTCGGTCGCATGAGTCATGTCATGTTCGGGGGCTTGACGCACGAGCCCGCAGCTGCGCTGGCAGACTTGCTCGTTCGAATCACTCCCGACGGGCTGGACAAGGTCTTCTTCGCCGATTCGGGATCGGTATCCGTGGAGGTAGCGGTGAAGATGTGCATCCAGTACTGGCGCGCACTGGGTCAGCCGCGCAAGAACAGGTTGCTGACCTGGCGTGGCGGATATCACGGTGACACCTTCGCTCCGATGAGCATCTGTGATCCCGACGGCGGGATGCACTCACTGTGGTCCGAAGTGTTGAACACGCAGATATTCGCACCCGCTCCGCCGAGTGAGTTCGAGCCGGAGTACGTGCGGGAGTTCGAGGAACTGCTGGCGCGCCGATCGAACGAGACGGCCGCGATCGTCGTCGAACCGATCGTCCAGGGCGCAGGCGGGATGCGGTTCCACGATCCGCGGTACCTGATCGAACTGCGCCGGATGGCCGATGAGTACGACGTGCTCCTGGTCTTCGACGAGATCGCGACGGGGTTCGGCCGCACCGGGGAGCTGTTCGCGGCTGACCACGTCGGGGTAAGCGCTGACGTCATGTGTGTCGGTAAAGCCTTGACCGGCGGCTATATGACGCTCGCTGCAACGCTGTGCACCTCGCGTGTTGCGGAGGTGATCAGCGCCGGGGACGCCGGCGGACTGATGCACGGGCCGACTTTTATGGCGAACCCTCTCGCGTGTTCGATCGCCGTTGCTGCTGTGGAATTGCTGTTGGCTCGCCAGTGGCGCGCTGAGGTGGCGGGTATCGAAAAGGGTCTGCGCGACGGCTTGGCC
>JBBSSG010000140.1:0-9909 GCA_038242295.1 Mycobacteriales bacterium | reverse complement strand
CTCCGAGGCTCCGGTGTCGGGCGTAGAGGGCTTGCCTGTCGGATCAGCGCTTCTTGTCGTGAAGCGGGGCCCCAACGCTGGTTCTCGCTTCCTTCTGGATCAGCCGACCACATCAGCGGGTCGTCATCCTGACAGTGACATTTTTCTCGACGATGTGACGGTCAGTCGTCGGCACGCAGAATTTCGTCAGGAAGACGAAAGCTTCCAAGTTGTCGATGTCGGTAGTCTCAACGGCACATACGTCAATCGTGAGCCTGTGGACGCCGCTGTACTCGCCAACGGCGACGAAGTTCAGATCGGCAAATTCCGTCTCGTCTTCCTGACCGGTCCTCGTGGCGGAGCAGGCTCTGCGGTGGGAGAGTCGTCTGCAGGTGCAGGCAGCCAGTGACCGCCGTCGGGCACCAGTCTCCAGGGGGGATGTCGATTGGCTCCGTCCTGGATCGTCTCCGGCCCGACTTTCCTGATGTGACGATCTCCAAAATCAGATTTCTCGAAGCAGAGGGATTGATCTCTCCGGAACGCACCCCCTCCGGATACCGTCGATTCTCGATCTCCGATTGTGAGAGGCTGCGATACGTTCTCACGGCCCAGCGAGATCAATACCTTCCGCTCAAAGTGATCAAAGAGCAGTTGGAAGCCATCGATTCCGGTGTGGCACACGTCGAAAACGCCGAACCTGGTCCGCGTAAGCCGCGTGCGCTGACGCTCGCTCCTGGCGAGGTATCGCCGGAAGAATTTCTCGTCTCTCGTGAGGTGCGCGTCAGCAAAGCGGACCTCATGTCCAGAGCTGGTATCGACGACGCATTCATGACGGACCTCGTCCGCGCCGGCCTGATCGTCCCCGGCCAGGCTGGCTTCTACGACGAGGACGCAGTCGTTCTGGCACGTACTGCCTATGCGATGTCGAAGTACGGGCTCGAAGTCAGACACCTTCGAGCTTTCAAGCTCGCAGCCGACCGAGAGGCTGGGTTGGTCGCTCAAATTGCGGGCCCGGTCGCCAAGGGACGCGATGCAGGTGCTCGTGATCGTGCTGAAGAGATGATCCGTGAATTGGCGGCGCTGTCTTTGACCTTGCATACATGCCTGGTGAAAGCCGCCGTACGCGGCACCTTGGACAGGTGATTTCTCGTTACAGCCGCCATGGACTCCGAACGACCGACGATTCCAATAGACTCGTCGTGCAGTCGACGGACCCAGACAGGTGGCCCGACTTTCAACGCATATGGGAGGCAGCCACCATGAGTGAGATGCGTGTGGTCGGAATTCGAGTCGAGCAGCCCCAGAACCAACCGGTGTTGCTGCTCAGAGAATCCGACGGCGAGCGGTATTTGCCGATTTGGATAGGTCAGACCGAGGCGGCCGCTATTGCGCTCGAACAACAGGGTGTTCGGCCTGCGCGGCCTTTGACCCACGACCTGATCAAGGAATTGATCAGCTCGCTCGGACACACACTGAAGGAGGTTCGGATCGTGGATCTCCAAGAGGGCACTTTTTTCGCCGATCTCGTGTTCGACAAGGACGTGAGAGTGTCTGCACGTCCATCTGATGCGGTTGCGATCGCGCTTCGTGTCGGTGTGCCTTTGTATGCGGACGAGTCGGTGTTGTCCGAAGCCGGTCTGCTGATGCCCGACGAGAGTGAGGACGAGGTAGAGAAGTTCAAGGAGTTTCTCGAGTCGGTCTCACCGGACGACTTCAAGGCGACTGACGGTTGAAAATTGCAGGTACGGTAACGGAATAGTCTCAACCTCAACTTCAGGTTCAGGTTCACGGCGCGTTGCGTTGACCGCCGTCGGCGGTCCCCCTAACGTTCCAGTCGTGAGGATGCAGTCGGAGATCGTGTATCGCCCAACCGCGCCAGGGCGTATTGTTTGCCTGGTATGCGGAATGGAATTCGCGCAGCAGTAGGCAAGCATTCATTCTCCGGATGGAGGATGGTCAGCCTTTCTCCGAACGCAGCGTCGAGACATTCGAAGAGGGAGCAGTCAGTGGGAGATCAGCCGCAGGAGCGCCACCAGGGTTCAGCTACCGCAACGCCAGGGTCTGCTGAAGTTGATGACGTGGACACAGCTGAGATGAGCACCGCTGACCTGAGTACACCGACTGGCATCGATGCGGCGACCGGAATGAATCCGGCTGCGCCGAATTCACGAACCATCATTTCTCACGATGTCCAACCAGGTCTTTTTCCCGACGACTCCGTCCCCGACGACCTCGTGGGATATCGGGTTCCGAGTGCTTGCCAGATTGCCGGCATCACCTACCGTCAACTCGACTACTGGGCTCGAACCGGTCTGGTCGTTCCATCTATCCGCGGAGCGGCAGGCTCAGGAAGCCAACGCCTCTATTCGTTCAAGGACATGCTTGTCCTCAAGATCGTCAAACGCCTTCTCGACACCGGGATCTCTTTACAGAACATCCGCGTAGCGGTCGACCATCTGAGACAACGCGGCGTCGGGGATCTAGCAAACATCACACTATTTTCTGATGGCACGACGGTCTACGAATGCACCTCTGCCGAGGATGTCGTCGATCTACTGCAAGGCGGACAAGGGGTGTTCGGCATAGCGGTGAACGGCGCGATGCGGGAACTGACCGGTCTCATCGCAGATTTCCCCGCAGAGCGCGCAGACGGGGGAGAGTCGGAGACGAGTCCGGAGGACGAGTTGGCTTCGCGCCGCAAGAATCGTCCCGGCCGAAAGACAGGTTAGACTTCTTTCACGTCGCGCTTGTGCGGGAGAGTTCCGAAACAGCCAGTCTCGGACGCCGAAGGAGCAATACCTCCCCGTCAATCTCTCAGGCACCCGGACCGTGTGAGCCTCGACGACTCTGGAAAGTGGCGGGATAACCCGTCCGCCCACGGGGAAAAGCTTCTACAAGTTCTCGATGCGACTTCGAAGCCGAATCTCTCAGGCGCTTGCCCCGGTGAGCATGCGACAGAGGGGGAGGATGGACCGTGGCATACGTCCCGGTTGCACCCGACCACTTCATACGCACCCCTGGAGCCTCATGTGAACGACTCGAACGTCCGGGCCTCTTTTCCGGATCGACATATCGGACCGGATCGTAGCGAACTCGCAACAATATTGGACGTAATCGGTGTCGGTTCCCTCGAAGATCTCGCTACACGAGCGGTGCCTGCAGCCATTCTCGACTCATCCGATGGCGGTATCGCTGACGGCTTGGACACGTTGCCTCTCCCCATAGGGGAGCACGACGCTCTCGCTGAGCTCGCATTTTTGGCATCCAAGAACACTGTTGCAACATCGATGATCGGTCTCGGCTATTACGACACTTTGACGCCGCCGGTGCTCACCCGCGGAATATTGGAGAATCCAGCCTGGTACACGGCGTACACCCCGTACCAGCCCGAGATCAGCCAGGGGCGGCTGGAGGCTCTGCTGAACTTTCAGACCATGGTCTCGGACTTGACGGCAATGGATGTCGCCAATGCGTCGATGCTCGACGAATCGACGGCAGCCGCCGAAGCGATGACGCTACTTCGGCGCGCCAACCGCTCGTCCTCGTCGGACCGGTTTGTCGTCGACAGTGACGTTTTCCCTCAGACTCTTGCGATTCTCACCACACGCGCCGAACCGCTGGGCATCGAACTGGTTCTCGCAGACTTGACGCAGGGACTGCCGGATGGCGATTTCTTCGGCGTTCTTGCCCAACTGCCGGGCGCCTCGGGTTCGCTCGTCGACCACACCGAGACGATTGCATCGGCACACGAGCGGGGTGCACTGGTCGCAGTGGGAGCGGACTTGCTCGCGCTGACTCTGGTTACACCGCCCGGTGAGATCGGGGCTGACGTGTGCTTCGGGACAACTCAGCGTTTCGGTGTACCGATGGGGTATGGGGGGCCACACGCCGGCTATCTGGCTGTGCGCACGGCCCATGCCCGCCAGCTCCCGGGCCGACTCGTCGGAGTCAGCGTCGATGCCGACGGCAACCTGGCCTATCGTTTGGCTCTCCAGACCCGTGAGCAGCACATTCGTCGTGAGAAGGCGACGTCCAATATTTGTACTGCTCAGGTGCTGCTGGCCATAGTCTCCGCGATGTACGCCAGCTACCACGGCGGCGACGGCCTGCAAGCTATTGCGCAGCGAGTGAATTCGATGGCCGGACGACTCGCAGAGGGTCTGCGCGAATCCGGCAATCAACTGGTCTCGGACGAGTTCTTCGACACCGTGACGGTCAGTGTTCCTGGCCGTGCTCGGTCGATCGTGGAAGCGGCAAAGGCGTCGGGAATCAATCTGCGCTTCGTCGATGACGACTTCGTCGGAGTTTCGTGTGACGAAGCGACGACGGAGGCCGACTTGGGCGCAGTCCTCGTTGCATTCGACGCGCACTCGGCTGAAGGGCGACCGCAAAGCTCGATTCCTCAGTCTCTCGTTCGAGTGACGGAATTTCTCACTCATCCCGCCTTCACTCGGTATCGGACCGAGACAGCGATGCTGCGTTATCTACGGATGTTGTCCGACAAGGACATCGCACTGGACCGCAGCATGATTCCACTCGGTTCGTGCACGATGAAACTCAATGCGACCGCAGAAATGGAATCGATCACCTGGCCGCAGTTTGCACGCCTACATCCGTTCGCGCCGGACTCCGATACGGTCGGCATTCGCTCGGTCATCGATGACGTCGAGAAGTGGCTCGTCGACATCACCGGGTACGACGCAGTCAGTGTGCAGCCGAATGCTGGTAGCCAGGGCGAGTATGCCGGACTGCTCGCGATTCGCAACTTTCACCTCGCACAGGGCGACGGCCACCGAGACATCTGCCTGATCCCATCGAGTGCACACGGCACGAACGCGGCCTCGGCGGTGATGGCCGGTATGAAAGTAGTGGTCGTCGGATGCCGGACGAACGGCGACGTCGATATCGACGATCTTCGGTCGAAGATCGATCAGCACACGAAGTCGCTGGCGGCGATCATGATCACCTACCCGTCTACCCATGGGGTGTACGAGCACGAGATCGATGACATCTGCGCTGCGGTCCACGACGCAGGCGGCCAGGTGTATGTCGATGGCGCCAATCTCAATGCGTTGGTCGGACTTGCACGTCCAGGCCGGTTCGGCGGCGACGTCAGCCACCTGAACCTACATAAAACATTTTGCATTCCGCACGGCGGCGGTGGCCCCGGCGTCGGACCGATCGGGGTGCGCTCGCACCTGCAACCGTACCTACCCGGACACCCGCTTCGGCCCGGCCTGGCACAGGGCCCCGCGATAGCAGGTGCGCCCTTTGGGAGCGCCTCGATTCTGACCATCACCTGGGCTTACATCAGGATGATGGGTGCTTCCGGTCTGCGCCGCGCGACGCTGACGGCAATTGCGTCGGCGAACTACATCGCTCGGCGCCTGGACGAACATTTTCCGGTCCTCTACACGGGCGAGAACGGAATGGTCGCGCACGAGTGCATTCTCGATCTGAGGGGCTTGACAAAAGCGACCGGGGTGACCATCGATGATGTCGCAAAACGACTGGCAGATTATGGGTTCCACGCTCCGACCATGAGCTTTCCTGTGGCCGGAACTCTCATGGTCGAGCCGACCGAAAGCGAAAATCTGGACGAGATAGACGCGTTCTGCGATGCGATGATCGCGATCCGAAAGGAGATCGACCGGGTTGGTTCGGGGGAGTGGACCGTCGACGACAACCCACTGCGCGGCGCTCCCCACACCGCACGCTGTCTCGTCGGGGATTGGGATCACCCGTACTCACGCGAAGAAGCAGTCTTCCCCGCAGCCGTCGACGGCCGCGCCAAGGTGTGGCCGTCGGTACGCCGAATCGACGGAGCTTACGGTGATCGAAATTTGGCGTGCTCGTGCCCGCCGATCGAGGCATTTGCTTGATACCTCGAACTGTCTTTTCCCTCCTCGTGGGAGGAGGGAAAAGACGGCGCAGAGTTGGGGGCGTGCCGGGTGTCAGTACAACAGCGTGCGGAGAAGGTCGGGGAACTCGGGGCCCTCCGCGGAGTCGACTGTTGTCACAGACCCGCCCGTAGCGTCGGCCATCGATTGGATGGTGTCGATATCCGAATTGGTTCCGATGTTTACAACTTCGACTGCGACGGGCTTGGCCGGATCTGTCAGCTCGGAGAGTGCCTTCAAGAATTTCTCGGCAGAGATCGAGGCGTCGTCGTTCGGCCCGTCGGTGACGAGTAAGAGGCTGTTCGGCTTCCCCGGCTCGTAATTCTCTACTGCGTCACCGTATGCCGCGGTGACCGAGGCATACGTCGACGACGCGCTCTTGGAGGTGAGAGCTGTTGCCGCAGCGGCGAGTTCTTCTCGTCTGCTCCCGCCCGTTAGTTGCTCGTCCATCGGACCTGTAGATACGAGTTTCCGAAACGGTTGGGGACCGTCGAGGTCCTTGCTGTATTCCCACAGTCCCAGGGCAGTCGAATCGATCACGCTGTCGAACTGCACAGTCAGAGCTGCGCCGATGTTCTGCAGCCGGGTTCGTCCGGCTTCGTCGGCATCCATCGACTCCGAAACGTCCACCAAGACAGTCGTACGACGAGCAGTGGCCGGATCCCTTACCGCATCGAGAAGCGCGTTCTGTACATCCGGGGCACTGCTGGATGCTGCACCCGCGGCGACAGGGCCGTCAAAACCCGCATCGGTGAACACTGATGAATTCTCTGGCTTCTTGATGAATTCGACGAACTGAGCGGCGGCCCGAGACAAAGTATCGTCAGTCCACGAGCCGGACAGAACCGTCGCTGGATAGTCCACGACCGGCGCGGCACCCGACGGGGTGTAGGTGGACAGCGAACCCGCGGCTGAGTTAACGAGTTGTTGCTCGGCCACGGGGACGACATGTACCGCACCGGTCGGCGATACATCGGCGGACAACTGGGTCAGGAGGGCGCCCGCTGTGTCGGGTACGACGCTGGGACGTCCCTGGTCAGTGACCGACAGGCTCGACAGTGCGCTGGCTGCCTGCTGCTCGCGCAGCTGCTCCAACGTGTTCGGGGTGTCTGGTGTCTCGAGGCTTGCCGATACGATCGCGGACAAAACGGATGTGGAGATCTCGGTGTCTGCGGCAGTGGGAAACTGGAGGCGAAGTCCGCCCCATCCCGGGAGGCCGATACTTCCGAGCGCGTCCGGATTCAGTTGAAGTTCCGGCAGGTCTGCCCAACCCACGTTCGCAGCAGACAGAGCAGCCGTCACATCGGCAGGGGCAGCGAGAACAATCGGAGAGCTGGCAATCGAATTCTGTGTGCCGGAGATTGTTCCCGGAGGAAGGCCGATCATGGCACCCGAAGACCGCGGAATCCACAGTGCAGGCCGAGCCCCGAGCGTATCGGCGTCCCATCGCTCATCCGCTGAAGTAAGCGCAGTGACAACAGAATCCGAATTGACGGTGCTTACCTCGACAGTGACGCAATGATCCCGTACAACGGGGCTGGTGGCGTCGAAACGGGACGCCAATTCGGTTATCTGCGGGGTGATTGCGGGATCGACAGCTACCGGCAGGCTCCGATCACCCTCGACGCATGTCTCGGCGGCTTGTAGGCCCTCCTCGGCGATTCGATCACGCAGCGCAAACCAACCGAAAACGACGAGCACCATCGCAATGATGATGCCCGCCGTGATCACTGGGCCTTTACTGATGCCTCGGAGTCGGTCGGAGTCTCGATGTCCGCCCACTTGTTCAAACGTTCGATGTTCGCCCACTCGAGGAAGGTTACAAGTCCGTCATCTGTTGACGGCCTTGTACTCCCGCCTACGTCGATGCAGGATCGGCTCGGTGTAGCCGTTGGGCTGGCTTGCCCCCTGGAAGATCAACTCGCTGGCCGCTTGAAAAGCGATGTTGGAGTCGAAGTCCGGCGCCAGGTTCTTGTAGGTGGGGTCGGCCTCGTTCTGGCGATCGACGACAGGCGCCATCCTCTTCAAGGACGCACGGACCTGGTCTTCGGTAACGATGCCGTGGCGCAGCCAGTTCGCGATGAACTGACTGGAAATGCGCAATGTGGCGCGATCTTCCATCAGCGCGATGTCATTGATGTCGGGCACCTTCGAGCAACCGACACCATGATCGATCCACCGCACGACATATCCGAGGATCGACTGAGAGCTGTTGTCGAGTTCCTTCTGCTTCTGCTCCTCGGACCAATCCGTGTTGGGTGCCAGCGGAATCTCGAGAATGTCGTCGACAGTGGCGCGCTTGGTTTTCTTGATCTCTGCCTGGCGGGCGAACACGTCGACCTTGTGATAGTGCAGGGCGTGCAACGTTGCGGCAGTGGGCGAGGGAACCCAAGCGGTGTTCGCACCTGCTTGAGGATGCGCGATCTTGGTCGCGAGCATATCGGCCATCAGATCCGGCATTGCCCACATGCCCTTACCAATCTGAGCTTTGCCTTCCAGGCCTGCGGCCAGCCCTGTGTCGACGTTGAAGTCCTCGTAGGCGGAAATCCACTTCTGCGCCTTCATCTCCCCCTTGGGGACCATCGGGCCGGCCTCCATCGAGGTGTGGAACTCGTCGCCGGTGCGGTCGAGGAAGCCCGTGTTGATGAACACGACGCGTTCCTTCGCGGCCTCGATTGCGGCCTTGAGGTTGACGGTTATGCGCCGCTCCTCGTCCATGATGCCGACCTTGAGCGTGTTGGCGGGCAGACCGAGAACTTCTTCCACGCGGCCGAACAACTCCGAGGTGAACGCAACTTCGTCCGGACCGTGCATCTTCGGCTTCACTATGTACAGCGACCCGGTGCGACTGTTGGACAGTACGTTGTCCTCGGTCAACGAGTGCATACCTGTCAGTGAGGTGAACAACGCGTCGAGAATGCCCTCGGGGACCTCGTTGCCATCCGAATCGAGGATGGCGTCCGAGGTCATCAGGTGTCCGACGTTGCGGACGAACAACAGCGAACGTCCGTGCAGCGTCACTTCGCCGCCCCCGGGCGCGGTGTACACCCGGTCGTGATTGAGAGTGCGCGTGAACGTTTTGCCCGCCTTGGAGACGTCCTCGGTGAGGTCGCCCCTCGTCAGACCGAGCCAGTTGCGGTACCCGAGAACTTTGTCGTCGGCATCGACAGCAGCGACGGAGTCCTCGAAGTCCATGATGGTGGTGACAGCGGATTCGAGCAGCAGATCTTTGACGCCGGCGGCGTCCGTCTTTCCGATCGGGCTCTGCGGGTCGACCTGGATTTCGAAGTGCAGACCGTTGTGCGCAAGAAGAATGGCGGTCGGAGCGTCGGACGGGCCGTGGAAGCCAACGAATTGGGCGGGATCCTTCAACCCGACGGTGGTGCCGTCGGCCAGGGTCACCGCAACTGCGTCGCCGTCCAGGGTGTACCTGGTGGTGCCCACGTGCGAGCCGCTCACCAATGGTGCTGCCTCGTCGAGGAAGTTGCGCGCAAACGCGATGACCTTGTCGCCGCGAACCTTGTTGTAACTGGTGCCCTTTTCAGCGCCGTCAGCCTCGGAGATGGCATCGGTGCCGTACAGAGCATCGTAGAGCGAGCCCCAACGCGCGTTGGAAGCATTGATGGCGAATCTGGCATTGAGGACCGGGACGACCAACTGTGGCCCCGCAGTCGTGGTGATCTCGGTGTCGACGCCGGCGGTCGTGATGTGGAAGTCGGCGGGCTCGTCGACGAGGTAGCCGATTTCCTTCAGGAACGCCTTGTATGCGGCACGGTCGTAGTCGACGCCTGCATGTTCTCCGTGCCAGGAGTCGATCTTGCCCTGGATCTCCTCACGCACGGTCAGCAATGATTTGTTCTTCGGCGCCAGATCATCGATCACAGCTTCAGCACCGGTCCAGAACTTCTCCGGCTCGATGCCGGTACCCGGCAGCGCCTCGTTCTGCACGAAGTCGTACAAAACCTGTGCAACCTGAAGACCACCAACACGAACTCGATCAGTCATGAATTCCTCGCTCTTTCCGGTCACG
>JBBSSG010000139.1:0-9961 GCA_038242295.1 Mycobacteriales bacterium | reverse complement strand
CTTCTTGCGCGTGCGACACCCGACGAGGTTCGCATGATTCTGATCGACCCGAAGATGGTCGAACTGACTCCGTACGAGGGCATCCCACACCTCATCACACCGATCATCACGCAGCCCAAGAAGGCAGCGGCGGCCTTGGCATGGTTGGTGGAGGAGATGGAGCAGCGCTATCAGGACATGCAGATGTGCAAGGTCCGCCACATCGACGACTTCAACAAGAAAGTTCGATCCGGGGAGATCACCACGCCTCTGGGAAGCGAACGCGTCTACCGGCCGTACCCGTACATTTTGGCGATCGTCGATGAGCTTGCCGATCTAATGATGACGGCTCCGCGCGACGTCGAGGACGCCATCGTCCGCATCACCCAGAAGGCTCGTGCAGCAGGTATCCACTTGGTACTGGCGACGCAGAGACCGTCCGTCGATGTCGTCACCGGATTGATCAAGACCAATGTGCCCTCGCGGCTTGCGTTCGCGACTTCGTCGCTGACGGACTCCCGGGTCATTCTCGATCAGCCGGGCGCCGAGAAGTTGATCGGCATGGGTGACGCGTTGTTCCTGCCGATGGGCCAAGGCAAGCCGACGCGTCTGCAGGGCGCGTTCATCACCGACGAGGAAATCTCGGCCGTCGTCGACTTCGCCAAGAACCAGGCGGAGCCGGACTACAACGAGACCGTCACTGCGTCCAAAGCGTCGGAGAAGAAGGACGTCGATCCAGATATCGGCAATGACATGGACGTGCTGCTCCAAGCAGTCGAACTGGTGGTCACGAGTCAGTTCGGCTCAACGTCGATGTTGCAGCGCAAGCTACGCGTCGGCTTTGCCAAAGCAGGCAGGCTGATGGACCTGATGGAGAACCGTGGCGTCGTCGGACCGACCGAGGGATCGAAGGCTCGAGAGGTGCTGATAAAACCAGATGAGCTCGACGGTCTGTTGTGGTCGATCAGGGGCGGCGATCCGGACGAGGATCCCTCCGACGACGAGTAGGGCACGCTCAAGTGGTCAGGCGAAGGCGCCCATAACCGGTTTCCACTCGGAGATGTCGGTCTTCTCGACGAGATTTTCGATCGCAAACGGATCCTGAGCAAACAGTTCCTTCACCGCGCCGAGGTCGGTGTCCTCGACGATGATGAGAGCGCCGTTGCCATTGGTGAACGCACCACTGGAGACGATCGTCTTCTTCTCCAGCAGGTCTTTCAGCCACGCGCGGTGACTCGGGCGGTGAGTGTCGCGTCCGTCGGTCGTGTCGGGGGAGTACGTGTAAATGACAGCAAACAGTGCCATGGAATCTTCTCTCGATTCTTGTACGTCAAGTCAATCGACTGAGGGGCAAGTGATTGAGGGGGCAGCTGAATTCTGTCAGAGCGAAAGCAGCATGCGAGTGTTGCCCAATGTGTTGGGTTTCACGAAGCTGAGATCGAGGAATTCGGCGACGCCGGTGTCGTACGACCGACACATCTCGGCGTAGACCTCGGCGGTGACCGGCGTGCCGTCGATTTCGACGAATCCATGGCGGGTGAAGAAGTCGACCTCGAAGGTGAGCACGAAAAGCTTGCTCAATTCCAACTCTCGCGCAACCTCGGTCAATTTGTCGACGATGAGGTGGCCGGCGCCGTGGCCTTTCGCGGAGGGATCGACTGCGACTGTCCTGACCTCGCCGAGATCGTCCCAGAGCACGTGCAGAGCTCCGCAGCCCAGAATGGTTCCGGCGCGCTCGGCCACCCAAAACTCTTGGACGGCCTCGTACAGGGTCACCAGATTCTTTTCGAGCAGAATTTTACCGGCGTAGATGTCGATCAGACGTTTGATCTCTCGGACATCGGAAGTTCGTGCGCGCCTGATAATCAGTTCGTCACCACCATGTGCCGCGAACCTGCCGACGACGGATGGTTCAGGCGTGCAACCGGATGGTTCGGCCGTGGCGTCGACGTCGTGTCGACTCGCCCGATCAGGCGCAGAAGTCATGTGGTGAACACTAGTCAACACCGCAACCGATATTCTTACCGTGTGTCCATTACCGAACTAGCCTCACACGTACTGGGACACCGCTGTCAGCATGCCGACATCGAGGGCTCTGCGGTATGACGGAATACGTACCGCCAACTCCACAGTTGCCGCACGGCAACTCGGCGACCGGCGGCGCCGATGCGGTCCCGATCGTCAACATTGCGAATATCTTGACGGTTCTGCGGATCGCGCTCGTACCGGTGTTTCTCGTTGTTCTTTTCGTCGGCGACGGCCATGAGACGGCATGGCGGGTGGGCGCCACCGCCGTATTCGCAATCGCAGCCATCACAGACCGCGTCGACGGCCAGTTGGCGCGCAAGTACGGACTGGTGACCGACTTCGGCAAGATGGCCGATCCGATAGCGGACAAACTGCTCATCGGAGCGGCGCTGATTGGACTGTCGATGCTCGGTGATCTCCCGTGGTGGGTCACCGTTGTCATCGCTACTCGGGAAATCGGGATTACTCTCGTCCGATTTGCGGTGATCAGGCACGGAGTAATCCCCGCCGGCAGGGGTGGGAAGGTCAAGACACTCGTCCAGAGCGTCGCGATCGGGCTGTACCTGCTTCCCCTGCCCGATGAAGTTCGTTTCGTGTCTGTCACCGTAATGGGGCTCGCAGTGCTTCTGACCGTCTACACGGGCCTCGACTACATCGTCCAGGCCGTTCGGCTGCGCCGCGGTGTGACGTCGTGACCGACCCACTCGTCGACGGAGCCGTGCGCGAGTTGGTAGCCGCCTTGGCGACGCGTCGTCGAACAGTCGCATCGGCCGAGTCGCTGACCGCAGGACTGTGGGCAGCGACAATCGCCGGCGTTCCTGGCGCCAGCGCCGTACTGCGTGGCGGTCTCGTTGTGTATGCCACTGACCTGAAAGCGTCGATCGCGGGAGTGAACGAAAAACGACTGGCAGTGGACGGGCCGGTTTCCGCAAGTACAGCCCAAGGGCTCGCCGACGGTGCTCGCCGCGTTTGTGACGCAGACTGGGGGGTGGGACTGACCGGAGTAGCTGGACCTGACCGCCAGGACGGCCACCCTGTCGGAACCGTGTTCGTCGCAGTGGCCGGACCCGACGGAACCGAAGTCGACGAACTGCGACTGTCGGGGGACCGTTGGACGATACGGCGAGATACAGTTCGTGAAGCGGTTTCATTGCTGCTTCGACGGGTGGTAAGGGACTCAGCCGTATAGGGTCGGGAACCAATAGAACCCTGCCCGGCGTTGTATCTGAAGATGGTCGAATCAGAAATAGCTGAAAACGAACGAAACACGGTTTCTCACGAGATGGTTTCGAACGAGGAGGAACGAGATGGCGCTGCTATTGCGTGAAGCACTCGGCGACAGTTTGCGGCGCACTCGCGTTGCGCAGAGCCGAACACTGCGTGAAGTCTCGAACACTGCCCGCGTGAGCCTCGGTTATCTGTCCGAGGTAGAGCGTGGCAGGAAAGAAGCATCCAGTGAACTGCTCGCAGCGATCTGTGATGCGCTGGCAGTGCCGCTGTCCGATGTGATGAGCGACGTCAGCACATCCCTGTTCGTGTCCACGAATGCGGCTCGCTTCGAAGACGCTGAGGCGACAACTGCGGTCGGTGAGTCCGCGCCTCGTATCGCAGGGGAGACGCGTGTGGTCATACCTGCGCCTGCACGCGCGCTCGCCGCTGCCTGACATCGCATTCTCTTTGCGGATCAGGCGCTCGGCCGTGGCCGATACCGCGCGGCGGTTGCCACTAAGGTGGTTGCAGTATTCACGGCAAATCGACCAGACCAGTATTCTCGTGGCAGGGCAATTCTCAGATGGTCACTGTACGAGTCAGTTGACCCCTTATGCGTGTAATGGCGCCCAAGATGGAGGCAGGATCAACCCATGGCTAATCCTTTCGTCAAAGCCTGGAAGTACATGATGGCGCTCTTCAATTCCAAGATCGACGAGAAGGCCGACCCCAAGGTTCAGATTCAGCAGGCCATCGAAGACGCTCAGCGGCAGCATCAGGCGCTGTCCCAGCAGGCAGCCTCGGTGATCGGCAACCAGCGGCAGTTGGAGATGACGCTGAGTCGTCAGTTGGACGAGGTCGAGAAGCTGAACGCCAATGCTCGTCAGGCGGTCATGCTTGCGGACCAGGCGTCGACAGCGGGCGATGTCGACAAAGCCACGCAGTACACAAATGCAGCCGAGGCTTTTGCGGCGCAGTTGGTGACCGCGGAACAGAGCGTCGAGGATCTCAAGGTTTTGCACGATCAGTCGCTGCAGGCTGCGTCGCAGGCAAAGAAGGCCGTCGAGCAGAACGCGATGGCGCTGCAATCGAAGGTTGCCGAGCGCACCAAGCTGCTCAGTCAGCTCGAGCAGGCCAAGATGCAGGAGAAGGTCAGCGAGTCGTTGCGCTCGATGGACAGCACTTTGTCGGTTCCAGGTAACACACCGAGCCTCGACGCCGTGCGAGACAAAATCGAACGACGCTACGCTGACGCGCTCGGGTCTGCCGAACTGGCGCAGAACACTGTCTCGGGCCGAATGATGGAGGTCCAGCAGGCGTCGGTGCAGATGGCCGGGCACAGCAGGCTGGAACAGATCAGAGCATCGATGGCCGGCGATTCGCTACCGTCAGGCAACTCTGCGGCAGCACCGAAGCCGTCGATTTCGAAGTCGCCGAACGCAACTCCCGAGCCTCCCGCACAGAGTTGATTCGGTAATCCGTCCGGAAAGCACATCGTGAACGAAGACCCACATGGCCGACCACACTCGTGGTCGGCCATGTCCGTGCCCGGGACCTTCTCTGTAGTGCGAGCCGCAGCAAAGAGTGCCCGTCGCGCAGGTGAATCGGCTGTACACGTAATCGGGCGATGGACTGATCCCCGAGAGAAGCAGATTCGTCGGATTCGGCGGGCGCGTCGACGAGGGGCTTTTTTGGGAAGTGCAACAGGTGTAGCCACTGCATCTACCGCGGGACTTGCCGTCGCGTCGGCGCCCGAATGGACGATGATCGCCACCGGCGGAAGCGCAGCGGTGTTGGCTGTACCCACCGCTTTCGCCATTGCCAGCTTTCGGCGGTTGCGGTCGCAACCGCTCCCTGCCGGACGACTGGTAAAAGTAATTCTTCCGCCGCGCACGTCGGCGGCATTTCAATCTATGGGTCGTCTCCTTGGTGCACAGCAGAGCCTGCACGAATTGATCGGCATCTTGACCAGATCGGAGTTCCTCGACGCGGGCGAAGTAGCCGAGACGGCGGACGTAGCGTCGTCTGCGGTACGAGCATTGACAGACATGGCCGTCGATATCGTCGCGATGGAACGGGCTGCGGGGTCGAACGCGCGCGCCGGCGTCCACCTCGGACCAACCATTGCGAATGCAGCCGCAGAACTCCATATCGGCGTCGAACAGTACGAAGATCTCGTTTCCTCGGCTGCGAAGTTGACTTCTCCACATGGTCCACGGTCGAGCGTGGTGGCCGTTCGAAAAGCGGAGCTGACCGAAGCAACCGACCGGCTCGAAGGCTGGGCTGTCGCGTTGTCCGAGCTGGCGGTCATTCGCGACCGACATCCGAAGATCTCAGGGTGAACACCCATCTTTCCCTGAACTCGTTGCAGAGGTGGTGATTTCGATAATCGAACGTGCCAGGATCGAATGCGACACAGGGAAAGGAAATCGATATGTTCTGGAAAATACTGGGCGTCATCGTCCTCGTCTGGTTTGCATTCGCCGTACTCGGGACCGTGATCAAAAGTCTGTTTTGGGTGGCTGTCGCAGGTGGGATTATCTTCGGCCTCTACTGGTTGTTCAAGGCGATGTCCTCTGGTGACGATCGCGACCTCACCAGGCTCTGAAGAGAATCAGCTCAGCCGAGAAAATCGTCCGACCAACACCGAAGCTGCGCTGGGTTCAGCGAACACGGTTCGACCCGTCACGGAATCAACTTGCCAGGGTTGAGAATCCCGGCGGGGTCGACGGCAGATTTCAGGCCGCGAAGCATCGCGGTCCCGAGCGTTCCGACTTCCTGGGGCATCCACCGGCGATGATCGCGTCCGACAGCGTGATGGTGTGTGATGGTGGCTCCCGATTCGCTGATCGCGCGCATTGCGGCAGTCTTTGCCGCTCGCCACTGTGACGACGGGTCCTGCGCGCATGCACAAACGACGGTGAAGTACAGCGAAGCTCCGGTGGAGTAGACGTGCGAGATGTGGCACATCACCACGGGCGGTGTGCCCGCTTCGGTCAGTGCATCGACGAGAGCTGTCGTGACTGCGCCTCGGACTGTTTCGAGATTGGACCAACTTGCGGCAGTTTCGAGAGTTTCGGCGAGCGCGCCGACATCGAGCAACGCGTCCCGCAGGTACGGACTGTCGAACCGGCCGTGTTCCCAATCCCGAGCTCGCTCGGGGCCGAGGGCGACCGCACCACAGCTGTTCATCAGGGTTTCGGCGGTTGCGACGCGAGCCTCCACGTCCTCACTACTACCTTCGAACGTTGTGATTGCAACGCAGCCACCGGCGGGCGCAGCATTCGCTTCGTGCGAAGACAGAGCTGAATTCACTCCGGTCTCGGCTTCGTCGGATAATCGCATAACTGTAGGACGACCGGAGTCGACCGCAAGCAGACGGAAAGCTTCAGTGCCCGCGGCGAAGTCGGAGAACCACCAGGCGCGGTATGCCACGGTCTCGGGGACGGGATGTACCCGAACTCGCACCGACGAGATAATCCCCAGCGTGCCCTCGGATCCGAGAAACACCTGCCTCAGGTCCGGACCCGCCGCAGATGCCGGCGCGTGGCCAAGCGTGACAATGCCTTCCGGCGTCACCACGGTGAGGCCCTCGACCATGTCGTCGAAGCGGCCGTATCCCGCCGAAGCCTGTCCGGACGAGCGGGTAGCTGCAAACCCGCCGACGGTAGCGAACTCGAACGACTGCGGAAAATGCCCCAGTGACAGCCCCCGCCGACCGAGCATCTCCTCTGCCTGAGGCCCGGTAGCGCCGGCCTGCAGCACTGCGGTTCGAGACACCTCATCCACTTCGGTCATCCCGGACAAACGGGCAAGGCTGACGCAGAGAACCGCGTCGAACCATTCACGTACCGGGTCGACGCCTCCGACCACGCTCGTCCCGCCACCGAACGGAACCACGGCTATTGCCTCCTCGCTGCAATAACGAAGCACCGATTCGATCTCTGTGTCGTCGGCCGGAAACACGACCGCATCCGGCGCGTCCTGCACGGCGCCACTTCGGCGCGCCAGAAGATCCAGTGTGCTCTTGCCGCCGAGATACAGCAGCCGGACGTGGTCCGCGGTGGATACGTGTGACGCGCCGACGATAGATTCCAGCGCATGTAGACGAGGTAGCGACATCGTCGAGCGTGTCAGTTCGACACCCTCGCCTGTTGCCTCGTGGGCATGCGGGGACGGCGAGATGTCGAGGATCGACTGAAGTACGGCTTGTGTCCGTGGGGGGAGTGGTCGTCGTTTTTCCGAGGTGCCCCATGCATTCCATACCATCGCGGGAGAAGGTGCGCCGGGCAGCTCGACCGGAGGGTGTTCGTGCATGATTCATAGTGTGGCACGACTCGCGTGCATGTAACCTGATCTCCAGCGGCTCTTCGGTGATCGAGTAGCGTTGACCACTAGCAGTACTCGGGTCCATCGAACGAGGTGTCAAGAGTGAGCGAGCGGTCCGCTACCGAGGGTGGCGCAGCTGCAGCAGTGTCCCCCTCCGTCGATGATCAGGTGCTCGACGCTGCTAGATCGTGCATTCTCGAGTACGGCGTTCGCCGCACCACGCTTGCGGGGATAGCCCGTCGCGCGCAAGTGAGCCGACCGACTGTGTACCGGCGGTGGGCCGATACGCGCGCCGTGGTGTCGAGCCTGTTGACCCGTGAAATCGGTTCTGTCATGCCTGTGTTCGTGGCCGATATGTCGGTGCGGCAGCAGATCGTATCCGCTGTCTCCGTGGTTGCGAACGGCGTGCGCAATCATCCGCTGTTCGTCAAGATCATCGAATCCGATCCGGACATCCTGGTGACGTATATTCTCCACCGACTCGGGATGAGTCAATCGCTCATCATCGACGAGCTGATACCGATCATTGCCGATGGCCAACGAAATTCGTCGATTCGCGATGGCAATCCGGCTCACCTCGCGACAGTACTTCTCCTGATGGTTCAGTCCGCAGTGCAATCTGCCGAGATGGTGTCGGGACGAATCCCTGGCGAGGCTCTGGTCGCCGAGACCGCGTACGCCGTCGAGATGTATCTACGTCCGCCGACATCGTGAGGAGCCCACAGGGGTCGTCGAGCGGATTGTCGAAGACCACTCCTTACCGTGGTGACGGCTACTATGGGACGCTGAGCAGGTGCGTGTAGCCGTCGTAGCCGGTCCCGACCCCGGCCATGCCTTCCCAGCCATTGCCCTGTGTCTGCTGTTCCTCGCTGCCGGAGACGACCCGATTCTGTTCACCGGCGCGCGCTGGATCGACGCCGCGAACAAGGCGGGAATCGACGCGCGATTGCTCAAGGGACTGACGCCGCGGCCCAGTGATGACGACATGGACGCCGGTCAACGTATCCACTCCCGTGCGGCCTTCATCTCCACCGAACTGCTCCCCGATCTCGAGAGTGTCGGCGTCGATCTCGTGGTGTCCGACATCCTCACTGCCGGAGGTGGGCTCGCGGCCGAACGACTTGGAATACCTTGGGTGGAGCTCTCGCCGCATCCGCTCTACTCGCCATCGGCAGGCCTGCCGCCCATCGGGAGCGGACTTGCTCCTGGTACCGGAATTCGTGGTCGGCTCAGGGACACACTGATGCGTGCGGCGACAGGGAGATCCATCGCCCAGGGGCGCGCGCAACGCAGCGCCGCGCGCGTCGGGGTTGGACTCCCGGCGAAGGACCCAGGACCGGCGGCGCGGTTGATCGCGACGATTCCCGCGCTGGAAGTGCCGCGACCCGACTGGCCTACCGAGGCGCACGTCGTCGGCCCCCTCCTGTGGGAACCGACCACGGAGATTCTCCAATTGCCCCCAGGAAGTGACCCGGTCGTGATGGTTGCTCCCTCGACTGCATTCACCGGAGCCGAGGGGATGCTCGAGATGGCTCTGGAAGGTCTCGCGGAAAGGGGGGTGCGTGTCGTGGCGTCGATGTTGGACGCTCCTCCCCTGGAGTTGCCGAGTTGGGCCCGTGCAGGTCTCGGACGACAGGACGATCTGCTCGGGCATGCCGATGTGGTGGTGTGCGGAAGTGGGCACGGCCTACTGGCGAAGTCGCTTATTCACGGAGTGCCTGTGGTCGCGGTGCCCGGCGGTGGTGATCAGTGGGAATTGGCCAATCGTGCAGTGAGGCAGGGGAGTGCAGTTCTCGTCCGGCCGCCGAGTTCCCAAGCGATCGGGGATGCTGTTCGTCAAGTTCTGGACGACAGCAGCTTCTCCCGAGCCGCCGCGCTGGCAGCCTCGGGCTCGAGTGAGGTGCAAGACCCGGTTCTAGTGTGCCGCGGTGTGCTCAGCTGATTTTTCTTCGGTACGGTTGGCTGGTGCGTTTGACCCAATTTCAAGAGCTGCTCACGGAGGAATTCGGCCGGATGAGCAGCGATTCGCTTCTGATCGATCACGTTATGACGACTCTGGGCGGTCGAACCGGTGCGGAGGCGATCGAAGCGGGTGTCGATCCACGGGAAGTGTGGCGCGCTCTGTGTAGCGAGTTCGATGTGCCCCGATCCCGGTGGTGAAGAAATCTCGGCGTGTCGGTCAATCTGGGCATGCAATCGAACAGGTGTTCGCCTATGCTCGTGTCATTCGGTTGCACAGCGGTCTGAAACCAGTTCTTGTCGGTACCAGGCTCTAGCGTTACCGCCAACACGCTGAACTAGACGACGCTGGTCCAGGCCATGCTGGTCCAGACCACATAGAGGAGATCAAGATGGCTGCATACGACCGCGACAAAGCGCTCGATCTCGCACTTGCGCAGATCGACAAGAACTTCGG
>JBBSSG010000138.1:0-10057 GCA_038242295.1 Mycobacteriales bacterium | reverse complement strand
GTCGCCTACCGCGTCGACGGCCAGCCACTGTGCCAGAACTGCGGCCCGAAGCCGCGCCACACCTGCACCGGATGCGGCCGCCTCGACCAGCCCGCAAAAGCGGTCACCGAACACGGTCCGATCTGTTCGAGCTGTTACCACCGCTCCCGCCAACACCGATGTCACCAGTGCGACCGCGTCACGGAATATGTGCGGCGGGACGGTGATCAGTGGATCTGCAGCAGGTGCCGAATACCACCGACGGCAACATGCAGCGTCTGCGGTGAGACCAAACCGTGCGCCCGCGGTCACACTCTCGGCCGACCGATCTGCTCAACGTGCACATCCCGCAACCGCCCGCACAAACCATGCACCGAATGCGGAGTTACCCGCCGAGTCCTCGCGGTATTACCGACCGGACCGATCTGCGCGCCCTGCCACGCTGCCTGCACACCGAAACCGTCATGTGCGCGCTGTAGCGCTTCGCGGGTCACCCGCATCACCGTGCCGATCGGACCGATCTGCACACCGTGCTTTCAGACGCTGCGCGCCACCCACGCACCGTGCGCGCAGTGCACCCTCAGCCGCCCACTCGTCGGCACGGACACCGTAGGGCAGCCCGTATGTGGACCCTGCTCCGGCGACAACCGGTCCTGGAATTGCCGCTCCTGCAACCGGTTCGATCTGCTCGTCAACGACATCTGTCATACCTGTGAGGTGACGACACAACTCGACGCCGCTCTCGCCGGCCCGGACGGAGCCGTCCACCCCCAACTCGCCACTCTGCGGGATCTGCTGCTCACCGACTACACCCCCACTCAGATCCAGCATCGATACAAGCACTCGGAATGGGTGCAGCTCGTGGGCGACCTCGCTGCCGCCGGCGGCGACATCACGCACGCCCACCTCGACGCGTTGCCTCCACAGAACCACGTGCGGCTACTACGACACATGCTCGTCGCCACCGGAGCACTCGAACTGCGCACCGTGTTGACCGACATGGTCGATCCGTGGCTCGCGCATTTCCTCGCCGGCCAACGGCCCGAGGTCTCCGCATTGTTGCGGCCGTACGCGGCGTGGTCTGTGCTTCGCCGCGCACGACACCGTCATGCGCGCGGACTCGACTCCCCCAGCTCACACAAGTACGTCCGCACCCGAATCACCGTCGCAGCTCAATTTCTCACCTGGCTCGACACACGCACAGTTACCCTTTCTGCCGCAACGCAATCCGACGTCGACCTGTGGTTGTCGCAGGGAGCGAGCACCCGTCACCGGGTTCGCGATTTTCTCCAGTGGGCGTACACCGCCGGGCACGCTGCCGATCTCACAGCGCCCTGGCTCGGGCGCGAAGGACTACCCAGCCGCGTCCTCGCCGACAACACCCGATGGGCACTACTACGGCGCTGCGTGCACGAGAACACCATTGCACTGGAACTGCGCGTCGCCGGCAGCCTGGTCCTGCTCTACGGGCACATTCCCACCCGCATCGTCGAACTCACACGCGACGACATCACCAGCGACGGGCAACACAGATTTCTGACACTCGCCGCCCGGCCGGTGCTGCTGCCGCCCGCCCTGGCGAATCTCGTCGACCAACTTGCCGAGCAGGATTCGCGAACCACACCCGGCAGGAAGCCGTGGTTGTTTCCCGGTGCCCGCCGAGGAAGCCACCGCGACGCCGGCGCACTGACCAAGCTCCTCAATATCGAACTCGGCATCTTCGTCCGTCCTGCCCGCGGCGCAGCCTTGTGCGATCTCGCCGCCGAGCTACCCTCACCCGTACTCGCCGACGTGCTCGGCATCTCGACCTCAGCCGCCGCGCGGTGGACCACTCTCGCCGCTCGCGACTGGACCGGCTACATCGCGGCCCGCACCCACACAGTCAGCGAGCTCCCGAAACCCGACAGCTCGCACTAAGGGCTAGGGACGGTGATCGATTGCGCTACGCCTTCGCGGACAACACACTGCGGACGTGCTGTTCGAGTTCGTTCTCCTGAAACTGCGGCAGTCGCATGAACCACCGGTAGAAGATGGGCGAGAGCAGTAGCTCGGTGGCCTGTCCGGGGTCCTGCGCACCGACAGCACTCACCAGTTGTCGGATATGCGCCACCTGAGGCGCAAGGAGTCGCTCGTGGAACTCGCGGGCGACATCGGGATCAGTTTGAATCGCCGCGGCGAGCATACGCAACAGTGAGCAGCGCGGCTCTGTCGAGATCTCGTCGATCGCAGCTTTGAGAAGTCCCTCGAGCGTGTCGTCTGCGAGAGGCTCGAGGGAGGACGTGTCTTCACCGGCAAGCGCGTCGAAGAGAATCGCGTGGACAGAAGGCCAGTTTCTGTACAGCGTCTGCTTGCCTACTCCTGCTTCCGCGGCAATCCCTTCCATAGTCAAGGCACTCGGACCACCACGCTGAGCAACACCGAGGACGGCGGCATGGACGCGCCTCACGGTTTCAGGTCGAACCATGTACCCATCATAAGAACGAGACGCACCGTCTCGTTTGGTGTTGAATGGACACATGACGACAACTCAGACCTGGGTCATCACCGGAGCGAGCGGCGGTCTCGGGCTCGCGCTGGTCAAGCAGGCGCTGGCCGCTGGACACACCGTGGTGGCCACGACGCGCGGGACGACTGTGCCCATCACAGACCCGCGGCTCACCGTCCTCCAGCTCGACCCATCGAACAGGGCGGCATGTCACCGAACCGTCGAGGACATCACCCGGACCACCGGCCGACTCGATGTCCTCATCAACAACGCCGGATACGGCCTCGTAGGTGCCATCGAAGAAGCCACCGAGGACGAGGTGCGAGCAATCATCGACGTCGACTTACTCGGCCCACTATGGCTCACCCAAGCCGCACTACCGGTGATGCGAGCCCAAGGCTCAGGCGACATCGTTCAAATTTCGTCCGTCGGGGCGGTCGGGGCGATGGCTTTCTTCGGCCTGTACAACGCCACGAAATGGGGCCTCGAAGGCTTCAGTGAGGCATTGGCTGCCGAGGTGGCACCCATGGGCATCCTGGTCACCCTCGCTGAGATCGGCGCGATGGATACGCAGTGGGCGACGGCAGGAATGCAGTTCAGCCAGCCCCGAACCGAATACGACGAGATCCGCTCGAACGCCCTCGGCACATCGGACGTTCCCTGGCCGAGCGAGCCCGGCGCAACCGGAGGCGGAACCTCCCCGGAAATCATCGCCGAAGCGCTCGCTCATCATCTGGCTCAGTCAGATTCCAGGCCCCTGCGCCTGGTGATCGGTGACGACGCCGCAGCGCAGATCACCGCAGTGCTCGACCTCCGGCAGCAGGAGTACGCGACACAACCAGGCTTTCAAACGCAGCAGCCTTGAACCGCCGGTAACAGCTCGTGAGCTGTTACCGGCGGACGATGGTCGGCTTTGTCGGTACCACCGCATAGTCTCGCGCCACCGGTAACAGCTCGGACGCGAACGGGGGCAACAGCTATGTCGATGCCGATCGGGTATGCCGATTCGCTTCCGTTGCCCGGTCTACCTTTTGCAGCACGAAGCAAGTCGGGACGTTCCGAACAGCTGGTCCTGCTCGGTGAACCTCGACCGATCAGAATCCCGGCGCACCTGTTGCGGTCCTGGCTCGACGACCCGACCGTGACAGCGAGGTTCGAAGCAAAACGCTACCGCCGAGCCGAACATCTGTGCTGGCCTTGGACAGGTGCAGTGTCCTCCACCGGTCACGGATCGTTCAGGGCAGCAAGTAGACCCGGCGCCTCCCGGCGCGGCACGATCCCCGCGCACCTGTTCGCCTACCAACTCCAGAATGGGGTGATTCCTCGGCTCGGATGGTCCAACACCGACGATGCAGTGCTCTGTCACCAGTGCGATTTCGCCGGGTGCACCAACCCCGCACACATGCGATTGGGCACCAACACATCCAACCGTGCCGAATACACCTCGCGGCGAAAAAATCTCGCCAGTCCCCTCTCCGACATCCGCGGTGCTGCTGGACGCACCCGAGCGATCGCCGCCGCCGTCCGAGCAGGATTGACACACAGTGAGAACCCCAGCGCTATGGAAGCACGAATTTTCGCTGCCGAGACCGCCGGCCGCCCCCTGACCTTGTGGTGAGCATTTGCAGCCACAAGGTGAGGGGCACAGAGAGAACCCAACCACCCCGGCGGGTCACACAATTGATGCCAGTCACATCATCTGTTGATCTTCAATTCGACCGAACTCCAACGATGTGGGGCCCAGGCCACCAAGACCAGCGCGGTTCATTGTCACGACGCGAGGGCATCGATCGCGGCTATCACGGCTGTGAGGCCGAACTCCCAGGCATGCCAAGCGCTGTGGACAGTATTCATCTCTTCCCCTGAGGCCTTCCCGACTTGGACGGCTAGCGGATAGTCGCCACGCAAGTAGATCCCAAGCTGCTGGTCCCATTGCCCCCACAATTCGGACGTCTGGTCTCGTGGGACCTTGGACCGAGCAGCGATGGCGTTGCTGACCACGAAATCCAGCAAAAAAGTGAGAGCGGCGTCGCGCGACACATCATCGAAATCCAACCCGTCCAACGAGTGAAGCTCGTAGTCGTACTTCGCGATGGTGCCGGGTCCAAAAGCGCTGCGGTCGTCGTGGATGTCCAGTAGCCACGGATGCGCATCGAACAGGGCACGGTTGTTTCGTGCGACCTGCCGGATCCGTTCCTGCCAGGTCGTCGCGCCGAAAGAAGGCCGAGGTGCCGTTGCGCGAGCAGCGTCAACCATCAGCACGAGCAGGTCATCGCGGCTGTTGACGTGGGTGTAAATCGACATGGTCGCCACTGAAAGATCTTTGGCGAGGGCGCGGACAGTGACACCGGTGAGCCCGTGCATGTCGGCCATGTGGATTGCCCGGTCCACGACGCTGCTCGCGTTCATTCGGGAGCGTGGCCCACGGCTTCCACGTTTCGGGGCCGCAGGGTGGTCCCGCCACAGCAGATCGAGCAACTCGGGCTTCAAGATTTTCTCCAAATTAGGGAACTAGCTCATACTCTATTACGTTGTACGCCGTACATAGTTTCTACGGTTGGAGCGACATGAAGATCACCTCACTCGATATCTCGCTGAACGTCCCCGACGCCGCGGCTTCTGCCGAGTTCGCGAAGCAGCACTTCGGCTTTACCGAGTCGATGGCTGCGGAGGGGTTCGTTTCCTTGTCCCACCCCGATGCGGCGTCGAACGTGATCTTTCTCGATGTGGGGCTGTCCACCTTCAAGCCTGAGTCGCATGCGGGCGCAGCCCGCGAGGGCCTGCTGCTCGTACTCACCGTTGATGATCTGGACAAGCAGTTTTCTCAAGTGGCTGCCGGCGGGGCTCAAGTCGTGACCGAGCCGGAGACTGAGCCGTGGGGCGAGCGATTCTGCCAGTTCACGGACGGCAACGGAGTCCTCTGGCAGTTGGTGCAGTGGGTGACGGAGCCAACCGCCCAGGCAGCCGACGCCTAAGCCGCAGGGTCCTGGCCCAGACCGTCCACTCCGCACAACGAAAGCCTTGACTCGGCCGGGCTGATTGCATGGCCAGCGGCCTTGGCAGATTCGCTGGTCGGCTCAGACCCGAGCTCTCGTTCTATCACCCAAGCGAAGTGCTTTCCAGTCCGTACGGCCGCCCGCGCTGGGTGCCTCAAAATCCTGCGTCTGGAATGACCCGTGGTCATAACTCATCCTGCCGCAGTGGATTCGTCGAGCATGCAAATCAACTGCGACCCGGGCGGGTCCTGTGCACCCGCGTGACATCTTCGATTGCGCAGAAGGTGCACCCAGGCGCACACAAATCTCAAACAAGCGTCGGGTCACCAATCCGCGCGCGGCGCAGTGCCATTCCGGCACTCATGGCAAGAGCCTGTTGATTCGTCAGCAACCCGCACCCACCTTTGGTGGATCTGAGCAAGTGCAGTTCGTTCGTGACTTGACGCTTCAGGTGGCGCAGCATGCGAGGCTTGACGAGGTCGTGAATCTCGCAGCCGGGCGATCACTCCACTGCACCACCCGACAGCCGTCTGTGAATAGTCAAACTCAGTGAACCGGCGGAAATGCCTGCGAGTCTGGGTGGTTCGCTTCGAGGCGGTAATGGCGCGAGAGCGCACCATCGTATAAATCTTCGGTGTACTCGGTGAAGCCGACGCGTTCGGCTACGCGGCCCGAGCGTTCGTTCTCCACATTCACGCTCGCTACCAACGGCATCCAAGGCAAATCGCGGGCGCGGCAGTCCACGATCGCTTTCGCTGCCTCCACCGCGTAGCCCCGGCCCCACACCTCGGGGCAGAAGCGGTAGGCGAGGTTCAGCACGCCCTCGCCGCGAAAGTCGCGGACACGGATCCCCGTCAGACCGATCACGTCGGGTTTAATGCGGGTGGTCACCGCGCAGTATCCGAAGCCGTGTTCCGTCCAATGCGCGAGCCACGAGTCGACCAGGAGGCCAACCTGCACCGAGCCGGGCGGATTCGATTCGAACCGGGCCGTGCGGGGATCGGTGTGTAATTCGATCATCGCCTGCCGGTCCTCTTCGCGTAGGGGACGCAGAATCAGCCGAGCGGTTTCGATATCGACGAACATGCTTTAAGTTATCTGTTCCCAGAGCATCTGCGCTGCTTGCGCCGCTCCGTCTGTGGTGATCGTCTCGGCTATCGCATGGGTGCGAGCCGCGGTTTCGGGTGTGAGCGCTACCGCTAGTGCAGATCGAATCGAATCGGGAGTCGGGCTGGGGGTGTCGATGGCGGCACCGATTCCGAGTGCAGCTACGCGGGCGGCCCAGTACGGCTGATCAGCGGCCTGTGGCACCACAACCTGTGGGGTGCCCGCTCGCGCGGCGGTGGTCGTCGTTCCCGCCCCTCCGTGATGTACGACGCAGGCGACTCGTTGGAACAGTGCCTGCAAATTGCTGTCGCCGACGGCTAAACAGTCCCCGGTGTCGGTGACGTCAAGCCCCGCCCACCCGCGTCCAACGATAACTCTGCGGCCGTGTCCGCGAATTGCCTCAATTGTGGTCAGGGCCGCCTCCTGATCGACGATCATACTGCCGAACCCGACATAGACGGGAGGGTCGTCGGCTTCGAGAAATGCCTCGACTTCAGGCGAGAGTGGACGGGTGTCGGGAAGTATCCATGCACCTGTTCGCGTTCCGGCAGCGGCAGCAGTCGACGGAGGCCCCAGGACGGGGTCGGCGGCAAGCCATGGCCGATGGGTGAAGAGAAAGGCGTGCATGTCGTCGACCGCCGGCAGGGCCAGCGTCGCGCGGTGTGCGTTGATCGAGGGACCGACCAAGCGCTGGTAGCCCTGGGGCTCCAGCAGGCTCGGAGAGAACACGACGAATCGGTTCGGGATGCCGACAACTTCGGCGGCAGTGCGCGCCACGAAGTGCAACATGCCGGTCGCTAGCACGACATCAGCATCCTGCGCTGCCCGTGCCAACGTGTCGAAGGTTGCTGCGATGTGAGCGTTGACGTGGTCGGCGACGCTCGGAACAACTTCCTGGGCGGTGGTCTCGGCTACCTGCCATGAGCGCCACGACCGCGGGAACGGCACTATCGGAACACCGGCCCGCTCGAGCAGCGACGCAAACTCATCGTCCGGCGGTGCGCAAAGCTGCACTTGGGCCCCCGACTGTCGCAGCTGCGCGGCCAGCGCAACCATCGGCTCAACATCGCCGCGCGTCCCGTACGTCGCCAACAACACCCGCATGTGACTCACTCACTTTCCTTTGGCTTCAACTCGTGAGTGGCGATCATGAACGACGCAGGGGGTCTTGCCACAAGTCCCCCTGTCGGCTTTAATCTGAACCAAGCGAGAACATCTCAACTAGTCCTGAGCGTGATGCCTCCCAATCTGACTCGTTTTCTGAACTGCCTGAAGGTCAACGGAATTCATCTCGGTGGTCGCGGTGAACACGACTGCGACGCAACATTGTGCGTGCGAGTAGACCACGGGCACCTCAAACTCGGAACCCAATCGGCGAACCTTGCACACGCTGTTGCAGTGGGTCGCCATCTCGGGCCGATGCCGGCGGGCGGGGATCCGCGCGGACGGTACGGGCGCGCCGTCGCGATCCGCGACGCACTCACCGGAGGCTACGACGAACCACGGCTGCATGCTGCGCTCGCCGGCCACAGCGTCGACGCACAAGCACCACCGACATTGTTCTGACGCCTACGCACTGCCCGACATGTGCTTCAAATGCCACCCGGTTCGCGGTTCTCCACTTGCTCATCGAACAACGGTCGCGCATATATGGCCGACGCTATAGCTGCAATCACACCGACTCCCGTTCCGTAAAACCACATTTCGCTAGTGATCTCCACTGATGAAGCAAACAGCACCATCCAGAACGTGAACAACACCAACCCTGTTGCCGTCGCAAGGAAACATCTCTGCACCAACAAACCGGATCCAGGTAACACCGAACGAAATACTGCGCGCACAAACAGTGCGGTTGCGATCGCAAAACCACCGAACACGAATGCACACCCCACCGCTGCGATCGGAACAATCAACAACAGGACAACTACTTCCTCGAACGCCCCGAACTGCAGGACGATCCACGCGGCGTAGAGCAGCGCACACACCCCCGGCCACAGCAACGCCTGTGCACGCCAACTCACCGCGTAACCTCGCGGGCATACCCCCAGAACCACACCAGTGCGCCCAACACCGGTACTGCAATGACAAGAAGACTCCACCAAAATTTACCGCCACTGCGCGCATGGTCGGTGCGCAGAACCGACACCACCGCGCACGCAGTTAAGGCGAACCATGCCAAAACAGTGCCCACCCAGAGAAGGTCATAGGCGAATGGCAGTGTCGGGTTGCTGTCCTCATTCATGCCGGCACCTTCTGTTGGCCATAGCTTGGGGGGTCAGAATCCGCGGAAGACACCGTCGGCATCGATTGCGCCGGCGAATTCTTCAAAGTCCATGTTTGCGATCGAGAGGTTGTTCTCCACCGACGCCATTGCCTTCGGTGCCACCCGAAACGTCGGATACACCCCACCGGCAGCCACGGCGTCGTTGCTTTCCTCTGCCCCTGTGTCGACGGCGAGAATCGGGTGTTCGGGATCCGTAATCGCACGGCTGTCGGCGAGAAAAATATAGTAAGGCGGCGGTGATCCGATAAGGGTTCTCAGGTCGCTAAGTGTCAACCCGTCGAACGCCGGGTCATCGACTGGAGTCAGTGCGGCATATGACTCGATGTCACCGCCGAAATCCCACGGCTGCGTCGCAGCGGCGAGGGTCTCGCGCCACGCTTTGTCGTCCGAGTAATCGGTCCTAACCAGTAGGGATTCGCCTTCGGGAAGTTGTCGAGTCATCGCTACATTTTAGACCACACGGTACGGTTAATCGTGCGTGTGGTGATGGTCTCGACAACATTTGTTCTGACGGTCCTCAAGCGCGCACCGAGACTGATATGACAACTGCGCACGCGTTGAATACGTGCACATTGCCAGTATTTACCTTCACCGACGGCGACACACCGCGCACGTTGTCGACGCACCGGTTCGCGCTTCTACTCGAATACGGTGACCTCGAAGATGGGATCGTCGGCGAGCACGACTGCGATGAAACACTGTGTGTGCGAGTAGACCACGGGCACCTCAAACGCGGCACCCAATCGGCGAATTTAGCGCACGCCGTCGCCGTAGGTCGGCACATCGGACCGACGCCGGCGGGCGGGGATCCGCGCGGACGTTACGGGCGAGCGATAGCGATCCGCGACGCACTCGAAGACGGCTACGACGAACAACGAATGCGGGCCGCGCTCGCCGGCCACCACTTCGACGCGCAAGCGCCACCGACCTTGTTCTGAACAGTGCGCCGCCGTCAAATGTCGGTGGCGCACGGTAGAGATAGATCCATCAGGCTTCGGGCCGCGCCGCCGTATCGGTGAGAGCAGTCCTCACACGAAAAGGACTTTCGATGACGCTCTCCTCACTCTTCACCGATGACCTCGGACTGCTCCCCCTGCTCGAGCTCGCCGGTGCAGGATTCCTGATCTGGTAGGTGCCGTACCTCGGCGAGACCGACCCCGGGTGGAAGTGATTCATCGACAACTTTGTGCGCATCGTGTTCGGGAT
>JBBSSG010000137.1:0-10187 GCA_038242295.1 Mycobacteriales bacterium | reverse complement strand
GCGAACCTCTTCTTTTGGCAGGGGGCTTCCGGCAGGGCTGTGTGTGCCGGTACCAGGGTACTCGGAGGTTTTCGGCGATAACGGATACGTCCTCGTCTTAGTTCAATAGCGTGAGAGGGGACGTTCGACTTCACAGGAGATCTGTTGAGCAAATTCACCGAAGAAATGTTCGCCACAGCAGCAGGCAGCGGCCGCGGACTCGTCACCGGAGAGCCCGATCAGCCTCTTCGACAATCCTGGGGTGAGATCCACCAAGTCGCCCGATCGATGGCCGGAGCTCTCGCCGACGCCGGAATCTCTCGTGGCGACGCCGTAGGCATCCTCGCCGGTCAGCCCGTCGACATCGCGCCGGCGTGCCAAGCGACATGGATGCGCGGCGGCTCGGTCACGATGCTTCATCAGCCGACACCGCGAACTGATCTGGAGATTTGGGCCATGGACACCGAATCCGTGGTGAACATGATCGAAGCGAAAGCCGTCATTTTGGGTGCGCCGTTCGACGTCGCGGCATCGATACTCGAAGAGCGCGGCATCACCGTGCTGAAGATCGACGACATGCGAGCGGGCCGCGAGATCGACCCGGTGGCGACCGACGAATCCGATATCGCGTTGCAGCAGTTGACGTCGGGGTCCACCGGATTACCGAAGGCCGTGCGCATCACGCACGAGAATTTCTACGTCAACGCCTATGCGATGATCGACCGCATCGAATTCGACGTCGACACCGACGTGATGATCAGTTGGCTGCCGTTGTTTCACGACATGGGCATGGTTGGATTTCTCACGGTGCCGATGCAGGTCGGTGCCGAGGTCGTCAGTATCACTCCGCTCGACTTTCTGCGCTCACCGTTGTTGTGGGCCAAGCTGATCGACAAATACCACGGAACCGTCACCGCAGCACCAAACTTTGCCTACTCCCTACTTGCCCGACGCCTCGCTCAAGCCGACGATGACTTCGACCTCGACTTGAGTTCCCTGCGGTACGCCTGGAACGGCGCCGAGCCGGTGGACCCCGAGACCATGACGACTTTGGCCGAGGCCGGTAGGCCCTACAAACTCGATCCTTTGGCATTGGCTCCGGTGTACGGAATGGCGGAAACGACTCTTGCCGTGTCCATTCCGGATCCACGTCAGGGGCAGGTGATCGATGTGGTCGACGCCGACCTACTCGAGACCTTGAACCGCGCGGTCCCGACGACGCGCGGTAACACCCGCTCGCTCGCGACGCTCGGCAAATTCGTTCCCGGCCTCGAAGGGCGCGTCGTCGACAAAGAAGGTCAGGTCCTCACCGCGCGCGGCGTCGGAATCATCGAGGTGCGCGGCAAGTCCGTAACTCCGGGATACGTCACCATCGACGGGCCGATCTCGACCCTCGATCCTGACGGCTGGCTCGACACCGGCGACGTCGGATACATCACCGAGGACGAGCTTGTCGTGGTCTGCGGACGTATCAAGGACGTCATTATCATGGGCGGGCGCAACATCTATCCGACGGATATAGAGCGCGCCGCCGGTTCGGTCCACGGAGTTCGCCCGGGCAACGCTGTGGCGATCCGCCTCGACGCGGGTGACAAGCGCGAGAGCTTTGCGGTCGCTGTAGAGACCAATGACTTCGAGAATCAAGATGAAGTCAAGCGCCTAGAGCGCGAAATAGTGCACGCCGTTCACTCCGATCTCGGAGTGCGGCCCCGAACCGTAGTGGTGCTCGGGCCGGGATCGATCCCCAAGACGTCATCGGGCAAGCTTCGTCGAGTAAATTCGGCTGCACTGTTGGGGTAGGGCGCACCCATCTTGTGGACCTCGCGCTGCTTCTGTCCGCACCGCTTGCGCCGTTGCCCGAACCTCGCACTGCTTTTGCGAACCTTGCACCCCTGCTCGGAGGCTAACGGGGCGCAGAGGTCGGTAAAAAGGGCGCGTGGTCCCGCGCGGCGACTAACCCGCGTGGTTGGTCCGCGGCGGCTAGCTCAGCGCGGATGGACCTGATTCTGTGCTGCTTCGAGTCCTGCGCGCAGAACCAGCTCCGCGGCGTCGGCGGCTTCCTCACAGATCACGCCGAGGTCTTTGCGCTCAGCCGCCGAGAATGGCTTGAGAACATACGATGCGGCATCCATTCGCCCCGGTGGACGTCCGACCCCGACTCGCACGCGCAGGTAGTCCTTGGTGCCGAGATGTTGTGAAATCGAGCGCAGACCGTTGTGCCCGCCTTCGCCGCCGCCGAGCTTGAGTCGGATTGTGCCGAAGTCGAGGTCCAGTTCGTCGTGCACCACAACTATGTTCGACGGGTCTACCGAGAAGAATCGGGCGAGAGCCGCGACGGGCTGGCCGGACAAGTTCATGAACTTATCCGGTTTCGCGACAATGATCGGTCGGTCGTTCAAGCGTGCCTGGACGACGTCCGAGTTGGATTTCTTGTGCGAAGAGAAGGACGCACCGATTCGAGCCGCCAGCACGTCGGCCACTATGAAACCCACGTTGTGGCGGGTTGTCTCGTACTGCGGACCAGGGTTTCCGAGGCCGACAATCAGCGCAGGATCTGCGTTCACGATGTTCATGCTCTCATTCGACGGGGCTACGACAACGCGCCGCTCCCGAAGAGGGAAGCGGCGCGTTGGGGACTGACAGAAGTATCAGCTGTTGGAACCAGCCTCTTACTCGGCCTCGGCCTCGTCTGGCTCGGAAGCAGGCTCGGAAATGTCGCCCTCGCCTTCCAGGTCTTCTTCGGACGGTGCCTCGACGACGTTGACGAGCAGGAAATCGGGATCGGATACCAGTGTGACGCCCTCGGGCAGTTCGACGCCGCCGGCCAGGATCTGGCTGCCCGCTTCGAGGCCCTCGATCGAAACCTCGACCTGATCGGGGATCTCCAACGCATCCACGTCGATTTCGACGACGGTCGATTCGGTGTAGACGAGCGTTCCGGGTGCTGCTTCGCCCTCGACGACGACGTTGATCTCGACGTTGACGCGCTCGCCCTTCTTGAGGACGAGAAGGTCGACGTGCTGAATGTTGCGCGTGATCGGGTGGATGACGAACGACTTGGTCAGAGCGATCTGCTCGGTGCCGTCGATGTCGAGCGTCAGAACAGCGTTGACTCCGTGGTTACGCAGGACAGCGGCGAATGCGCGATCGCGGAATGCGAGGTGCTGTGGATCTGTGCCGTGTCCGTACAGAACAGCGGGAATCAGGCCGTCACGGCGTGCGCGGCGTGCTGCGCCCTTACCGAATTCGGTGCGAACGAGCGCTTCGAGATTGATGACCTTCTTCGACATGAAAATAGCTCCTGGCTCTTGATGGAAACGGCTCGTCGGGGCGGACACGTACGAGCAAGACCAAGGGCCTAGCCGCGTCGATCACGGTAGTACCTGTAAAGGATCTACCCTCGCCGAGACAACCTCGAAGACTTTACACCATCACCGCAGAGCCACAGACGGCAGAGGCCGCGGTCAGAGACGCTCGAGCGCCTCGGTCATCTCGCCCAACTGCCCCAGGGTCACGAAGTAGTGCGGCGACGCACGAACTACGGCATCCAGGCCGCGCTGGTTCATGTCCACGAGTGTCGATTGGCGGTGGCTGACGGTGACGGTGACGCCCTGGCCCGCGAGGAAGTCTCGGACGTCGGTCGGGGAATGGCCGTCGACAGTGAACGAGACGATACCGCTCTTGCGATCACCGAGGTCGTGCACGGTCACTCCGTCGACAGTTCGCAGCGCAGCGCGCAAGTACTCGGCACGTTCGGTCACCGCGTCGGCGATATTGTCGATCCCGATTTCGAGCACGTAGTCGACGGCTCGGCCGAGAGCGAGTCGGGCAGCGACGTCGCATTCCCAAAATTCGAAGCGGGTCACATCTGCGGCAATCCGGTATCGCTTCTCGCCGGTCCATTGGGCGCTGTGCAGATCGAGTGCCCGCGGTTCGAGAGACGTCGCAAGATCGGCCCGCAGGTACAGGAATCCGGTTCCGCGGGGCCCGCGGAGCCACTTGCGTCCGGTGGCGCTGAGTGCGTCGACCCCGAGTTCGTCGACGTCGACCTGAATCTGCCCGATCGACTGGCACGCATCGAGAAGCACCAACGCGCCGTGCCGGTGGGCCAGTTCGGTTGCTTTGCGAACCGGATTGATCAGTCCACCGTTGGTCGGGGCATGGACAATCGAAACGATGCGGACACGGTCGTCGAGCATTGTTTCCAGTGCCTCGAGATCGATCTGTCCCGTCGCATCGCTCGGCACGAATTCCACGACGGCGCCGACAGCTTCGGCTCGTTGTAGCGCCGCAATCGCATTGGAGGCGTATTCGACCTCGCTGAGCAGAATTCGATCACCGTCGGTCAGCGGGATCGAGTAGAAGAAATCGCTCCACGCCCGAGTTGCGCTGTCGCTCAGGGCAATGTTCGACGCGTGTGCGCCGATCAACGACGCGATCGAGGTCTTGACGGCAGCGAGGTCATCCTTTCTTTCGTTGGCGGCAAGGTAACCGCCTACGACTGCTTCGCGGCGAAGATGCGCTATGGCGGTGTCGACGACCGGGGTGGGCGGTAGCGAGGACCCGGCACTGTCGAGGAAGACGGTTGACGCGGCGGCGGGTGTGTCCAGCCGGATTCGGTCGAGGTCGAGCAAGATGGCGCCTTCCTGAGAAAAAGTGTTGTCGGTGCGCTGGGGTTCACTCGTGGTTACTGTCGAAGTCAGGGTTCCACAACTCGACCGGTTTCGGCACGGACCGCCCAGGGTAAGTGGGGGCAGAACTAGGAGGCGGGAATGTTGTCCCACGAGAAGTCTCGCGAACTGAGTTCCCGGCTTGCCGCCGAGACATATGTCGCCAGTGTTTGTTTCAAACTCGGGCCGCCGCGGCTCATCGGTGCCGAGCTGGAATGGTTGACGCATTCACTCGACGGCCGTAGACCTACGCTCGATCATATTGCCGCAGCGCTGGGGGAGTACGCTCCGCGCAGCATTGCACCCGATTCACCTGCCCTGACGTTGCCGGGCGGAAGCGCCGTCACCATCGAACCGGGCGGCCAGATAGAACTTTCCAGTACTCCGCACGTATCCCTTCTGCTGTTGCAGGGTGCGTTGGATTCGGATACTCGTTTCGTCACCACGCTCATGAACGCATCCAACCTCGGAATGGTCTCCACGCCAGCCGACCGCGAACGCGACGCCGAACGATTACTGGGCCTGCCGCGGTACTGCGCGATGGAGGACCTTTTCACCACCATCGGCCCCTACGGCAAGTTGATGATGTGTAATACCGCTGCCGCTCAGGTCAGCGTCGATGCAGGTCTTGACCGTGTCGATGTCGCGCTGCGTTGGAGGATGCTCCACGCCGTCGGGCCGGCAATGATCGCGGCGTTCGCGTGCTCACCGACGTTGCGCGGCGCCCCGGCCGGCGAATGGGCGTCACAACGCATGCGTACCTGGCTCGAGTTGGACAGCAGTCGAACCGAGGTTCCGATCACCGGCGATCCCGTGTCGGATTATTCGCGCTGGGCGCTCGACGTTCCGATCCTGTGTATTCGCGGCGAAGGTGAAAAATGGGAGGTGCCGGCGGGAACGACGTTCGCGGACTGGTTGGGTGGCGATGCCTCGATCGGGCGCCGGCCTACCATCGACGATCTCGATTACCACCTGACGACCTTGTTTCCGCATGTGCGCGCATGCGGACATCTCGAAATCAGGTATCTCGACGCCCAGCCCGAAGGCCAATGGGTGGTCCCGGCAGCCGCGTTCGACGCACTTCTGTCGATGTCGGCGGTCACCGAAGAAGCAATTTCCGTGGTGCAGATGACCTCGGACAGATGGATCGATGCTGCGCGAGAGGGGCTGATCGACTCCGACCTGCGCAATGCTGCCGAGGAGCTGCTTCGTCTGGCTGCCGAGAATTCCCCCGACCACTCCGACATTCTCTGGCACGCGGCCGATAGATGCCGCAGGGGCGATCCGCCGGCAGCAGCGTACGTCCCAACCTCGATCGACAGGGAGCCGGTGTGAGCAGCACAGAGCAACTCAGGAGCACCCTCGAGGCGATCCTCACACGCAGCCGCGCTCGCAGCACAGCCCTTACCGAATGCGTCGACGAGGAGGACCTCACCACGCAGCATTCGCCGCTGATGAGTCCGTTGATCTGGGATTTTGCGCATATCGGCAACCAGGAAGAACTGTGGCTCGTTCGCGATGTCGGCGGACGCGAACCGGTACGCCGTGACATTGACGAGCTTTACGACGCCTTCAAACACTCCCGCTCGAGCAGGCCGTCTCTACCGCTGCTGTCCCCGGACGAGGCTCGTGCTTATGTCTCGACGGTCCGCGAAAAAGTCTGGGACATTCTCGATACCAGTCCACTCGACGGTCGCAGGCTCGAGCGTGACGGCTTTGCATTCGGAATGATCGCGCAGCACGAACAGCAGCACGACGAGACGATGCTGGCCACACACCAACTCAGGACTGGACCAGCGGTACTTCATGCGCCGCAGCCTCCGCGGGCCACGGTGAAAGCCGTTGGTGAGGTGATCATCGAAGGCGGTGAGTTCACCATGGGGACAACGCTCGATCCGTGGGCGCTGGACAACGAGCGACCCGCACATTCGAGATACGTTCGGCCCTTTGCCATCGACATTGCGCTGGTGACCAATAGGCAGTACACGGAATTCATCGACCAGGACGGTTACGAGCGGGAAGAGCTCTGGAGTGAGCGGGGCTGGACCCACCGCATCGCCGAAGGCTTGGGCGCACCCCAGTTCTGGGAGCGCGACACCGGCGGTAGCTGGTGGCGTCGGGCATTCGGGGTGACAGCACCGGTGAATCCAGATCAGCCGGTTGTTCACGTGTGCTATTTCGAAGCCGAGGCCTATGCACGGTGGGCGGGCAAACGTCTTCCGACAGAAGCAGAATGGGAGAAGGCCGCGCGGTTCGATCCGGCGACAGGCGCGGTTCGGAAGTATCCCTGGGGTGACATGGAGCCAACTGCTGAACATGCGAACCTGGGGCAACGTCACCTGGAGCCGGCCGATGTGGGCGCCTACCCCGCCGGGGCATCCGGGCAGGGTGTGCAGCAACTGATCGGCGATGTCTGGGAGTGGACATCCTCGAACTTCGAGCCGTACCCAGGCTTCGAACCGTTTCCGTACGCGGAATACTCCGAGGTGTTCCTGCTCGGCGACTACAAGGTGCTGCGTGGCGGATCTTTCGGAACCGACGATGTCGCGTGCCGCGGTACGTTCCGCAACTGGGACCATCCGATTCGCCGACAGATATTCGCTGGGCTTCGATGCGCCCGGGACGTGTAGAGGATGTGTAGGCATCTCGCGTATCTCGGGCCGACGCGTAGCGTCGGCGACATCCTTACCCGTGGCGAGAATTCTCTCAGCGTTCAATCTTGGGCCCCCAAAGATATGCGCGGCGGTGGCACGATCAACGCGGACGGCTTCGGCGCTGCGTGGTGGAACGAATCTGAGGTGCACAGTTATCGAAACCCTATGCCGATCTGGTCGGATCCAGCGGTCGACGAGACTTTGAGATTGGTCAGCTCCACCGCTGTGCTGGCGGCCGTTCGTTCGGCCACGGCCGGAATGCCTGTCGAACGGAGCGCCTGTGCGCCGTTCACCGATGGTCGCTGGGCGTTCAGCCACAACGGCGTCGTGTTCGGCTGGCCCGATGCGCTGGTCGACCTCGCGTCAGAAGTTCCGGTGAACGATCTTCTGACGCTGCCGGCAGCAACCGATTCCGCCGCCTTGTGGTTGATCCTGCGCCACCTGTTGAAAGAGTACGAGCCTGAAAGGGCCCTGCGGACGCTCGTGTCCCGGGTCGAATCTTGCTCTCCCAATCCACGTTTGAACCTACTGCTCAGTGATGGTCGTACGTTGTATGCGACGACTCTTTATCATTCTCTCTCGGTTCTCAGCACCGAGGATTCCGTCACTGTCGCCTCCGAACCTCTCGACGACAATCCAAGCTGGAACTCGGTCGACGACCGAAAATTCGTGATAGCCCGCCCCGGGGACATCGACATCACCGATCTTGATTGAAGGAGAAGAAGTGTCCGATATCGCGTTGGATGTGCATATTTCACCGGAGAAATTACTCGAGGAGCTTCGTTCCGATGTCCGACAGGGGTTGACGGCATCCCCGAAGTGGCTCTCGCCCAAGTGGTTCTACGACGCGGCCGGCAGCGCGCTGTTCGAGCAGATCACCGAACTCCCGGAGTACTACCCGACGCGGACCGAACGCGCTCTCATCGAGGCACATGCGCACGAGATCGCTGAACGCACCAACGCCGCGATTCTCGTCGAACTCGGTTCCGGTTCGTCTGAGAAGACGCGGCTGCTGCTCGAGGCGGGAACGAAACACGGTTCGCTGCGCAAGTACGTGCCGCAGGATGTCTCGCCATCTGCGCTGGAAGGTGCGATCGAGAATATCTCGCAGGAGTTTCCCTCGCTGGAAGTGCAGGGCATCGTCAGCGATTTTACCGATACTCTCCAGAACCTGCCCGCAGACGGACAGCGAACCATCGCATTTCTCGGCGGCACCCTCGGTAACTTGATTCCCGACGAGCGTGCCGTCTTCCTCGCCGACGTCGCTTCGGCGCTCGTCGACGGTGAGTTCTTGGTGCTGGGTATCGGATTGGTCATCGATCCGGACGTTCTTGTCCCTGCTTACGACGACGCGGCAGGGGTGACGGCTCAGTTCAACGCGAACGTGCTGTCGGTGTTGAACGCGAGGCTCGGCGCGAACTTCGATCCAAAGAAGTTCGTTCATGTAGCGCTTTGGAACTCAGAGGAGGAGTGGATCGAAATGCGCTTGCGGGCAACGCAAGCACAGCACGTCCACGTTGCAGATCTGGGACTCGATGTGACGTTCGACAGCGGTGAGGAGCTCCGCACCGAGATCTCTGCCAAGTTCCGTCCGGACGGAATCGAACGAGAACTCGTCGAAGCGGGGTTCCGCGTCGACGAGTTCTGGACAGATTCGCAGGAGAGGTTCGCCCTCGTTCTTGCCCGCCGAGTGATCTGACTCGCGCAGCACGCGATGGAACAGTGTCTGCGTACAGATATCGGGGAGCCCTCAGCGAGGGCCTAGTTGCTTCGGCGACGAGCCTTCTCGAGTGCGGCGAGTGTAGAAAGCACCGTGGTGCGTTGCCTGTCTAAATCTTTCATTCGAGCGCGAGCAGGAAGTCCTTGGACGCCGTCGAGAGCGGAAATCTTCTCCTCGACGCTCGTCAGCTGAGCGAGCAGTTTCTGGACGCGCGATTCGAGCTCGATCAGGTCGAGTCCGGTGACGCCGGCCTGCGACTTTTTTGGAGCGGCTTTCGTCGGACTCGAAGCGGCCGCCGGTTCTGCTGGGGTGCGGGGGGCGGCAATGACGGCAGCAGCTCTGGGGCGCAGAGCTTTGCGGACTGCAGCTGGATCGGGGAGCTTCTCGAGTCGGATGCGGTTGAGCACCTCGCGTGCGTCACGGGCGGTGACGCGATACTCGCGCTCCTCCTCGTCGTCGGAAGCCAACGTGCCACCGAGCGGACGCAGGCCGTACATACCGATGAAGTGTTTGGCCTCGTCGATGATGGCTTCGTTCTCGCGGCATACTCCGCAGCGCGGTTCGTTGCGATACGTCTCGATCGAATCGGTGCCCCCGCACCAGACGCATCCACCCGGGGTCCAGCGAGCGATTCGGACGGTAGATGTTGTTGCCGGGCTGTAGATAGTTTGTGCGTCGATCACGACGAGTCAGCCTAGGTTACAACGCAACCCGCCCCGCACTCGCCTCCCCGTCGAGCTGCATGTTCTCGGTCGTGTAGTGACCAAGCTCATGGCAGCGGGGGAGGTGCGTGCGGGGCGGATGCAAAGAGATCGAACGACAGGAAAGTGCTAGGCGGAGCCGCCAGGAGTGGAGCCTGCGGAACGACCCGGAAGTGCTAGGCGGAGCCGCCAGGAGTGGAGCCTGCGGAACGACCCGGAAGTGCTAGGCGGAGCCGTTGAACAGGCTTGTAACTGAACCGTTTTCGAAGACCTCGCGGATGGTACGTGCGAGAAGTGGTGCGATCGAGAGCTCGGTGAGTGTGTCGAACCGCTTGTCGTCGGTGATGGGGCGGGTGTTGGTGACGACGACTTCTTTGGCTCCGCACGCACCGAGACGCTCGGCAGCGGGCGAGCTGAGCACGCCGTGGGTGGCAGCGATGACGACGTCGCCTGCCCCTGCTTC
>JBBSSG010000136.1:0-10235 GCA_038242295.1 Mycobacteriales bacterium | reverse complement strand
TGTGATCGTCGGCCAGGGCAGGCTCGCAGCCATCCTGGAATCGAAGCCGGAGGATCGGCGAGCTTTCATCGAAGAAGCTGCCGGCGTCCTCAAGCATCGAAAGCGCAAGGAAAAGGCCGTTCGCAAACTCGATGCGATGCAAGCGAATCTGGCGCGGCTGAACGACCTGACCACAGAGCTTCGTCGTCAGCTCAAACCGCTCGGTAGGCAAGCAGAAGTGGCCCGGCGCGCCCAGACCGTCCAAGCAGATCTTCGTGATGCCCGGTTGCGCCTGGCTGCTGACGATCTCGTCGCACGGCGCGAAGCGTTCGCAAATCAGACTCAGGACGAAGCCGCCGCGCGTGAGCAGTATGCCGCCGTTCAGGACACGTTGGAGGCCGGGAATGTTGCACTCGGCGATCTCGAACAGTCCGTTGCGCTGTTGACTCCTAGTGCCGAAGCCGCAGGCCAAACGTGGTTCCAACTGTCCGCGCTCGCCGAACGTGTCAACGCGACCATCCGTATCGCACGGGAACGCGCCCGGCACCTGGATGCGGCGTCGTCCAGCGGTAGGGGGCAGGACCCGGACGAACTCGAGCAACAGGCGGAGCGGGTCGCGGAAGAAGAGATGGAGCTCGTCGAGGCCGTCGAGATCGCACGAGAAGCACTCGAAGCTGCACGGGAACACCTTGTCGAACGTGAAGCGGCGGCAGCGGAAGCGGAGCGCGCGCATATGGCCGCAGTCCGGGCCATCGCAGATCGCCGAGAAGGCTTCGCCAGGCTCTCCGGCCAGGTCGATACCTACCGCACCAAAGTCGAATCGATCGACGCCGAGGTGGCTCGCCTCTCGACGGCAATAGTGGAAGCACGCGAGCGTGGGGACGTCGCAGACTCGGAATTCGAGAGTGTTCAGGACAACATTCCCGGCCTGGATGCCAGCGAACTGAGCCTCGACACACAGTACGAACGCGCGGTCGCTGCGCTTCGCAGCGCCGACTCGCGAGTGACAGAACTTCAGAACGAGGACCGAGCCGCGGGTAAGAAGGTCGCCTCTTTCCAGGCACGGATCGAGGCACTGACGATGGGCCTCGAACGTAAGGACGGGGCCGGCTGGCTCATCGAGAACGATCAGCGCGGACTGTCGGGCCTACTGGCCGAACGCATAACGGTGGAAGACGGCTTCGAGGTCGCGGTGGCGGTGGCAATGGGTCCGGCGGCGGATGCCGCGCACGCCGAATCCTTTGCCAGCGCATGCGAAGCCGTCCGAGCACTGCGCGATGCGGACGGTGGCCGCGCTGCGATCGTCTACGACCACGACGAACCGAATCCTGGATGCAATGCTGATCTACCGCCCGGTGCCCGGTGGTCACTCGACGTCGTTCGGTTCCCAGATTCTTTGGCTGCCTCGATGAGATCACTGCTCGGTGATATCGCGATCGTCGATTCGCTCGGCGATGCCGACGCCCTACTGCAGTCGACGCCCGGAATTCGTGCCGTCACGACAGCTGGCGACTACGTCGACGCAGGCTGGATCTCGGGAGGGTCCGACCGCCGGCCGAGCATGATCGAAGTGCAGTCGGCTATCGACACCTCCGCCGTCGAACTCGCTGCTGCCGAGCGACGCTCGGTCGAGCTGGAAGCAGCACTGTCCGGGGCGCTGGCCGAGCAATCGGACCGTCGCGAATTGGCCGAGCAGGCGTTGGCTGCCCTCAACGAGTCCGACGCAGCGATGTCTGCGGCGTACGAGCAATTAGGAAGACTCGGCCAGCTTGCACGCGCCGCCCACGCTGAGTCGGTGCGGTTGACCACGCAGCGGACGGCCGCCGAGAGCGGTCGCGAGAAGGCACTCGCCGCGTTGGCTGAACTCGAAGAACGACAGCGGTTGGCGCAGGACCAGCAGTCGGGTTTCGACGACGTCTCCGATTCCGGCGACTCCACAATTGCCAGGGAGAGTGCCGCGGCCGCTCTGACAGAGGTTCGATCTGTCGAGGTGGACGCCAGGCTCAATGTCCGAACGGCAGAGGAGCGAGCACAATCGGTGCGCGGCCGCGCGGACTCGCTCCGTCGTGCTGCGCGTGCAGAGCGAGAAGCACGCGCTCGGGCCGAACGCGAGATGGTCGCTCGTCGCCATGCTGCCGCGGTTGCCGAAGCGGTGGCAACAGCGGGCGATAGGGTCGCAGATCGCCTCGCCGACGTTGTGTCGGCAGCCGCAACACGGCGCGACGAACTCGCCGAGCGACGAGCGAACACGACATCCGAACTAGACCGGGTCAAGGAACAAGTTCGAGCACTCCAAGGCCAGCTCGCCTCGATTACCGACGCAGTCCACCTGGATGAGGTTGCTCGCGCTCAGGCTGCGCTGCGCATCGAACAACTCGAGGCGACAATTCTCGAGCAGCATGGTATTGGTCTCGACGATCTGATCGCGGAGTACGGTCCCGACATTGCCTTGCCGCCGACCGAACTGGAGATCGCCGAATACGAGACCGCAAAGGAACGAGGGGAGGACGTCGTCGCACCCGCTCCCATGCAGTTCGATCGAACGACACAGGAGAAGCGTGCAAAGCGGGCCGAACGCGACCTGGCGACTCTGGGGAAGGTCAATCCGCTCGCACTCGAGGAGTTCGCTGCTCTCGAAGAGCGGTACAACTTTCTCTCCACTCAGCTCGAGGATGTGAAGTCTGCACGAAAAGACCTACTCGAGGTGGTCGCCGATGTCGACGAGCGGATTCTGCAGGTATTCACCGAGGCCTGGATCGACGTCGAACGAGAATTCACGCAGGTGTTCGCGAAACTGTTCCCCGGCGGTGAGGGCAGGCTGATTCTGACGGAACCAGGCGACATGCTCACCACTGGTATCGAGGTGGAGGCGCGTCCGCCCGGCAAAAAAGTGAAGCGACTCTCACTGCTGTCCGGTGGCGAGAAGTCGTTGACCGCGGTGGCGATGCTAGTAGCGATCTTTCGCGCGCGACCGTCTCCGTTCTACGTGATGGACGAGGTCGAGGCGGCGCTGGACGACACCAACCTCAGGCGTCTGATCGGCCTGTTCGAGCAACTTCGCGAGAAGTCACAGCTGATCGTCATCACGCACCAGAAGCCGACGATGGAGGTCGCCGACGCACTGTACGGAGTGTCGATGCGAGGCGACGGCATCACCACAGTGATTTCGCAGCGACTGAACCGGAATCGGGTCGAGACGATCGGAAGTGCAACGGAAGAGGACGCACCGACTTCTGCGCGCGAATAGGGCCGGCCCGTGCCGTCTGTGCGCACGGGTACGTGATGCATCGTGACAGGATGGGCTTGTGAGTACGCAAGCCTGGATCATTGTCGCGGCCGTTCTGGCCATCCTCATCATCGGTCTCGTTGCCGGTGTCGCGCTGTCACGCCGACGGCGGGTTTCGCTGAAGTCGTCGCAGACGTCGACGATCGAAGAAGGACAGCCAGATCGGTCGGGCGGGTACAAAGCTGGTGGCGGATTCTCCTTTACACAGGGCAGCGCGACGGCTGATTCCGAGGCAATTGCCCCTCCTGCGCCGCGCCCGACCCCGACGCCTGAGCCAGCAACCGAGCCGGCCCCGACACCGGAGCCTGCCCCGACACCGGAGCCGGCCCCGATACCAGAGCCTGCCTCGAGCCTCGAGCCAGTTTCCACTCCGGAGCCGGCAGAGGTTCCGGAGCCTGCAAAACCTCTCGAGCCAGGACCTGTTTCAGAGGCCAGCCCTGCTGCTGATGACCTGCCAGTGCTCGACGATATCGCGCCAACGGATGGTCGTTTGGACCGGCTGCGTGGCAGGTTGGCGCGTTCGCAATCGGCCGTCGGCAAAAGTCTGCTCGGACTTTTGGGCGGAGGGGATCTCGATGAGGACTCGTGGGAAGAAGTCGAGGACACCCTTCTCATTGCAGATCTCGGATCGAAGACGACCACGGAGATCATGACGGCACTGCGCGAGCAGATGGCGGCTCGCAGTGTTCGTACCGAGACCGACGCTCGTGCGCTGTTGCGCGAGATTCTGGTGGCGCAACTCCATCCGGAACTCGATCGTTCGATCAAGGCGTTGCCGCACGAGGGTGCTCCAGCGGTTCTCCTGGTCGTCGGTGTCAACGGAACCGGGAAGACCACCTCCACGGGCAAGCTCGCACGGGTGCTCGTCGCGAACGGTCGCCGCGTACTCCTCGGCGCCGCCGACACGTTCCGCGCTGCAGCAGCGGATCAGTTGCAGACGTGGGGCGAGCGGGTAGGCGCGGATGTAGTTCGCGGCAAGGACGGCGCTGATCCGGCCGCAGTCGCGTTCGATGCGGTCTCGCGCGGAATCGATCAGGGAGTAGACGTGGTCGTGGTTGACACTGCCGGTCGTCTGCACACCAAATCCGGGCTGATGGACGAACTCAGCAAGGTCAAGCGGGTCATCGAGAAGCGCGCGCGGGTCGACGAGGTACTGCTCGTGCTCGATGCGACAGTTGGACAGAACGGGCTCATTCAGGCGCGCGTGTTTGCTGACGTCGTCGACATCACCGGTGTCGTCCTGACGAAACTCGACGGGACTGCCAAGGGCGGAATCGTATTTCAAGTACAGCGCGAACTCGGCGTCCCGGTGAAGTTGGTCGGACTCGGCGAAGGCGCCGACGACTTGGCGCCCTTCGAGCCCGAAGCATTTGTCGATGCCCTTCTGGGCTGACTTGCCGAGCCGATAGAACGCCTGGACGAAACCTTGTGGCAACAGTTTCGCTTCGAGCGTTCACAAGAGCGCAACATCTGAGTGCCATGCATGAAACTTGACGAACCCACTCTCTATTCAGACCGCGCACCGATCGGTGTGCAGGAGAAGGAGGGTGTAAGTGAGTCCCGAGGAAATGTTGGCAAACTCCGGCAATGCCGCCTGGATGCTGACTTCAGCATCTCTGGTGTTGCTGATGACACCAGGTCTGGCATTTTTCTATGGCGGAATGTCCCAGCAGAAATCTGTCCTCAACATGATGATGATGTCGTTCGGGGCCATGTTTGTCGTAGCAATCGTTTACGTGCTGTGGGGCTGGTCGATGTCGTATGGCACCGAAAACATCGGCGGGGTCTTCGCCGACCCGTTCCAATTTTTCGGCTTGAAGGATTCGATCACCGATGCCGAAGGTAACTTCATCGCCGGGGCGTACGGCTACGCGAACGTGATCGATATTGCTTTCCAAGTGACACTTGCGATCGTCACTGTTGCGTTGATCTCGGGTTCGATCGCCGGCCGTGTGAAGTACGGGACTTGGCTCGCCTTCGCCGGAACCTGGGTCACGCTCGTGTACTTCCCTCTCGCTCACATGGTGTGGGGCGGCGGGCTTCTTTCCGGTTCAGAGAACAGCTTCGCGGCCAAGATCTTCGGCACCATCGACAACGGTGATGGCTCATTGGTGGCCTCGGTACCTCCCATCGACTTCGCCGGTGGCACGGTCGTTCACATCAACGCCGGAATCGCCGGTCTGGTATTGGCGCTCATAGTCGGCAACCGTGCGGGATTCGGTCGCGTTGCCTACCGTCCGCACAATCTTCCCTTCGTGATGTTGGGTGCGGCACTCCTGTGGTTCGGATGGTTCGGCTTCAACGCCGGTTCGGCGTTTGCAGCCGACGGAAACGCGGGCCTTGCCTGGGTGAACACCACCACTGCAACGGCGACTGCAATCGCGGGTTGGCTCATCGTCGAGCGCATCCGTGACGGCCATGCAACGAGCCTTGGTTCTGCTTCCGGGGCGGTTGCCGGTCTTGTCGCTATAACTCCTGCTGCCGGTTCACTTACGCCGATTGGCTCAATGTTTCTCGGTACCGTCGCCGGCGTGATCTCCGCGCTGGCTGTAGGCCTGAAATTCAAGTTCGGATATGACGATTCGCTCGACGTCGTCGGCGTCCACCTCGTGGCTGGGTTGTGGGGAACCATCGGAATCGGATTCTTCGCATCCACAACCGGTCTTTTTTACGGTGGTGACTACAAGCAGTTGGTGATCCAGATCGTTATCGCTCTGGGCGCACTCACCTTTACAGGGATCGTCACTACGATCATCGGTTTTGCGCTCCGGCCTCTCGGTTGGCGGGTGTCGGAGGAAGACGAAGCCAACGGCATCGACGGGGCCGAACACGCTGAGACTGCGTATGACTTCGCCTGACAGGGTAGAGAATGAGTGCGACACATCGTTCCGCATGCATCAGGGCACTGAAAGCTTGTGAAGGGAAGCCAAAAAAATGAAGCTGATCACGGCAATCGTCAAACCGTTCACGTTGGAGGATGTCAAGACGCGTCTCGAACAGGCCGGCGTGCTTGGCATGACGGTGACTGAAGTCCAGGGGTACGGACGCCAGAAGGGGCATACCGAGGTCTACCGCGGCGCCGAATACTCCGTCGACTTCGTACCGAAGGTGCGCGTCGAGGTCGTCGTGGACGATGCCGCAGTCGACAATGTGGTCGATGTCATCGTCGAGGCCGCCCGTACAGGTAAAATTGGTGACGGCAAGGTGTGGGTGTCGCCAGTGGAGACGGTGGTTCGTGTACGCACCGGAGAACGCGGCGCGGATGCCCTCTGACCCCAACGGGTCTCGACCAGTCGGCCCCGAGTCTGGAGCGCAAGCTGCAGGATCGGGGCCTGCGGCATCGAAGCGCTCCGATGGTGTCGCAGATCTTGTACGGGCGCGCAAGTTGTTGCTCGATGGCGGGGGCCGAACTCGACGCCTCGACGCACCCTCGCTCCGAGAAGCTCTGACTGATCTACATGAATTCTGGTTGACAACCAAGGGCGCGGAACTCGGCATTCGAACAGATTCCGGTTTTGCCATCGTCGCCGTCGGAAGCTTGGCCCGCCGAGAAGTGTTGCCCTACTCCGACCTCGATCTGATTCTGCTCCATGACGATATGAGTCCCGATCTCGTTTCCGATGTCGCCGACAAGTTGTGGTACCCGCTGTGGGATGCGCACATCACGCTCGACCACAGTGTCCGGACCGTCCCCCAAGCCTTGCAGGTCGCTACTGCCGATATGACAGCGGCGCTCGGAATGCTCGAGGCTCGCCATATCGCGGGAGACGTAGAGCTGACCAATTTACTCATCGGTGGCGTTCGGCGCGAGTGGCGTACCGGAATCCGTGCCCGCTTCGACGAATTGATCGCCCAGGCCCAAGGCCGTTGGTCGCGTAGCGGCGAGATCGCGCACCGCGTCGAACCCGACCTCAAGAGAGGGCGCGGCGGTTTGCGTGACGTGCAACTCCTCGATGCGTTGGCTATTGCCCAGCTGACTGACGGTCTACCCGGACTGGGCCCAGATTCACCTGGTGGGGGACTCGCCTTCGCCCATGACCGTCTGCTCGATGTACGCACGGAACTTCACCGTGTCACGGGAAGAGCCAGCGATCAGCTGCGGGCACAGGACGCCGACGAGATCGGAGCAGCACTACGAATAGGTGATCGATTCGATCTGGCACGCGTACTGAGTAACTCGGCGCGCACCATCAGCTATTCGGTCGATGTGGGTATCCGAACCGCGGGCAATGCATTGCCGCGCCGCGGGCAGTCACGACTGCGTCGGTTGCCGGTCCGGTGGCCGTTGGACGAAGGTGTAGTCGAACACGCAGGGGAAGTGGTCCTTGCGCGGGATGCACGGCCGAGCAAGGACCCTGGATTGGCCTTGAGGGTTGCTGCAGCATCAGCCCAGACGTCGAAGCCGATATCTGCATCGACGTTGAACCGATTGTCCGACAGTGCGCCCGAATTGCGTGCGCCGTGGCCCAAGGAAGCCCTCGACAACCTTCTGATTCTGCTCGGTTCCGGCAGGCGCGCCGTCGCCGTGGTTGAGGCTCTCGATCGAACAGGCCTATGGGGCAGGCTGATTCCCGAGTGGGGGGCTGTGCGCGATCTCCCTCCGCGAGATGCCGTCCATACGTGGACTGTCGATCGCCATCTCGTCGAGACCGTCGTGTATGCGAGTGCGATGACCACACGTGTCGCTCGGCCAGACCTCCTTGTGCTGGGAGCGCTTGTTCACGACATCGGCAAAGGACGCGGCGGTGATCATTGCGTGATCGGCGCGAACCTCGCCACCCAAATCGGCTACCGGCTCGGAATGTGGCCCTCCGACGTCGTTCTACTGGAGTCCATGGTCCGTCATCACTTGCTTCTGCCCGACACTGCGATCCGTCGAGATATCGCCGATCCCGTGACGGTGGAGACCGTGGTCGATGCCCTGGGCTCGGACACTGTTCTGCTGGAGTTGCTTCACGCCTTGGCGGAAGCAGATTCATTGGCGACCGGGCCCGGGGTGTGGGGCGGTTGGAAAGCTTCGCTCATCAGTGAGCTGGTCCGCCGCTGCCGCGTAGTCATGGCGGGCGGGGCTTCACAAACCCCGGACCCTCTTCACCCTGCCCACATCGAGCTCGCTGAGAAGGGCGGCGTGCACGTCGATCTGCAGTCGATGGCCCGCTCCCACACGTATGTGGTCACCGTGGTCGCTCCGGATGAGATCGGGTTGTTGTCGAATACTGCCGGCGTCCTTGCTCTGCACTCACTTCGGGTGCTGTCAGCGTCGCTGGCCAGCCACGACGGGTCGGCGGTGGACTCCTTCGTGGTGACCCCGCTCTTCGGCGCACCTCCACAAGCCGGTCTGCTCCGGCAGGAGATCATTCGAGCTCAGGCCGGAGAACTCGATTTAATGCCGATGCTCGACGAAAAAGAACGACAATCTCGGCCTGCGCCGGTAGGCGGCGTCACTGCGGTGACAGTGCAGCATGCGCAGGCACCCCCACGTATTCTGTGGTTCTCCGGGCCTGCGATGGGGAAGGTAGTCCTCGAACTTCGTGCCGAGGATCGAATCGGTTTGCTGTGCCGGGTCGCGAAGACGCTGGAAAGTGGAGGTGCGGACGTGCAGTGGGCACGGATTGCAACTCTGGGCGCGTGTGTGGTCGATGCTTTCGGCATCGATCTGGGCGGGTTGGACAACCCGGCCACCAGGGAAGAGATAGAGCGAGCGATCCTCGCGGTCGTCCCCCTTCCGGAACCTTCCGGAATCTCGCTGAAGTCTGAGGAGCCCTGACAGCCCGCGTATTTGGTCGATATTCCACTGCTTCGCAGTGAGATCTCCTAAAGAATCTGTCGCGACGTGTCCGAGTGAGATCATTTTGTTATGTTCTCGACGCAAAGAAAAACTTTGTGGACGAGAACGCGGCAAATCCAAGTCGCCCCCGGATCTCCGGATCGGCAACGGACAAACGCGGACGACTGATGAGGTACTGACTGTGGGATCCCACCGGCGGTCGAACATTTACGTTCCGACTGAAGCAAATTCGACTAACCCGCGCGGGCGTCACAGGGAGAAAGAGGAGCAGAAGGAATCGGGAATGCGAGCGGCCACGTTTGTCGCCGCCACTGGAGCGATCGTCGCAGGCGCGGCTCAACTGGGCACAGGCACGGGCGCCGCTGCAACCCTGCCGGCTCCCGAGGCGCCGGCCCCCGGTCAGCACTTCGAGATCCCGCAGAATCTACTTCCCGCAGGCTTCGAATTACCGGCCGGAATGGCTATCCCGCAGACCTTCGAATTGCCGCCAGGCTTCGACATTCCGAACACAGGAGAGCTACCGGCATTTGGCTTGCCGGACCTCGGTGCTGCTGCCCAGGGTCTGATCAAGAGCGTGCAGCCTCTCAAGTCGCAAGCGGTTCAGCCTGTCTCCGGTGTGCTCACGTCGAACTTCGGTTCGCGCTGGGGCGCTCATCACGGAGGCTTGGACATCGCCGCCCCGATCGGTACCCCCGTACTCGCTGCCACGGACGGAGAGGTCACGGCCGCAGGGCCGGCGGCAGGGTTCGGGCTTTGGGTCACAGTCCGTCACCTCGACGGAACCGAGACCGTCTATGGCCATGTGAACGACTACTCGGTGACACCCGGTCAACACGTTACTGCTGGTCAGCAGATTGCCACCGTTGGCAACCGCGGTCAGTCCACCGGCCCGCACTTGCATTTCGAGGTTCATGACTCGAGCGGCGTAAAGGTGGATCCTGCTCAATGGCTCGTCACCCAAGGAGTCTCCGTCACCTGGAACGACTCGGCACGTAACGCCTGACCGAAGCATGCGAACGCGTGCTTCGGGGCACTCGCTGACTACGTGCGAATGAGTCGGGCGCTAGTCTGGAGCGGAGTTTTACTCGACCAACAGGCTCATTCGCTATCGGCTCAGGAGTGCAATCGGTGTTCGAATCCCTTTCCGACAGGTTGACCGGAACCCTCAAGGAACTGCGTGGC
>JBBSSG010000135.1:0-10374 GCA_038242295.1 Mycobacteriales bacterium | reverse complement strand
TCAACCCATGGACTGCCCGTACACGTGCTCGACGGCGATCTGTAGAAGAACTCGACGTTCGGCCACCATCGCGGCACGGTATTCGTCCCAATCGGGGTGCTCACCCGCGGCCGCACGGTAGTAGTCGACCAAGGCGGCGACTTCGGGGCTGTCTGTCTCGGATCCGGGACCGATCAAAGTTGCAGTGCCGTCGGCGGTGGCCCAGGACCGGCCATCGCCGCTGGTGACTTCCAACGTCGCACGGGCGTCGCGTCGAAGATTCTTGGTCTTGGCGCGCCCGTCGGTGACCGAGACGAAGACGACCCCGATATCGCGGTCGTAGAAAGCACTGACAGGCGATAGTTGGGGTCTGCCATCGGATTTGATGGTGGCTAGAACCGCCAGCCTGCTCTCGGCCAACAGTTGATGCGGATCGAACGCTTCTCCACTCATCGCTGCTCCCCTCTCGGTGCCAGACCTTCGCAGCGTATCCGCTCTCCAGCTCGAGTTCTCGGCCTTCGCCGCTTACCTATTGCGAGTTCTCGGCCTTCGCCGCTAGGAATGCTTCGGGGTCGATGAGGTCCGCCTGGCCGACGATGGATCCGAGGTCGGCGATCCGCTCGATGCCCACGAGCACCATCTCCTCTTCCACGGTGCCCTCGGCATACCCGTAGTAGCAGGTCGAGGTGGTGTGCTGGTGATCTTTGTCGATCCGGTTGGCGCGGCCTTCTATCTGGCGGATGTCGATGGGAGTCCACCGCGGATCGTGAATCAGCGTGATCCGGGGAGCTGCAGTCGACACCGTTTTTTCCGGCAGTAGGAGCTCGTTGGAGTGCAGGTTGATTGCGCTCGTCGTTGTCGAGACGATGACCCGCGCCGCGCCTGTTTGGAAGCGGCGGATTTCCACTTCTTGATCGGCGCTGCTCATACTGCCGTCGACAACCGCGACGTCGAGGCCCTCCTCGCGCAGCGCGCCCGCGAGTGCCGCTACAGATTCCCGGTAGAACATCGACACGAACACCTGGTTGCCCTCGCGCACCCACGCCCTGACCTGGTCCGCTGACGACGGAATGCGCAGGTACGAGCACTTCTGACGGAACCGCAGTGCGGCCGCTCTGGTGCTCGGGTTCTTCTGTAGAACCCGTTTGCCACCCACCGATTTCCACAGCGGTAGGCCTACCTTTTTGCGATAGTCCACCCATGCCGAGTGATACAGCCGCTTCTCCGCGGCGGTGAGCTCCTGACCGAGAGGCTCACGGGGGGTCGGCGGTGACGGCCTCGAGATCGACCACGGCACTGCGCCGCCGGTGAGCCATCGGTGGATGGTGCCGATATCGCGTTCGCGTCGGGCAGCGTCCTCGGGCTCCCACCGCCAGGTCTTCAGACCAGTGGTGGCCTTGCCCTCTTTGAGCGCAAAACCTGATTCCTCCAGGAACATTGCCCACTTGGTGGTGACGCCGTGGCCGAGCGCATCGTCATCGCCGATGATCTCTCCGTCGGCGCGGCTCTGCTCGATCGCGCGCGCCATGTACGCAAAGTGCATCGGCTGATAGCCGGGCGTCGCGGACATCCAGACCACTGCCCTGGCCGCATCCTGGTAGCGCCACAGAATTTGGCTCTGCTGCGACTCGATGTTCATCAGCGCATGCGACTCGTCGGCGATGACGACGTCGATATCGAACCGCAGTTCGCCGAGCGCGATGGTCCGCTTGTTCTGAGTCTTCTTGCGCTTACCGAGATCGACGTCCTCGGGAACGGTCAGCAGTTTCTTCGTCGACTGGTACGTCACCAGCAGCCAGCGCTTGCGATCGGCAGGGTCGAGGTCGGCCTCGGTATCTGCGATCGTCCGACGCCAGCCCGGGAGCGCGCCCTTGGGGGCCACGACGAGAACCGCCCCGATTGCCGGATCTTCCATCTGCCGAACGGCCTCGCAGACCGCGAGAGTCTTGCCCAGGCCCGTCGAGTCCATCTGCGCGAAGTACGGAAACCCGGCGTCCATCGCGTCGAGCTGGCGGCGTACGGATTCGAGCTGGGTTGCGCGGGGCGTCATCGACCGCTCGTGCACTATCTCGGGCCGCCACTCCTCGTTGGCGTCGTCCTCCACCCAGCGTTGCAGGCTGTATGGCATGGACTCGAACGAGGCGAGACCGTCGGGCAGTTCGGTGCCGTAATACGCGAAGACACGCGGACCCGGATGCCAACGGGCACCCGACGCCGAGGCCAACGCCCGGTCCTCGAACGGGACGTCGAGGACCCAGACGCGCTGGCCGGGGTCCGGGAGCCGAAGGTCGGGTGACGCAGTTTTACGAACCGTTTTCTTGCGGGGAGCTGCGCGCTTGCGCGCGGTAGTAGTGGTCTTGGTGCCGCTCGCAGCCTTGAACTTTCGTGCAGCCGCACTTTTGCCCGCAGCGACCGTCCGCGCGGTGGTGGTGGGTTTACGTCTACGAGGAGGCACGAAATCACCGTAGAGCACCTCACCGACGTCCGGCGCCCCACTACGGTGGGAGTCATGAATTTCAGTGACCACCAGATCGGCATCTATGCCAGCGGCATGTTCTCCGATCAGCGGCCGCAGATCACCACCAATCTTGCGAAGCTGGAAGAGCAGGCCGCGGCGAGTCTGACGCCCGAGGCGTTGGGTTACATCGTTGCCAGTGCCGGTAGTGGATCCACCGCCCGAGCCAATCGGGAGGCCTTCGAGGCGTGGCGCATCGTTCCGCGCATGCTGCGTGGGTCCGCCGAACGGGACCACTCATGCACGATTCTGGGAACCGAGTTGCCGGCGCCGCTGATGATCGCGCCGGTGGGTATTCAAACCTTGGCGCACCCCGACGGTGAGCTCGCGACGGTTCGGGCGGCGGCTGCTTTGGGAATTCCGTACATTCATTCGACGCAGGCTTCGCACTCGTTCGAGCAGGTAGCCGAAGCCGGCGGCGACGCTCCCCGGTGGTATCAGCTGTATTGGCCCACAGATGAATCCGTCCTGCTGAGCTTCCTCGAGCGGGCGAAGGCCACTGGATTTTCCACGCTCGTGCTGACTCTCGACACGACGATGCTCGGATGGCGGCCCGCGGATCTCGATCGCGGCTATTTGCCGTTCCTGGCCAACCTCGGCATCGAGAACTACCTCACCGATCCGGCGTTCCAGGCGGGCCTGGAACAGTCCGTCGAAGATAATCCCGTTGCGGCGGCGATGCACTGGGCGCAGATGTTCCCCAATCCAGGCCTGAACTGGTCGCAGCTTGCGTTCTTGCGTGAGAACTGGGACGGCCCGATCGTGTTGAAAGGGATCTGCACCGTCGAAGATGCCCGGCTGGCGGTGGATCACGGCGTCGAGGGCATCGTGGTCTCCAATCACGGCGGCCGTCAAATCGACGGCGCGCGGGCGTCGCTAGATGCGCTACCGGACATCGTCGATGCGGTGGGCGATCGGTTGACGATCCTGTTCGATTCCGGGGTCAGAACCGGCGCGGACATGGCGAAGGCATTGGCGCTCGGTGCTGATGCAATCCTACTGGGCAGGCCGTTTCTGTACGGTCTCGCACTTGGCGGTCAAGCAGGCATCGAGCACGTATTGCGTTGCATCCTAGCCGAATTCGACTTGGTAACCAGCCTCTCCGGCCATACCGGGGCTGCCGAGTTGAACCGCGAGTCGGTTCTCGTCAAGGGAGCACACTGATGGCGCCGTCGTGGACTGAGCATGTGATCTGGTGGCACGTCTACCCGCTCGGCTTCGCTGGCGCGCCCGTCCGAGACTGGGACGGAACATCGTTGGTCGATGAGCACAAGCTACTGAAAGTTGTCGAATGGCTCGATTACGCAGTCGAACTCGGCGCTTCGGGTATCGCTTTGGGGCCGGTGTTCGCCTCGGAGGGGCACGGTTACGAGACAGTCGACTATTTTCGGATCGACACACGGCTCGGCAATGACGAGGATTTCGATCGACTGGTCGAACAAGCGCACAACCGCGGCATGAAGGTCATGTTGGACGGCGTCTTCAACCATGTGGGGCAAGGGTTTCCGAAGTTTCGGGAAGCGATCGAACACGGGGCCGATTCCGCGATGAGTTCGTGGTTTCACCTCGAGTGGTCCGGGAACGAGGCGAAGCACCGGAACTTCGAAGGGCATGACGAACTGGTGGTGCTCGATCATGGCAACGCGGACGTGCAGCAGTACGTCGTCGACGTCATGTCGCATTGGCTCAGTCGCGGCGCAGATGGCTGGCGCCTCGACGCGGCCTATGCAGTGCCGCCGCAGTTCTGGAAGTCGGTGATTCCGCGGGTTCGCGCGGGGCATCCCAACGCCTACTTCCTCGGCGAAGTCATCCATGGTGACTACGCCGAGTTCGTGGAGCGCAGCACGGTGGATTCGGTTACCCAGTACGAGCTGTGGAAGGCCACGTGGAGCGCGATTACCGAGCGAAATTTCTTCGAACTGTCCCACGCCCTCGGACGCCACAACGACTGGCTCGATACGTTCGTCCCGGCGACCTTCGTCGGAAACCACGACGTCAATCGCATTGCCAGCACCATCACCGACGAGCGACATCTCGCCCATGCTCTCGTCCTTCTGTTCACCACCGGCGGCACGCCGATGATTTATTACGGCGACGAACAGGCGTTTCGCGGAGTCAAGGAAGAGCGCGTCGGGGGCGACGATGATGTCCGCCCTGAGTTCCCCATGGACCGCCATGGGCTCGCTCCGGACGGGTGGCCCACCTTCCATCTTCATCAGGAATTGATCGGTCTACGCAGACGCAATCCATGGTTGCATTCCGCGCGCACCGAGACGATCGAGCTGTCCAATACCGCTCTGGCGTACCGCGCCTACAACGGTGAGGACCGCATTTTCGTGGTGCTCAACCTCGGCGACGAGGCCGTGGACTATCGGCTGAGCGGGTCGATCCTGGCCGGGGACGCATCGGTGCAGCGAGGGAGAACCGTTGTTGCTGCGCACGGGTGGGTCGTCCTCGGCTGATCGACATCGTAGCGACTTATATCGCTATCTAGCGCAAATATTAGATAACGGTAGAAGGTCCGATAGGCACTACACTCGACTCCGACACGGGGTGCCGCTACCGAGGCGGCTGAGAACACACCCGTCGAACCTGATCTGGCCAACACCAGCGTAGGGATGTCCGTACGTGGGATACGTGCGCGCTCTGCAGGTGTGGCCGCCGAGGAGAGGCACAACCATGAACTTCGACGAGCAGACGGTACTGGTTTCCGGAGGTGGGCGCGGACTCGGCTCCTCCATCGTTCGCGCATTCGCGGCCCGGGGCGCACGGGTGGTCGTCAACTACCGAAACAGTCGTGAGGCGGCGGAAAAGCTCGCTGCCGAGGTCGGCGGAATCGCATTGCCGGCCGACGTGACCCAAGCCGGGCAGGTCGACGCGTTGTTCTCCGCAGCTGAGAAGCATTTCGGCACCAGCATCACGACCGTCGTCAACAATGCGCTTGCTGATTTCTCGTTCAACGGTGACGCCCGGAGCAAGGCGGATTGCATCACGTGGGAGCAGTTCGACGCCCAGTTCCAGGGGGCGGTCCGCGGATCTTTGAACACCACGCAGCGGGCGATCGCGGGCATGCGCGCAGCCCAGTTCGGCCGGATCGTCAACGTGGGCACCAATCTGTTCCAGAATCCAGTCGTTCCCTACCACGACTACACGGCGTCAAAAGCTGCGCTGCTATCGCTGACCAGGACGATGTCTGCCGATCTCGGTGCCGACGGCATCACCGTCAACATGGTCTCGGGCGGATTGTTGCGCACCACCGATGCGAGTGCCGCGACGCCCGACGAGGTCTTCGACATGATCGCTGCCTCCACCCCGCTGCAGCGAGTCGTCACCCCCGAGGAATTCGCCGACGCCATGCTGTTCTTCGCTTCGCCGTGGTCGCGTTCGGTGACCGGGCAAAACTTGGTCGTCGACGGCGGACTGGTCAAGGACTGACTCATGTTGCATCTCAACGCTTTTCTGTTCGGCTGCGGGCACCACAGTGCGGCGTGGCGTCACCCGGACTCGCGGGTCGAGGATCTGGGCGATATCCACTTCTACGAGGAACTTGCGCAGATCGCCGAGCGCGGAAAGCTCGACGCTGTTTTCTTCGCCGACGGCCATTCCGTGCGAGACCCGGCAGGGGCCGGCACGTGGTTCCTCGAACCCATCACGGCGCTCGCGGCGATGGCCCGGGCGACGACGCACATCGGTCTGGTGACGACCGTGAGCTCGACGTTCTACACGCCGTTCCACGCCGCTCGTATGCTCGCCTCACTGGACCACATCAGTGGTGGCCGCGTGGGTTGGAATGTGGTCACCTCCATGTTCGACGCCGAAGCTCGCAATCATGGTTTCGACGAGATACCTGCTCGTGCAGAGCGATACCAGCGTGCCGAGGAATTTGTCGAGGTGGCGTTGGCGCTGTGGGACAGCTGGGACGCCGATGCGCTGGTGCTCGATCGCGCAGGAATGTACGCCGATCCGGGGCGGGTCCACTCGATAGACCACGTGGGGAAGAATTTTCGTGTCGACGGTCCCCTGACGGTCCCCCGCTCGCCGCAGGGGCGGCCGGTGTTGTTCCAGGCCGGGGCATCAGGACCGGGACGCGATCTCGCCGCGAAGTATGCCGAGGCGATCTACGCGGTTGCATACGACATCGAGTCGGGGGCGAGCTACTACGCGGACGTGAAAGCTCGTATCGGTAAGGCCGGCCGAGACGCCGCATCGGTCGGCATCATGCCTGGACTCGTCACGTATGTCGGATCGACCATGGCCGAAGCGCGCGCGAAAAAGACGGAACTCGACGCGCTGTTGCCAGTCGAGCAGTCGCTGCGCCAACTTGGCATGTTCGTCGAACAGGATTGCAGCGGATGGGAACTCGATGCGCCGGTGCCGCAGCTGCCGCCGATCGAGCAGTTCACCGGTCCGCACGGCCGATACGAGACGATCCTGCGGATCATCGCCAAGGACTCGCCGACGGTAGGCGAGCTTCTCGGCACCCTCGCTGCGGGCGGCGGGCACGCGACGATGATCGGTACGCCGGAGTCGATCGCCGACGACATCGAAACCTGGGTCGCGCGTGGCGCCGCAGACGGCTTCAATCTGATGTCGCCACGGTATCCGGACGGCCTATCGGACTTTGTGGATGAAATAGTGCCAATTCTTCAGTCCCGCGGACTGTTTCGAAAAGACTACTCGGCAGACACACTACGTGGTCATCTGCAATGATGCGGTTATGTCCCAGCACGGTTTTATGGCCCTGTGTCGTTCCAACCGGCTGGCCGTAGGGACGGTTGTAGTTCTGCTGGGGTCGGTGGTGCTCGTCTACGGCGAGGGCCCCGACGCCGCGGCCGATCCGCTCGTCCCACCGGGAGCTTGCGCAACTGACCTGACGAACGAGATGGGCTCGCTCATCCCGGACAAGCTCGACCTTCCAATTCCCTATCCCAAGATCATGCCGGTGCCCTATCCGGCGCCGACGACGCCGCAGGTACGCGTACCGCAGGAGCCCCTCCCGGCAGATCCTTGTACTGATCCGTGTCCCGACCTGACTGTCGAGGAGCCGCCCAAGACCGCGACGTTGTCCAGCGTGTTGAACATTCCGCAGATCGGTTTCACGTTCACACCGTTCACCATTCCGATTCCGATCCCCGGGCCAGCGCAGGAGCTTCCGCCGCCGCCCGACCCGGCCAGCCCGCCCGTCGAGCAAGCATTGCGTTCGGTAGCGCCGCCGACGCCGCAGATCGGGGAAGTGACTCGGGTCGCGAAGCAGACCGGCGCAGGATCGATCAATCGGACCGACAAGCGGTGGCAGGTGTACGGCACCGATCTGGGAATCATGTGGGAGAGCGCTCCCGGGCAGATCGCGACGGCCTTCGGCGACACCGTCGGCAAGGGCTTTCATCCCCCTGGCGGGCAAGGACCGGATTGGCGGAGCAACGTTCTCGCGTTCAGTACCGACACGGACCTCTCGGATGGCGTCACCTACGACTCCATGGTGCAGGACAGCCGTTGCCACGCAGCCGAACTGCTGAGCAGTCGGAAACTGGACAACGTCGAGATCACGACCATTCCGACATCCGGCTTTGCCGTCGGTGACCGGCAGTACATGAGCTACATGTCGATCCGTACGTGGAACAGCATCCCCGGGACGTGGTGGACCAACTACGGCGGCATCGCATACTCGGACGATGGCGGCTCGACGTGGGTCAAGGATCCGTACGCTCAGTGGGACAACATCTTCGGTGTCACCAAGTTTCAGGTAACTTCGATGGTGCCACAGGGTGATTACGTCTACATGTTCGGCACTCCCAATACGCGGCTCGCCGACGTCGGTGTCGCTCGGGTGCTCAAGGACCAGGTACTGAACAAGTCGGCATATCAGTACTGGCAGGACGGCAACTGGACACCGGTCGGCGGATACACCGCGGCGTCGACGGTGGTCTCGGCCCCGGCCGCAGAACTATCGGTGCGCTACGACGAGTCACGTGGAAAATGGCAGATGACCTACCTCGACACCGCGAAGATGGCAATCACTCTGCGGGAGTCCAGTTCTCCGCAGGGATCTTGGTCGAATGGCGCCCGCATGGTGAGTGTCGCCGAGTATCCGGAGTTGTACGGCGGCTTCATGCATCCATGGTCGGGAGGAGGCGATCTGTACTTCAACATCACTACGTGGTCGGACTACAACGTCTTCCAGATGCACGCGAAGCTGTTGAACTAGCAAGCGTGCCTACCCGAGCGAGGAAATGTAGCTCCTCGTCAGGACAGCGATCTCCGATGCGTGCGAGATCGGCGACCAGTGTCCTGCCTCGATGTCGTTGCGCGTCAAGTTCTTCACCCATTTTCCGGTGTCCTCGTAGGGATACGGACGTACCGCAACGTCCTCGGTGTTCACGATCAACTGCACAGGGATGTCGACATAGCGTTCGCGCGGATTGGTCAGACGAGGAATGATGTTGGCGCGGTATCGGTTTGCGCCGTTGGTGGCGTCGGACATGAGCGTCGGATTCTGTGTCACGAGGGCGGGATCGACGTTGGAGAACTCCTGCAGAAATGCAGGCCATCCCTTTCGGAACTGGCGTTTGATCCGCAGCGTCGACAGTCCAGGAATGTGGAAAGTGACGGTGTACCAGGATGCACGGGTCTGAGCCAGTGCTTGTCTGAGGCCGGTTCGTGACGGTTTCGAGAACTTGGAGCGTGACCACCTTCCGAGGTGGTCGAGATTGGGGCCGGAAATGGAAGTGTACGAGGCGATTCGATCGGTTGCTCTCGGTTCCGCCGCTGCCTCCCACACCTCGACCGCACCCCAATCGTGGGCGAGGACGTGTACCGGCTTATACGGGCTGACGGCGTCGATGACGGCGTAGAAATCCGATGCGAGACTGCTCAACCGGTATGCGGAGCGTTCCTGGGGCACGGTGCTTTCGCCGGCGCCGCGCGTGTCGTAGCTGATGACGCGAAATGTGTCCGCTAGTAGAGGGACGATGTGACTCCACAGTTCGTGGGTGTCCGGCCAGCCGTGGACGAGCACGATCGTCTCGCCGTCGGGGTTGCCGGTCTCGAACACGGCGAGGCGCATTCCTTCGTTGACCACTGTCGTTCGTTCCACGGTTGTGCTCATGGTTGCCGACTTTAGTATGAGTAGCGGTTACATGTACACGGTGTGTCGGTAGCGGCTGCGAGAATCAGCGAGTGATCCCGATGCCCACATGGCTACTGCCCGAATGGCCACCGACCGTGCGTGCGATTGCGGCGGCCACCGACGACGCCGTGAATGCCGCACGCGCGAAGTCGAAGGGCAGCTTTGCCGACGCCGTCGAGCGTCTTGCTGGTGAGGATCAGGGAAAAGTGGGCCTCATTCATGCTGAGATCGTCAGATCCCTCCTCGAAGAACTGCATCCCGACGGCTTGAGCGGCGAGGACGTGCAGAATGTGCTCGCTAGGACGGTCCGCTCGGCTTCGGAATGGAACCCTGAACTGGACGTGCCGGGCTTCGTCGAAGTCCTGACGGGCGCTCTCGGGGTGGCGGATACCGAGGAGAAGCGCCCGCGCCCGCGGCCGGAGCATGCAGTGTTGATCCTCGCTGATCTGCTGGTCAGACGAAAGTCCTCGGCCGAGATCTACATCCGACGTGCAGTGTCCGAGGTGCGCCGCGCGCAGACCATGGAGATGCCCTAGCGTTTTCTATCCGTATCTAGAAAAATAAGCAGATAGCGATAAATCTCGATATCGTCCGCTCGATTGGCTCTTCTATGTCAATCTATCGTTTGTGCAAGATTGACGTAGAAGACAAGAGATTCATCCGTGGAGCATGTTCGCGGCGCCGATGATCGCCCGAATGGACGATTCCGCTCCGCTGTGGTGGTTGGGCATCGACCACTCTGTGCGGCCGTCGG
>JBBSSG010000134.1:0-10414 GCA_038242295.1 Mycobacteriales bacterium | reverse complement strand
GTTGCCGGCTGCACACACCACCTGAGGTTCGCACGGCAGCCGAGCGCGTCGGACAGCGCCCATTCCACGTGTGGGCACAGCGCAGCGGGTGATGAGTGGATGTACACCACACCTGCCGTCGCATCCGCGAATTGATTCAATGCGCGCATAGGAAAACACCTCCAGCTTCGACGAGGGACGTCTTCCCCAACGACCTCGACACGACTGAATCGATGCTGCTTTCATATGCGTACGTGCACTAGTGTGCCCCGAGTTACCCCTGTTGCGCTAGTGCACTGCTGTGATCATTGGTGTTACCTGGGGTTATTGAGCAAAATTTCGTCTGACAGTTCAGTCCAGAGGGGCTTCGCCCACTCCCCGAACGCCAAATCTGTCAGCACGACGGCGGCGATCTCGACGTGTGGATCGACCCACAGGAATGTGCCGGACTGGCCGAAATGCCCGAATGTGCGCGTCGAGTTGCGCGTGCCGGTCCAGTGCGGCGACTTGCTGTCCCGTAGCTCGAACCCAATGCCCCAGTCGTTCGGATTCTGCGAACCGTAGCCGGGCAGGACGCCGAGCAAACCCTTGAATTGCACACCGACGGCCGCCTGGAGCGTTTCACTCGCCAACAGGTGAGGACTGAGAAGCTCCGCAGCGAATGCAGAGAGATCTCGAGCCGAAGATTGGGCCCCGTGCCCCGCCGGACCAGTCAACGCGGAGTTGCTCATACCTAACGGTTGGAACACAGCCTCATCGACATACTTCGCAAAGGGGATGTCTGTTGCTTGTTCGATAGTCTCGGCCAGCACCTCGAACCCCGCGCTCGAGTAGATTCGCTTCACACCTGGCGCGGCCTGGATCTTGCGCGTACCGAATGCCAATCCAGACGTATGAGCCAGCAGGTGACGCACCGTCGAACCATCAGGCCCTGCGGGTTGATCGAGCGTGATCGCTTCTTCCTCGGTGGCAACGAGGGCCGCATAGGCCACGAGCAACTTGGTGACCGAAGCCAACTCATACACCCGGTCCAGGTCGCCGTACTCGTCGACGACCCCGGCGGCTGAAACAACCGTCCCCGACGCGTTCTCGACCGGCCAACCCGCCATCAAATCCAGACTGTGCACAAGCTCGAGCCTAGTTTGCTGGCGGGCGGACGGGCGAGGGGGCGGGAATTACCTGTCAGCGTCGGTGAATTTGATGACGCCGCGGATGTTTTTACCGTCGAGCATGTCCTGGTATCCGGTGTTGATGTCGTCGAGCGTGTAGGTGTTGGTGATCATGTCATCGAGATTGAGCTGCCCGCTCTTGTACATCCTGAGCAGGAGCGGAATGTCGTGCCGAGGATTGCCGCCACCGAAAATGGCTCCTTGGAGATCCTTCTGGAGCAGTGTGAAGAGGGCCAGGTTCAGTTTGACGTCCATGTCCTCCATGCGCCCCATTCCGGTCACCACGCATCGACCGGCTTTGGCTGTCAACAGGAGCGCCGCCTCGATGTCCTCGCCCTTGAGCTCGCCGACGGCGATGATCGTCTTCTCGGCCATCCGCCCCTCGGTGAGCTCCATGATCGGCATCAGCGCATCAGTTGTATTGGCGAACACATGGGTCGCGCCGAACTTGAGGGCCTGATCGCGTTTGAATTCAATGGGATCGATGGCGATGACCTTCGTTGCGCCGGACGCCGCGGCGCCCTGCAGAGCGCTCATCCCCACTCCCCCGACGCCGATGATCACGACGGTTTCACCCGGGGTCACCTTGGCGACGTTGGTGGCAGATCCCCATCCGGTTGGAACGCCGCAGCCGACCAGCGCGGCAACCTCGAACGGAATGCTTTTGTCGATCTTGATGACCGACGATTCGTGCACCGTCATGTACGGCGAGAAGGTACCCAGTAGACACATTGGGATGACGTCTTTGCCGCGTGCCTGAATGCGGAATGTCCCGTCGCTGATCGCCATTCCGCTGAGCAGTCCCATGCCGAGGTCACAGAGATTCTGGTGTCCGTTGGCGCACGACGGACAGTGTCCGCAGGATGGAATGAACGACAGGATGACGTGGTCGCCCTCGGCCAGATGCTTGACCTCGGGTCCTACTTTTGTGATGACACCGGAGCCTTCGTGTCCGCCCAGAACAGGGAACGAGGGCATGGGTGTTCCCCCCGTGACGATGTGGTGATCGGAGTGGCACATACCCGCCGCTTCCATGCGGATCTGTACCTCACCGACAACGGGGTCACCGATTTCGATTTCTTCGATGGACCATGGCTCGTTCAGACCCCACAGCACAGCGCCTTTGGTTTTCATCGTGACACGCCTTTCGCACGCTGGTCGGCCCGCCGTTCGAGCCGATTCGCAGTGAGACCGACCCTAGTCACTGAATCCCCAAATTGGAACACGTTCTAGTAATCTTGATTGAGAGATCGACGAGATCAGAATGCAGAACAGGTCGCAAAAACCGTGCGAACGAAACCCGACCCGGGCCCACCGAAGAAGGAATTGACGCGATCGAGGATCACAGGCTGCGAGTTCAGAAAGATCTCTCGCTGCCACTGCGGCGCTGACAGAAATGCCGCAAAACTAGACGACAACGGCGACGCTGCCAATGCGGCGCCCTCGTCCTCGGAAATCGCGGACGTGGCGGCAACCACCTGAGAAAATGAACACGGCGTCTGCACGAGGGTCTCCGCCGGTGCCGCGGTCGCGATACCGGCGAAAACCATGGCGCCGACGGCCGCCATGCCCAGCGGGACGGAGAATTTGGTTATCAGTCGAGCATTCATGTGAATATCCCCGATCAGTTCGTGAGTTCTCGTCCACCCGACGCGGACGGGAAACCTGAATCGTGCCCAAGGGTATCGGTCCTCGCGGGGGTACGTGGGCTCGAAACTGATACTGGTAAATCACCCGTTAACGTCGCGTATTCCGGTTTTTCAGCACGCCCGCGACGGCGCGATAGGCTCGACTCGACGAAGGGGAGAACGAATGGGGATCGAGTACGGTTCGTGCAATCTCTGCGAGGCGATGTGCGGGCTGGAGTTCACGGTCGAGAACGACGCCGTGACCTCGATTCGCGGCGACAAAGCCGATCCGCTCTCGCGGGGACACATCTGCCCCAAGGCCTTGTCCTTGATCGATCTGCACGCGGATCCCGACCGCTTGATCAAACCGGTACGACGCACGGCCGACGGTTGGGAACAGATCGAATGGGACTGTGCCTACCGACTCGTCGCCGACGGGTTGGTGTCCACTCGCGAGAAATACGGACCGAACGCGGTCGGCGTCTATCAAGGAAATCCGAACGTCCACAGTCTCGGCGCCATGACGCATGGGATTCCGTTCACGTCATTGTTGCGTACGAAAAATCGGTATTCGGCTACCTCACTCGATCAACTCCCCCACCAATTGGTGAACCGCCTGCTCTACGGCCATCAATTGGCATTGCCGATCCCCGATATCGACCACACCGACTTCTTCCTCGTTCTCGGCGCCAACCCGATGGCCTCCAACGGATCGATGATGACGGTTCCTGACTTCGCGCATCGGGCACGCGATCTGAAGGCACGCGGCGGAACCCTCGTCGTAGTGGATCCGCGCAAGACCGAGACTGCCGACATAGCCGACGCTCATCATTTTATTCGGCCCGGGACCGATGCCTTGCTTCTCCTCGCGCTTATCAATGTGGTGGTGGGCTCGGGAAAAACGCGAACAGCGAAGTATGTCGATGGCGAACGCGAGATCGCAGATCTCGTCGCGGACTTCAGCCCGAACGCCGTAGCTCCGGTGGTCGGCATCTCCGCCGACGACATCACCTCGCTCGCAACACGCTTTTCGGATGCGAAAGCCGCGGTTGCCTACGGACGAATGGGCGTGTCCACTCAGCAGTTCGGAACGGTGTGCCAGTGGGCGATTCAGGTTCTCAACATCCTCACCGGCAACCTCGATCGAGTGGGCGGAGCGATGCTGTCGGACCCGGCGATCAACCTCATCGAAAAGAAGATCGTCAGTCGCGGTCACTTCGACAAATGGCGTTCGCGGGTGCGCGATCTGCCAGAGTTCGCCGGTGAATTCCCCTGCTCGACGCTCGTTGACGAGATGACGACGCCAGGAGAGGGCCAGATTCGGGCGATGGCCGTGTTCTCGGGTAACCCGGTGCTGTCGATGCCCGGCGGAGACAAACTGAACCGCGCATTCGCAGGTCTGGACTTCATGGTGTCCTTCGACTTCTACGTCAACGAAACATCGCGGCACGCCGATGTCATTCTGCCCCCGACGATGGCCCTCGAACGTGACCACTACGATCTGATCTTCCAGACCTTCGCCGTCAGGAACACCGCGAAGTTCATGCCTGCGATACTGACCGAACAACCTGGGGCGAAGGCTGACTGGGAGATCTTCCGCGATCTCGCGATCAGGTACCAGGCAAGATCTGCGCGGTCGACGGTTGGACGCCTCCGTACCCGTCTGACACCGAAATCTCTGATTACCGAAGCACGACTGCGACTCTCGCCTCGCCGCACTATCGATCTGCTGCTCCGCAGTCATCGAAATGGGCTCTCGGTGGCACAACTCGCCAAGTCGCCGCACGGCGTCGATCTAGGTCCACTTGCGCCAGGATTTCCTGGCAAGCTCCAGACTCGCGACAAGAGAATTCAGCTCGTTCAGGACATTGTCGTCGGCGAACTACCGTCACTACGCGATCTCATGACGACCTCGACCGTGGCTGGCAACGGCGGATTGCTTATGATCGGCCGGCGTCATCTCCGTAGCAACAACTCGTGGATGCACAACGCTGCCCGACTCAACAAGGGCAAGCCCCGACACCAACTCATGGCAAACCCGGATGATCTTTTCGCTCGCGGGATCGAGGACGGGTCGGTCGTGTCGGTCACGTCAGCGGCGGGCTCGGTCACGATCGAGGTCTTGGCAACGGACACGATGATGCCAGGCGTGGTCAGCATGCCTCACGGGTTCGGGCACCAACGTCCGGGCGTCGAACTTTCGATAGCGACGACGGTTGCGGGTGTCAGCGCAAACGATGTAACCGACCCACAACGAGTGGATGCGGTATCGGCCAACGCGATTCTCAACGGCGTACCAGTAACGATCTCAGCGGTATAGAAGACCCGGCGGGTACTCGACGGCACTCGATTCGGTAGCATTCTCACCGCTCGCCAAGCGCGGGAATGGGGCGGTAGCTCAGTTGGTTAGAGCCGTGGACTCATAATCCATTGGTCGCGGGTTCGAGCCCCGCCCGCCCCACCATTTATTCACGGAGTGGGACAGATCCGCCGCCCGGCTTTCTCGAGGCGCAGCCCTGCGGGCCCACATCGTGTGCGACCCCGTTCGGCAACGATGCAATCCCGGCCTCGAGTGCCATCGGTCTGCCGGGTTACCGCCGCTGTACTGGGGCTCTGTAGTGTGAGCGGGTCGGACGCAGCTTCTCCAGTCCCGGGCAGCTCACATTGGCATACCGTCCGACCTTTGCAGTAACCGTGATCGGAGTATTGATGGACGACTTGACGTTGAGCAGCGCGGCTTCGGCGGACCCCGCGACAGTGTTCACAGCTCTCGCCGACATCGTGTACCGAGGTACGAGTGCCGACGAGGTGTACTCCGCGATCTGTGTTGCTGCCACCCTCCTGGTGCCCGGCTGCGATCACGCGAGCCTCATGTTGGTCAAGCGTGGTAAGGCGGTGACGGTCGCGGCATCCGATCAGGTAGCCGACTTGGTCGATGACATAGAGCGTGCCACAAATGAGGGCCCCTGCCTCGACGCCATCAAGAACGAAGCAGCACAGATCGAACCCGATTTTCGTACGCCTGGTCAGTGGCCCGCTCTGGCACGCGGCGTGATCAGTAGAACCCCAGTGCGTGGCGCTATGGGTTTCCGATTGATGTTGGACAACCAGAAGGTCGGCGCGCTGAATCTGTTCAGCGATACACCGGGCAGGTTCAACGCCGAAACTGCCGATCGGGCAATCGTACTAACGGCATTTGCAGCCGTGACCGTATCGGCATTGCTCAGCGGCGAGGAAGCCGAAACACTGCGCCGGGGTCTCGGGAGCAACCGCGAGATCGGCAAAGCCATCGGTCTGTTGATGGCGATGCACAAGGTCACGGACGTTCAGGCATTCGACATGCTTCGTCAAACTTCTCAAGACATGAACGTCAAAATCGCCGCGCTTGCCCGGTCTGTCATCGAGGGCCACACCCGCAGCATCGACAGCTGATCCGGCTTCCCTGGTGGCGGTCGCAGGGTCTACTTGGAACGGACTGGCGGACCCGGCGCGTCGACACGCTTCGGCAGGGCGAACACCAACAGCAGTGCGAGCACCCCGAACGCCGCGCTGACCGACATTGCCATCGATGCGGCGTGCATGAATTCACTTTCCACAGTGTCGGGACCGGTGATGTTCAGTGACCCGAACAGCACACTGCCGATCACAGCGATTCCCACGGCACTGCCGATTCGCTGCATGGTTGCGATAACTCCACTGCCCGCTCCTGCGTCCTGGGAATCGACGGTCGCGACGATGAACTGAGCGTTGGGGGCGATGAATGCACCGTTGCCCAGTCCGCCGATCAGTAGCGGCACCAACAGTTTCCAGTTGGTCAGATCTTCAGGGGCAGTGTTGGCAAGCAACAGCCACACCCAAATCAAGCTGCCGGCCACGAAGGTCGTCCCGAGTAGTAGAACGGTGCGGCCCAAGCGTTGAGTCAGCTTGTTGCTTTGAGAGGAGGCGATGATGCTGCCGATCGCGAACGGAAGCAGCAATGCACCGGAGGAGAGCGCAGAGTTACCGAGACCGGACTGCCACAGCAGCGAAAGTGTGAAGAAGATACTGGTGAACGACGCGAAGTAGACGAGCGCCAGGATGGTGCCGCCGGTGAATGCCGGTTGCGCAAACAGCTTCGGCGGGACGAGTGGGTTGTTCCCGCGACGGGTGTAGGACACTTCCCACACACCGAACAGGGCGATGAATAGGGCGCCTGCGGCGAGCGTGAAGTATGTCCAGGCGGGCCAGCCCTGATCCTGCCCCTCGATGAGTGGGACCAACAGCGCGACGAGGCCTGCGGTGATCAGCAGAAGACCGACCCCATCGAAGCCACTTTGCGGCCGAGCATCCGTCTCGGCGCGGCTCGGCAACAGGAATACAGCCGCAATCACCCCGACCAGTCCGATCGGGAGGTTCACCCAGAACACACCGCGCCAACCGTTTTCGTCGCCGAACAGCTCGATGATTAGTCCCCCGACAATCGGCCCCACAGCTGTCGACACACCGATAACAGCTCCCATGATCGCGAAGGCTTTACCTCGAACCGAACCCGGGAAGAGCAGTTGGATGAACGCCGTCACTGCCGGAACGAAGATGCCCCCGGCGAGACCCTGGACGATTCGAGCGATGACCAGTTGCTGATCGTTTTGCGCGAGTCCGCAGGCGAAACTGCCAATGGTGAACAGAGCGAGGCCAAAGCAGAACACCCACTTGTGGCCGATTCGGTCACCCACTTTGCCGGCAGGGATCAGCGCCAGGCCGAACGCAAGGGCGTAGCCGGAGATAATCCACGACAGGGTGGCTTCGGAGGCATCGAGGCTGGTTTCGATCGTCGGCAGTGCAACGTTCACGATCGTCGTATCGAGCAATGCCATGAACATTCCGAGGAGCAGCACGATCAGTGCCTGCCACGCCCGGCGCGGGATCTCCACCGGCTGCGAGGCCATCGTGGAATTGATGTCGGTCATCGGGTGTGAATGTCCTTCTTTTCGCGCGGCAAACGTAAATGGGTTGGGGTCAATTCATCGGACACGATGTCCTCCAGCGCGCCGACGAGGTTTTCGTGCCAGTCGATCTCGGCTCGCAGACGCATCTCTCTGTGTTCGAGCGCAAATCTCTCGGCGAGCGATAGATGAGGCCGTGCCCTGGCATTGACCTCGACGGCAGTGTGGAGCAATTGGTTCAGCAACTCCACGCGCTCGGTGATTATTCCGGGGAGCAGGTCGAGCCTGCTGGGATCCAGTCGCGTCAACGCCAGGTCGAACGGGTCGGGTCGTAGCGTGAAGTCCGACAGAGCTTCGGTGCGCAACTTTGCGAGATCCTCGTGACCTGTATCGGTGATGACGTATACCTGCCGGGCCGGGAAGTTACCTTCCTGCTCGGTGCGAACATCCGCGATGAGCCTCTCGGAATGCAGCCGCTTCAACGCGCCGTAGAGGCTACCGACCGAAATGTCGGTCCACATCCGAACTCGCTCTTCCTCGGCAAGTAGACGCAATTGGTGTCCGTGCATTTCACCGCGTTGGGCAAGAGAGCCCAGAATGAACAGACGGATAGAAGACACGCGACTTCTCTTGCAGGACTAGTTGTGCGTGTCGAGATGATTTCCTCAATGCGCACCGGCCTACAAACGTGAAGCAGCCAGTGCGCCCGCAACGATCAATGGCGCCGTGGTGGTTCGACCGACCGGATCTCGCGGCTGGTTCTCACCTCGTGCGAAGCATTCGACAACTATCCGCCTGTCCGTTCCCTCCGCTGAGGCGCTTCTTCGATGGGCTCGAGCCAACGCCACATTCGACAAGCCGGTGTTGCTCATCTGGGGAACTGAGGACAAAGTCAGGCCGATCGAGCACGGACGCAGGCTTGCTCGGCTGTATCCGAATGCGAGACTGGTCGAACTGGACGACACATACACGCTCATTCCGATCGATCGTCCCGGCGACATCGTCACCGAGATCGAGAGCTTCATTCCACACCGAGCACTATCGTGAGCGCGTGACCACGCTGACCAATCGTCCGAACACTGCGTTGCTCGTTGTCGACGTACAAAATCACGTCATGGCGACATCGATCGATTCCGCTCGCGTCGTCGAGAATATCGTGCTTCTGGTGGACCGAGCCCGAGCGCACGACGTACCGGTGGTGTGGGTTCAACACTCGTCCGAAGATCTGCCGCGAGGCTCGGCGGCCTGGGAGTACGTCCCGGAACTCCCGCGGAACCAGTCCGAGCCGTTGATTCACAAGACTTACGGAGATTCGTTCGAGGCAACCGAACTCGAATCTGTTCTTGCCGGGCTCGCAGTCGGCCGGTTGATCGTCGCGGGGGCACAGTCCGACCAATGCATCAGGTCGACACTGCACGGAGCTCTCGTTCGCGGTTACGACGTGATACTTGTCAGCGATGCGCACACCACCGAAGATCTCAGCGCATGGGGCGCTCCTCCCCCAGCACAGGTCGTCGCGCATACCAATCTTTACTGGCGACACCAGCGGGCACCGGGTCGAGAAGCTGGAACGATCGATACCGAGTCCGTGCGGTTCGGTGGATGACAAAGTTACAAATCGTCGACGATATCGACAAGTACAGGGTGAAGTCGATCGAACTCGGGCGACACCCTTCAGAGACGCGGCGTTGTCGACTCCAGCAGATCAGCGCGCAAGAAGTGGGCCACCTCGCCGTACCGAACCCGCATGGGTCACAGGATAGGCTCTCGGTGGAGAACCAACCGCGAACCGAGGCAGCCCATATATGAGCGCGATGCTGCGCCGTCCCAGTGCAGAACCGCCCTCCTTTATGTCGCGATTCGACACCAGAACAGCAATGGTGATCGCCAGCGCGTCGGGGGCTCTCCCACTCCTGGCGATCGCGTTGATCTCACCGACATTCCTTCGAGACGAAGCGCTCCCGTTACTGACGACGATCGTGGTGTTCACCACCATCACGGTGGCGTTCGCCATCAAGGTCGGCCGCTTGAGCGACCTCCAGTTCGCGGTGTTCGGATTCGGGGGCATGGTGGGTGTCGCAATTTCGGCGTACCTCATTGCAGATCCCGCTGGGACGCGCGCCGTCACGTCGATGCTGGCGGTAGTACCGGCAATCGCGGCCTCGGGATCGCCCCCTCGAGTGACAGCCGCGCTCACCGCCATCTCCGTTGCCCTCGCGACGTGGCTGTCGATCATCAGTTTGTCGGCCTCGGGAATTGCAATAACGTTCGTCGCCGTAGGCGCAGCCGCCACGACAGTGTTGGTGCCGGTCATTCTCATCGCAGCCTTGCGACGGTCGCTCCTTGCTGTCAACGGACGACTCAATGTCCTCGCGAACACCGACCCGTTGACCGGCCTTCTCAACCGTCGCGGCATGCTCTCCCATGTGGAGGATTTGCTGGACTCGACCTGTGTGGCGCGCGGACAGATATCTGCGCTGGTGGTGGACATCGATCACTTCAAAGCTGTCAACGACAGCCTTGGTCACGCCGCAGGCGACCGCATTCTCGTCACTATTGCCGATGCGCTCCAGCATGCGACCGAAGTGACAGGATCGCACGACGCAATCGTGTCGCGAATCGGCGGCGAGGAGTTCTTCATCCTCACCCCGCACCTGCCGGACAGCTCGCTCGAATCCATCATCCTCGACAGCGTCAGATCCGAATGCGAGGTCAC
>JBBSSG010000133.1:0-10459 GCA_038242295.1 Mycobacteriales bacterium | reverse complement strand
CGGTATCCTCAAGAAGATGGAGGAAGTCGAGATCGTTGGCATCAACGATACGGCCAAGACCACCTGCACCGACATCGAAATGTTCCGCAAGCTTCTCGACGAAGCACGCGCCGGCGACAACGTCGGTCTGCTCGTTCGTGGCATCAAGCGTGAAGATGTCGAGCGTGGACAGGTCGTTATCAAGCCGGGCACCACGACTCCCCACACGGAGTTCGAGGGCAACGCTTACATCCTGTCCAAGGATGAGGGTGGCCGTCACACGCCGTTCTTCAACAACTACCGCCCGCAGTTCTACTTCCGCACCACGGACGTAACGGGCGTCGTGACCCTTCCCGAGGGCACCGAGATGGTCATGCCCGGTGACAACACCGAGATGTCGGTCGTGCTGATCCAGCCGGTCGCCATGGATGAGGGCCTGCGTTTCGCTATCCGCGAGGGTGGTCGTACCGTCGGCGCTGGTCGCGTCACAAAGATCATCAAGTGATCTAGCTTCACCCTGCTCTACGAAAGCGGCGCTCACCTTCGGGTGGGCGCCGCTTTCGCGTGTCCGTCCAGCCTCGCACGCGGGGTGAACGCGCACTGTGCAGCCGACGCGCGTGTTGCAACCTGCGCATTCGCTGGAACGTGCGCACTCGGGCCCCACGAGCCTCGCACGCGGGGTGAACGCGCACTGTGTAGTCGATGCGCGTGTTGCAACCTGCGCGCCCCACCGACCGCGTCGGACTACCCCGCGTTCATGGGGCGCAAAGCTGCATCGACGTGAACCTGGACGCGAAGGGCGACGGCCCCACCTTGCACCGCGTCGGCGATGACTGCGGCCTTCTGCTCGGCGAATCGGGTGAATGCGTGGATGTCGAGGTTCGGCGAGGCCCGCAGGGTTACGGCGAGGGTAGCGATTCCGCGATCGTCGATTGCCTGTCTGCGTACGGATGTGACGCCGGGGAATGATGCGAAGTCTGCGGCGACACCGCGCGCCAATGCGACGAGGTCGACTCTGACGGCGAGCGATTGATCTGCCGAAATTTGTAGAGTTCTGGTGTGACGCGGCGACAGGTTGCCGATCAGCAATGCGGTTGCCACGACCGCGCTGGTCGCTGCTGCCACGCCGAGGGCCGCTCCCCACCAGCTGTGCGATGGCAGTCCGGCGAGGGTCTCGCGATCGAACCGTGATAGATGCTCGCGGGCGAGCGGGACGTCGAGCCACCACGCGAACGCAAACGCTGCGCCGGCCATCAAGGTGAGGCCGAGAAGGACGACGAGCAGTCGGTCGATCGCAGCGGTGGCGCGCTTCACGGTGTGCCCTCGGTGAAGCGGACGCGCACTGTCCGGGGGTCGGCCAGTGTGGCCAGGGTAGTGGCCACCGACTGCTCGACGGACTCGGCGAGGATGCTGTCGTCGCTACCGCTGGGACGACGGACTTCGATGGTTACACGGTGTTTCGTTACCGTCGTGCGTACCGATTTGCTTCCCGGAACGCCGCTGGCGTGTTCACTGCATACACGTGCCACGTCGGTTGGGCGTAACCACACTATTGGCATCGTCGAGTTCGGTGAGAGCGCTCCGATGTGAGTCTTCGTGCGTGGTTTGATGCCAATGACAATCAGGACCAGTCCGAGAAGGACGGCAGTTGCCGCGGCACCGATCATCCATAGCGTCGAGTGCAGTTCGGCGATCCAGTGCACTGTGTTCGATATCCAGGGTGCCCCGCCGATGGCATCGTGCACGATCAGCCATTCTCGGCCCGCCACTAACGCAACCCCGAGTAGTGCTACCGCGAGGATCAACGCAACAGGGAGGGCTGCGGGACTAGCAGTCGGCGGGCGGGGCCTTACTACCAGGGCAGTCGATGCCCGGACGGTCGATTGCTGCGCGATCTGGTGTTGCTGGGTGCCCGCTGCGACTGTCGCCGCGACGAGGATATTGAGGCGATGCAGGGGGAGGCCCACAACGGTGTCGAGGGCATGCGCAACCTGGTCGTGAATCGTCTCAGCGACGTCGATGATTGCGCACGGCCATACGAGGCCGACGTACAGGTTTACGGACACGGAGTGTTCGCCGACCGACAGATCGACGCGAGGGAGTTGTTTGCCGGCCAACCGTGACACCCCACGTGCATGGCGGGCTACCGAGGGCACCGTCAGCGCTGCCGCCACCACGACGCGCGAGATGACTCGATCCTTGATGACGAGTGTGCCGGGGGATGGGGTGTCAACCACGGCTGCGGCTGAGTAGCAGGGAGGTGAGGTCGAGCCGTCCATCCAATTGCGATCCGATCGCCACACCGACTTCGCCACGACCGGGCAGATGCGTTGCAATCTCACCGTTGTAGTGAGCATGCGAGGCAGGGGTTGCCGAACGTGCTGGAGCAACGCTGGGGGCTGTCCTCATGGTGTCGAGCGTAGTGCGACTCGGTGATTCTGGTAGAGATCTCTTCATGGGAATCGTTATCGTGGGCGCAGGACTTGCAGGTCTCCGTACGGCGCAGGAGCTTCGGAAGCTGAAGTACGACGGTGAGTTGCTCCTCGTCGGTGAGGAGAAGCATCTGCCTTACGATCGGCCTCCGCTGTCGAAGGAGGTTATTCGCGGGGAACGCGAGGACACCACGTTGGAACCGGCGGAGTACTTCGCCGAACACCGCATCGAGTTGCGGCTGGGAGCTTCCGCAGTATCGGTGGATACTGCCGCACGGACCCTCGGGCTGGCCGATGGTTCGAAGATCGACTACGACGAGTTGGTCGTCGCTACGGGCCTGCGTCCGCGCAGGTTGGCATCGCTTCCCGATTTGAAGGGTGTGCACGTTCTGCGGTCGAGGGACGACGCCGAAGCATTGCGCGCAGCTATTTCTTCGACGACGCGTGCTGTGATCATCGGTGCCGGGTTCATCGGCTGCGAGCTTGCCGCCGGGTTTCGGCATGCAGGGGTGGAGGTCGTGGTGGTCGAGCCGCAGTCGACGCCCCTTGCTGCAGTGCTGGGACCTGAGGTCGGGGAGTTGGTCGCGCGCCTCCACCGCTCGGAAGGTGTCGATGTGCGGACGGGAATGGGCGTCGAGACCCTGCGCGGAACAGACCGCGTCACCCATGTCGTGTTGAGCGACGGAACCGAGATCGAGGCGGACACCGTAGTGGTCGGTATCGGCTCTTCGCCGGTAGTGGAATGGCTCGAGGGTTCCGGTATCGAGATCGGCAACGGCATTGTGGCCGATGCTTCCGGGCGAACAAGCGCTCCGCATGTGTGGGCGGTGGGGGACGTGGCCGCCTGGACGGTCGGGGACCGCAGCAAGCGGGTCGAACACTGGAGCAACGTCGGCGATCAGGTGCGCGTTATGGCTCCCGAGTTGCTCGGCGTCGAATCCGGTCCGGCGCGGGCGCAGGTTCCGTATTTTTGGAGCGACCAGTACGACGTGAAGATTCAAGCGCTCGGTAGTCCGTCACCGGACGATACTGTCGAGATACTCGAGGACGATGGACGAAAGTTCCTGGCGCATTATGTCCGCGGTGGAATACTGACGGCAGTGGTTGGCGCGGGCAAAGCGGGTGCGGTGATGAAGATGAGGGCGAAGATCGGCCAACCCAGGTGAGTGGTGGGCTTCTGACGGCTGCGGATATCGCGGACGCCGAAAAATTGTTGGAGCCGGTGATACGCCGCACTCCCGTCGTGGCCTCTCGGATTCTGTCCGACCTCACCGGCCACGAGGTTCGACTCAAATGCGAAAACTTGCAACGCACTGGTTCGTTCAAACCGCGCGGCGCATACAACCGCATCGCCAGGCTCTCGGCCGCTGAGCACGCACTCGGGGTTGTCGCCGCGAGTGCCGGTAACCATGCTCAGGGAGTTGCTTGGGCAGCAACGCAATTGGGTATCACATCGACGGTGTTCATGCCCGTCGGTGTCTCGCTGCCCAAGCTCGTCGCCACCAAAGCGTACGGTGCAGATGTCACGCTGGTCGGCCACACGGTCGACGATGCTTTGGTACGCGCCCGTGAATTCGCGGAGCGGACCGGCGCAACCCTGATTCATCCGTTCGACCACGCCGATATCGTTGCTGGACAAGCGACTCTCGGGACCGAGGTGCTCCGCCAGATGCCGGACGTCGGGACGATCATCGTGCCCACGGGCGGTGGTGGATTACTTGCCGGTGTAGCTGCTGCGGTGCATCTGCATCGGCCGGGCGTCAGGATCATCGGTGTCCAGGCTGAGGATGCCGCTGCGTGGCCCGCCTCGCTCGAAGCAGGGCATCCGGTTGGACAAAAGTCGATGTCGACGATGGCCGACGGCATCGCGGTCGGGATGCCGGGCATGGTGCCGTTCGACCACGTCGAGAAGTGGGTCGACGACATCGTCACTGTCAGCGAGGATGCGCTCTCCCATGCGTTGGTGCTGTGTATCGAGCGCGCAAAACTTGTCGTCGAACCCGCCGGTGCCGCAGCCGTTGCAGCCCTGATGAGTCGCGACGACCTTGCTCTCGACGGGTCGGTGTGCGCCATCCTGTCCGGGGGCAACATCGACCCACTGTTGCTCACACACGTAATCACCCATGGCTTGCGCGCGGCCGGAAGGTATCTCGCTGTGCAAGTGACGATTTCGGACCGGCCTGGTGGGCTCCTCAATCTGCTGGGCGTCGTCAAGAAGTTGGGCGCGAGCGTCGTCGATGTCGTCCACTCGCGTACCGGCGGTCAGTTGGGGCTCGAAGAAGTCGAGATCATGCTGACGGTCGAAACCCGTGGTCCCGCTCACCGCCAGGAGATTCTCGACGCTCTCGACGCGTCATCGTTCAGGGTCGGAGCGGTATAGGCGGTCGCGGCGAGGTAAGTCATCGATGGCGAGCACTACTTGTTCGGTGGCTACACCGGCCTGCACTCCATTCAAGTTTCCGGCCCGAAGATGATGTGGCGGTGCGGTGGCCCCCGGGGATGGATCCACGCGAGGTAGCAGTCGGTTCGACCGCGCATAGGTGCCGGCACAGGGCCGAGTCGACAGTGTGGACTTTCGGGCGTTAGAAGGTACCGACTGTCCTGATACGTTTACCGGCGATGAAACGTGTGGGGGATCGTTCGTTCGTGGCTCGGATTGTGGCAATCGTCGCTGCTGTGTTGGGGATTCTTCTGACACTGGCGGTACCGTTTCTCTCCATCACGCAGACCGAAGCATCGCTGTCGTGGCCGCAGGGGGATCGGACGACGAGCGTCGATGCCCCGCTCGTGTCGTATGCACCCGTACGTTTCGATGCGTCGATTCCCTGTGCTTTCGCTCGCGACAATGCGGGCATCCTGGTGTCCACGGCGCCCGCAGGATCGTCGGACGCGAAGCAGTACGGACTGGTCGCCGAGAGCGTCGACGGCGCACTCCGGGTCACCCTGCGCGATACGGTCCTGCTCGAGACTTCCGAGCTCTCGGGAGACTGTTCGCTGACGATCTCCTCGGACCACAATCGGACCACCGCAACGTTTGCTGATCGCGTCGCCGCAGTGGAGGGCGACGTTCGGCCTCAACTGGTAGGGGTCTACAGCGACATCGATGATGTTGTGCCGGAGGGACTTCGCATCGACGCGCTCGTGGACACGAGATTCTCGTCGACGCCCGCGACAGTCAAATTTATCGCGATGATCCTCGGTGTGGCACTTACTTTGGTCTCGTTGGTCGCGCTGCATGTGCTCGACAACGTCGATGGCAGGCGATCCCGGCGTTTTCTCCCGCGCCGATGGTGGACGCTGCGTCTCGTCGATGGAGTCGTGGTCGGTGCGCTGGCTCTCTGGCACATCATCGGTGCCAATACCTCCGATGACGGTTACCAATTCGGAATGGCTCGCACCGCTGAGACCGCGGGGTATATGGCCAACTACTTTCGGTATTTCGGCGTACCCGAGTCGCCGTTCGGAACACCGCTGTACGACGTGTTCACGCTTTTCTCTCAGGTATCGACGGCAAGTATCTGGATGCGCGTGCCGGCGCTGCTGGCGGGAGTTCTCGCGTGGTTCGTCATCAGCCGTGAGATCGTTCCGCGGTTGGGACAAGCTGCGCGCACCAACACAATTCACCTGTGGACCGGTGGCCTGGTCTTTCTCGCTTTTTGGCTGCCGTACAACAACGGATTGCGTCCGGAGCCGTTTGTCGCCCTCGGTGTGCTGCTCACGTGGTGCTCGGTGGAGCGGGCTATCGCGACCAGGCGACTGCTTCCTGCTGCCGTCGCCGTCTTGATCGCGGCGTTCACCGTCACGTGCGGGCCGTCCGGAGTCATCTGTTTCGCGCCGTTGATTGCCGGCATCCGGCCGATCGTCTCGATCCTCGTCGTCAGGTCACGTGAGGCGTCGAACAGGGTGATCGGAGTGCTGTCGGGTGGTTTACCGATTATCGCTGCCGGCACGGTGATTTTGGTGGCGGCCTTCGCCGATCAGACCGTCGCAGGGATGCGTGAGATGCAGGTTGTGCATGCTGCAGCGGGTCCCACCCAGTCGTGGTTCGAGGAGCATCTGCGCTATCAATGGCTGCTGAATCTCACCGTGGCCGACGGTTCGTTGTCGAGGCGGTTCGGTGTGTTCGTCATGATTCTTGCGGTGGTGTTCGTCATAATCGCGATGCTGCGCAAGGGCGGCCGCATCCCCGGTACCGCGCAGGGACCGTCGAGGAGGATCATCGGCGTCACTGTTGGTGCGATGGCGTTGATGTCGCTCACCCCGACGAAGTGGACTCATCACTTCGGTGTGTTCGCCGGCTTGGCTGCTGTGGTGTGCGTGTTGGCTTCCGTCGCGGCAGGCGTATCGGTACTGCGCTCTCGCCGCAACCGCTGGCTGCTGATCTCAGCCGTGTCGTTTCTGCTGGCGATCGTGTTCACCGGAAAGAACGGGTACTGGTACGCCTCGGCATGGGGAGTGCCGTGGTGGGACAAGCCGGTGATGCTGGCAGGCTTCGGGATGTCGACGTACTTCCTGGGGTTGAGCGTCCTCGCATTCTTTGCCGCAGCCTGGTTTCACGTGCGCGCGCCCTACCGCCGAAGTCCCGATGTGCGGCGGTCGATTCCAGTGCTCACTGTCGCGGCCGCTTTCATGGTCGTGTTCGAGATTTTGTCGATGGCGAAAGGGGCGCTCTCGCAGTACCCGTCCTACTCCCTCGCGAAGTCCAACGTGATGGCTCTCTCGGGTTCACCGTGCGGACTCGCGAACGGCGTTCTGTTGGAGGAAGATTCGAATGCGTCGATGCTGGGGCTGGTCGACGACGATGCCTTCGAGAGCGACAATTCCGTTGGATTCTCGTCTGGTGGTGTGGCGGTAGATCTGACCGCCGATCGTGAAGGGTCGACCAAAGGCGCGGCCAACAGCGTCGACTCGCCCGACGACGCGCGTCCGGCGAAAGCCGAAACCGCCAGCTCGGCACTGCCGTTCGGATTGGATCCTGCCTCGACGCCGGTCCTGGGCACATTCGGGTTCGGGGGTTCGGCGAGCCTGACAACAGGATGGTATTCGCTCCCTGTCGCCCGCGGGGAACTTCTCGCGATCGCTGCGGCGGGGCGCATCGAGTCGACGGATTCCGATGGAATCGTCACATCCGGCCAGAAGTTGGAGGTCGAATACGGTTCCGGCGGTCGAGCCCTTGGGCGTATCGCACCGATCGATATCGGCCCGTCGCCGTCCTGGCGCAACCTACGGGTGCCGATGAGCGAGATCCCGGACGACGCCGATTCGGTTCGGATCGTGGCCGCGGACAACAGTCTCGATCGGGATCAGTGGCTGGCGGTGACCCCGCCGCGCATGCCGTTGACCAGGACCTTGAACGAAGTCGTCGGGACGGTCGATCCCGTTCTATTGGACTGGGAGGTGGGTTTCAACTTCCCCTGCCAGCGGCCGTTCGACCATCGCCTCGGCATCGCCGAGATTCCCGAGTATCGGATTCTTCCCGACAGTCCCGGAGCTGTGATCACCACACTGTGGCAAGACCATTTCGGCGGCGGCCCGCTCGGGTGGATCGACATGTCGGTTTCGGCTCGTACCATTCCTTCGTACTTGTCCCACGATCTCGATTTGGATTGGGGATCGATCGAGCGCTACACCCGGTTCGATAGCGGCGCGGTTCCGGCAGAGATCACAACAGCAGAGACTCGTCGTGCGGGCCTGTGGACCCCAGGGCCGATCAAGACCGGTTAGTCTTCGACAGGTTTCGAGTCTGCTTCTGTGAAGAGGCGACAGTACGCGTGTACCAAAGAACGAAAGCATCACAGCACGAATGCATCACATGGAATGGGGAGTACGTCATGGCATACGCCATCGAAGTCGATAATTTGGTACTCGAGTACGGCAAAAATATTGCACTGAACGGGATCAGTTTTCAGGTGCCCGAGGGCACCGTGCTCGGTGTGCTCGGTCCGAATGGCGCAGGCAAGACAACCGCGGTTCGTATTCTCGCGACACTGCTGCAGGCCACGTCCGGAGTCGCGACGGTGTACGGAGTAGACGTCGCGAAGAAACCGAACGATGTTCGTAAAATGATCGGGCTCACCGGACAGTTCGCAGCCGTCGACGAGTACCTCACCGGTTACGAGAATCTCGAGATGGTCGGCCGGCTGTTCGGCTTGAAGAAGTCCGAGGCACGCAAGCGCGCCGACGAGTTGCTCGAGCGATTCGATCTCGTGGACGCGCGCGACCGCACGGCAAAGCAGTACTCGGGCGGCATGCGCCGACGCCTCGACATTGCAGCCAGTCTCATCGGCCGGCCCAAAGTGGTGTTTTTGGATGAGCCCACCACCGGCCTCGATCCGCGCAGTCGAATCGGCATGTGGGACTTCATCTCCGATCTCGTCAAGGATGGAACGACCATCTTGTTGACGACGCAGTATCTCGAAGAAGCCGACAGGCTCGCGGACAAGATCATCGTTCTCGACAAGGGCTCGATCATCGCCGAGGGAACGGCCGACGAGCTCAAGTCCCAGGTGGGTGGTGAGCGCCTCGAATTCGTTCTCACCGATTCCGCAGACAAGGATCGAGCCCTCGAACTCCTGACCCCCATCGGTCTCGATACGCCGAGCTACGACGAGCAGACCAGGCATATCGTCATGCCGGTCAGCGGCGGGGCCGAAGACCTGACAACGGCGCTCGTCCAGTTGAAAGAGGCGGGCATTCGGGTGGTCGACGTAGGTCTCCGGCGTCCCAATCTCGACGAGGTGTTTCTCACTCTCACCGGACATGGCACCGAGGACGACGCAGCAGCGGAGGAAGAGAAATGAGCGTTTTTCGCGATTCCCTCATAATCACCAAGCGGAACCTGATCAAGCTCAAGCGTGTTCCGGACCTACTGTTCTTCGCGACACTCTCTCCGATCATGTTCGTGTTGCTTTTCGCGTACGTATTCGGCAGCGCAGTGGCGATCGAAGGTATCGACTACAAGAGCTTCCTGATGGGCGGGATCTTCGTCCAGACCATGATCTTCGGTGCGACCATCACCGGTTCCTCACTCGCGGAGGATCTGCAGAAGGGTGTGATGGACCGGTTCCGGTCGCTTCCGATGGCGCGTTCGGCTGTCGTCATCGGCCGGACCGCAGGCGATGTCGGCAACAATCTCGTCACTATCACGATCATGTCCATCACCGGACTCCTTGTCGGTTGGCGCATCACCTCCTCGTTCTTCGAGGCGTTGGCCGGGTACGTCCTACTGATGCTGTTTGCGTACTCGATCTCGTGGGTCATGGCGTTCGTCGGATTGACGGTGCGTTCGCCAGAGCTCTTCAACAATGCGTCGTTCATCGTGATCTTCCCGCTGACCTTCATCGCGAACACTTTCGTTCCCATCGACAATTTTCCGCCGGTGCTCAAAGTGATCGCAGAGTGGAATCCGATTTCGTCGACGGTGCAAGCAGTGCGAGATCTGTTCGGCAACACCAACCCTCTGGCGCCGCCGCCGGAAGCGTGGCCGCTGCAGAATCCGGTGATTTACACCCTCATCTGGATAGCTCTCTTCCTCGTCATCTTCGTCCCGTTGTCGGTGCGTAAGTACGAGAGGACTCTCACGGCCTGAGGTTCGCGGGCGTAACGACAACACGACCCACGACAAAAGCCCCGGCCGAGGAAATCTCGGCCGGGGCTTTTGATCGTAGATTTTGAGCCGATTTGAACTTTAGGTGCGGTACGGCTCCGCACTGTGCAGCGTGACCTTCATCGTCTTGCCGTTGGGGAGGGTGTACTCGCGGGTGTCGCCGACCTTGGCGTTGATGAGAGCGCCGCCGAGGGGTGAGCTGGGGGAGTAGACCTCGAGCTCGCCGTCACGGGCGCCTTCCTCGCGGGTCGCAATGAGGAAGGTCTCGGCGTCGGATTCGTCGCCGTCGTAGTACACCTTCACAACGGATCCGGGCAGAGCGACGCCGGACTGGGTGGGAGCTTCGCCGACCTTGGCGGAGTTCAACAGTTCCTGGAGCTGGCGAATGCGAGCCTCCTGCTGACCCTGATCCTCGCGGGCAGCGTGGTAGCCGCCGTTCTCT
>JBBSSG010000132.1:0-10464 GCA_038242295.1 Mycobacteriales bacterium | reverse complement strand
TGGCGCGTTGTGTTTTTTTGGCCCAAAGACTTCACGTTCGTGTGCCCCACCGAGATTGCCGCATTCGGAAAGCTCAATGACGAGTTCGCAGATCGCGACGCTCAGGTACTCGGGGCTTCGGTCGACAACGAATTCGTTCACTTCCAGTGGCGTGCGCAGCACGACGAGCTGAAGACGCTCCCGTTCCCGATACTTTCAGACCTCAAGCGTGAACTCGTAACCGCTACAGGCGTTCTCAACTCCGATGGCGTTGCCGATCGTGCAACATTCATCGTCGATCCCAATAACGAGGTCCAGTTCGTTTCTGTCACAGCAGGTTCGGTTGGCCGCAATGTCGACGAGGTTCTGCGCGTCCTCGATGCATTGCAGTCCGACGAACTGTGTGCGTGCAACTGGAAAAAGGGCGACCCGACCATCGATGCAGGCGAACTGCTGACAGCGAGCGTCTGATATGAGCGTTGACAACCTGAAGAACGCACTTCCCGAGTATGCAAAAGACCTCAAGCTGAACCTGAGTTCGATTGCACGGTCGACAATTCTGAACGAGCAACGGTTGTGGGGAACGCTCCTCGCCACTGCTGCGGCCACTAAATCGGCCACCACTTTGAAGGAAATTGCGGAGGAGGCGGCGGACACCTTGTCCGCGGAGGCCTACAACGCAGCCCTGGGGGCGGCGTCCATCATGGGCATGAACAACGTCTTCTACCGCACCAAGGGCTACCTGGACGGTAAGTACGACGACCTGCGTGCCGGCCTGCGGATGAACATCATCGGCAACCCCGGCGTGGACAAGGCCGACTTCGAGTTGTGGTCGCTGGCAGTCTCTGCCGTAAACGGCTGTAACCACTGCCTCGAAGCTCACGAGAAGACCCTGCGCGACGAAGGGGTCGACCGCGAGGTCATCTTCGAAGCAATCCGCGCGGCGTCCATCGTTGCCGGCGTTGCCCAGGCGATCGAGACGAGCCGCACGCTCGATAGCGCGACCGTCTGATCTTTGCTTTTCCGAAAGGCCCGCACACCTCTGTGCGGGCCTTTCCCAGGCGCGCAGCAGGCCGGACGAGGGACGCAGGTCGAGCGAGTAAATTCGTCACCCATGGGCATCGAAGTCACCGTCGTACGCGTTTTCGTCGACGACGCGGGTAAGTTCGGAAATCGGCTGGGAATTATTTCTGCTGATGCAGTTCCCGAATCAGATCGACAGAAATTGGCGACCGAACTCGGCTTCAGCGAAACTATTTTCTTCAGCGCCGACGGTTCTACACGCGCCAGAGCTACCATCTATACCCCCGCCGCGGAGTTGCCGTTCGCCGGCCATCCCACCGTCGGACTGGCCTGGTGGCTTCGGCATCGCGGTACGCCCGTCGACACACTGTCGGTGCCGGCTGCAGACGTTCATGTCCGCTACGACACAGGGCTGACGTGGATTCGCGCGCAAGCCGACTGGGCTCCCGAGTTCGTCGTGCATCAAGAATCGACGCCAGCTTCAGTCGGCGCCGTGGATCCTGCGTCCTTCACCGAGAGGAATCACTACGTGTGGGCCTGGACCGACCGCGAAGCCGGCGCAATTCGATCGCGAATGTTCGCCCCTACCATGGGGATTGCGGAGGACGAGGCAACAGGTTCGGCCGCAATCCGTATCACCGAGGTGTTAGGACGAGGCCTCACAATTTGTCAGGGCGCGGGATCGAATCTGGTCACGACACGAGGCATCGACTGGATCGAACTGGGCGGCCGGACAGTTTTGGACAAAATGATTTCCCACTGAGCAACTCGTCCAGGATCTTTGCTGTGCTCAGGCGGTGGGCACGTCGACGGCGATCTCATCGCCAAGGTGCACATCCCGAGCCAGTGGCAGCCGGTCTCCGCTCCAGAACTTCCCCGGATCGAACCAGTTCGCCTTCTTGTTGCCGATAAGAAGACCCATCGCGTCGTAAGTCATAGCGACAACTTCCGCGCAATACGCCGTCTCCAGCGCAGCGGTTTCGTGTTCACTCCGTCGGAAGGTCGGTACGCGACCCTTGAACCAGCGTCCGGCAAGTTTTGCCGTCGTCGGAAATGCAGTGCCGTTCATACGAGCGATAGTCCGCAGCAGAGCGTCTTCTTGCTCGCGAGTAACTGCACTGCTGAGTTGCCGTAACCAGCATTGTTGTTCGTACTTGTTCGACCACTGCATCACCGCCGCCCGCAGATCATGCAACTGGACGCCCCGCTGAAAGTTACCCGTCCACATGTCCGGCAGGGTCTTGCTCAGTTCCGCGTGCCACATCAAGGGCGGAAGGTCGTCCACCACAACCGCCATACCAACGTGATTGACGGGACTGTTGGTCAACGTCTGAATTGCGCGGTCAGTAGCCGAATGGCCTCGAAAAATCCAAACGTCGCCCGTACGAGTTGCATCCACCGCAGCGGCCAGATCGATTCGCGACGCTGTCATGTTGCACAGCCTAGTTGGCGACTCCGGTCACCTATGTTCCTGTACCGCAGCATCTCTAATACAACAGCGTCTCTGTATCGCAGTACGGTAAGGCAATGAAGCTTTGGAAAGCTCTAGGTCTGGCAGGCGTCGTAGGCGTCGCGGCGACGGGCGCACTGGTCGTTCGATCGGAGCGCACGAGACGCGCGTACGCCCCCGACGAGGTGCGCCAGCAACTCCATCGACGTTTCGCAGACGCCGCCGCAGCGCCTGTCGCAGACGCCGCGCCCCAGAGAACCGGACTGCAGCGCCTACGAGACCGGTTCAGCCGAGCGCAGTGAGTATGCGCGCTGCGAGTTCCTCGACTTCGGCATCGGTCATCACGAACGACGGCGAAATCTGCATCGCGCCCTGACCGGCTGCACGACCGGAAACGCCGTGTTTGCGGAGAGTAGCGACGAACGGCGGCGCCTCTGTTGGGTCGACCAATTGGACCGCAGCGACTGCACCCAGCCCGCTGCGAATCTCCTGTACTCGTGGATGTTCGGCAAGTGGTGCGAAATGGGTGTGCAACGACTTCTCCAGCCGCGCGGACTCCTGCAGAAGGTTCTCGCGTTCCATGATGTCGAGTGTTGCCATAGCGGCAGCGGCAGCACCGGCGTGACCGCCGTAGGTGTATCCGTGGCGCCACCACACGCCGCCAACGTAGAAGGGCTCAGCAATGTGCGGGGCAACGAACACTGCGCCCATCGGAACGTAGCCAGAGGTAAGGCCCTTCGCCGTCGTCATCAAGTCCGGTTGGAGATCGAAGCGCGTCGATGCGAACCACGAGCCTCCGATGCGGCCGAACCCTGTGACAACCTCGTCTGCGACGAAGAGGACGTCGTGGTCACGGCAGATCTGCCGCACTTCCTGGAGGTAGCCCTTGGGTGGAAGATAGACGCCACCCGCGCCGATGATCGGTTCGCAGAAGAAGGCCGCGATCTTGTCCGGTCCGACCTCTTCGATGAGCGAGAGCAGGCTCTTCGCATCGTCCCAGGCGACTGTTCGCGCGTCGGGCATGAGCTCCCCGTAGTGCTCGCGGTTGCCTGGAATCCCTGCCAGCGCAGTGCCGGCGACGTGCATGCCGTGGTACGCCTTTTCACGGCCGACGATCAGCTTCTTCTCCGGCTTGCCCATCTCGTACCAGTACCGCCTCGCAAGCTTGGCAGCAGTGTCGATCGAGTCGGATCCACCGGAGGTGAAGAAAACCTTGCTACCCGCCACCGGGGCGATCTCGCCCAGCCGTTCTGCGAGCGCAAGCGTCGTCTCCGGAACGAAGTCGCCGAAGTTCGAGTAATGCGCGAGCGATCCCAGTTGGGCGGCGACAGCAGCGGCGATCTCGGTGCGGCCGTGCCCGACGTTGGTGAACCACAAACCAGCGGTTGCGTCGAGATACTTGTTGCCTTCGCGGTCCCAGATGTATGCACCTTCACCGCGCGAGACGACGAACGGGCCGCTCTTGGTCACCGCGGCCATGTCGGCGAAACCGTGCCACAGCGCGGAGTTGGTGGATTCGGACGTCGGCTCGGCCACAGAAGACATGCGAACCAGGATAGTCAATCGACTACGACGTCCTGCGCCCCGTACCGCCATCCCGTTCCGAGTGGCCCTACGTCGTTCACCGCAAGCGCCAGCAGCACAAATGCCACCGCCAGTACGACGATGCCGGCGGTCAGTCCCCGGTATCCCCGACTGCGCGGGTCGATCTGCCGAGAGCCGTAAATGCTTCGGTGGTGACCGAGCCGCCCGGTTCCGCGACGGAGCGATTAGCCTGGGACGAAGCATGTCTACTTCATCTGTCTCCGAACTTCGTCGCGCTCTCGCGACGCGCCTGTCAGGCATCTCTTTACGCGACGAGCACCGCCTGCGTCGCAAACTCGAGCGCGCCCGCACCGACGATGCGCTCGCGGCATTGGAGAGCGACGTCGCACGCGCCGAGACCGTCGTCGAGCGCCGCCTCGGCACGGTCCCGCTCCTCGAATATCCGCCATTGCTACCTGTCAGCCTGCGCAAGGACGACATCGCCGCCGCCATCGAGCAGCATCAGGTCGTTATCGTCGCTGGTGAGACGGGGTCGGGGAAGACGACTCAGATTCCAAAAATTTGCCTCGAACTAGGCCGCGGCATTCGCGGATCGATCGGACACACTCAGCCTCGACGCCTCGCCGCGAGGACTGTCGCCGAGCGCATCGCCGAGGAAGTCGGTGAATCGATCGGCGAATCGGTGGGCTACAAGGTTCGGTTCACCGACCGATCTTCCGATTCCACGCTGGTAAAGCTGATGACCGACGGCATCCTGCTCGCCGAGATCCAGCGCGATCGGATGCTCCGGCAGTACGACACGTTGATCATCGACGAGGCACACGAACGCAGCCTCAACATCGACTTCATTTTGGGATACCTCGCTCAGTTGCTGCCCCGACGGCCCGATCTGAAGGTGATCATTACCTCGGCAACGATCGATCCCGAGCGATTTGCCCAACACTTCGCATACGGCGGCGTGCCCGCGCCGATCATCGAGGTGTCAGGTCGAACGTTCCCGGTCGAAATGCGCTACCGGCCCCTGACGGTCGATGTGGGCGAGACAACCATCGACCTCGATCCGGTCGATGCCACTTGTGACGCCGTTGCGGAACTCATGTCCGAGGGCGACGGCGACATCCTCGTATTCCTATCGGGTGAACGCGAGATTCGCGACACTTCCGATGCCCTGCGTGACCGCCAGCTTCGCAACATCGAGATCATGCCGCTCTACGCTCGCTTGTCCGCTGCCGAGCAGCACCGCGTGTTCTCCCCGCATACCGGTCGACGAGTAGTGCTCTCCACCAACGTCGCCGAAACTTCGCTGACGGTTCCCGGGATCAGATACGTCATCGACCCCGGCACGGCGCGTATATCCCGATACTCACTGCGGACCAAGGTGCAACGTCTTCCTATCGAGCCGATCTCACAGGCATCAGCACGCCAGCGCGCCGGGCGCTGCGGCCGTGTCGCGGACGGCATCTGTATTCGCCTGTACTCCGAGGACGATTTCGAATCACGTCCGCAGTTCACCGAACCAGAGATACTGCGCACCAACCTGGCGTCGGTCATCCTGCAGATGACCGCGCTGGGTCTCGGCAAGATCGAGGCATTTCCGTTCGTCGAGCGGCCGGACCCTCGAAGCATTCGGGATGGCATCGGGCTGCTCGAGGAGCTCGGCGCGGTCAAGCCTGCCGACAAGACCGGCGAATCGGTGTTGACCCCTATCGGCCGTGAATTGGCCCAGCTACCGGTGGATCCACGAATGGCCCGCATGCTCGTCGAAGCCAACAGCACTGGTGCCCTCGGGGATGCACTCATCGTGGTCTCGGCCATGTCCATCCAGGATGTGCGGGAACGTCCCGTCGAGCACCAGCAAGCCGCCGACGAGAAGCACTCCCGGTTCGCCGTCGAAAATTCCGACTTTCTCGCATACCTCGAGTTGTGGAAATACCTAGGGGAACAGCGAAACGACCTGTCCTCGAATCAATTCCGTCGCATGTGCCGCAATGAATTTTTACACTACCTTCGGATCCGAGAATGGCAGGATTTGCACGGACAGCTCCGTCAGATCATTCGTGGTCTCGGGTGGACGGTGCCGGACGCACCCAGCTCCTCCGCTGCGCTGCACCAATCGTTGCTATCGGGTTTGCTCTCGCACATCGGCCTCCGCGAAGGTGACAAGCGTGAATTCCTGGGCGCCCGCGGAACACACTTCGCCGTATTTCCAGGGTCCGGGTTGTTCAAGAAACCGCCGCGCTGGGTCATGGCTGCAGAGCTTGTGGAGACCGGGCGCCTCTGGGGACGGATGGCCGCGCGCATCGAACCGGAGTGGGCCGAAAAACTCGCTCCACACCTGGTAAAACGGACGTACTCCGAACCACACTGGTCGATCAAGAGCCAATCTGCGATGGCATACGAACGTGTCACGCTGTACGGCATCCCACTGGCGGCGGGCCGTCCGGTCTACTTCCATTCCATCGACGCCGAAGTCTCACGTGAGCTGTTCGTCAGGCACGCACTCGTCGAGGGTGAATGGAAAACCCAGCACCCGTTCTTCCACAAGAACCGAGAACTGCTCGAAGATGTGGGAGAACTGGAGAACAGGGCACGGCGACGCGACATCGTCGTCGACGACGATGTCTTGTTCGATTTTTACGATGTCCGAGTCGGCGCCGAAGCGGTATCTGCGCGGCACTTCGATACCTGGTGGAAAAAAACACGTCGACACACGCCCGATCTGCTCGACTTCACCGCTGCCACCGTGGTCAATCCGGAGGCTGCTTCCATCCTCGGCGGTGACTATCCGGATGCGTGGCGGCAGGGCGAAGTCCAGTTTCCGTTGACGTACCAGTTCGAGCCGGGCACCGCCGCGGACGGAGTGACGGCACGCATCCCGATCGCGTTACTCGCCCAGGTTCAGCCACTCGGATTCGACTGGCTCGTCCCCGGCATGCGAACAGAGTTGGTCTCGACACTGATCAAACTGCTACCGAAAACGCAACGCCGAAACGTCGTTCCTGCACCGGATTTCGCTAATTCTGCGTTGAGGGTCATGAAACCACGCTCGGAATCCTTGGTCACCGCGCTTGCCAACGAACTCTCACGCCTCGGATCGTGTCGAATCGATCCGACCGATTTCGACCTTTCCGGACTTCCCGGCCACCTCCGGATGACATTTGTTGCGGTGGACACCGATGGGAAGATCCTCGGATCCGACAAGGACCTCGTTTCGCTGCGCAGAACGTTGGCACCGAGAGTGAACCAAGAGGTGGCCAGTGCCATAGGCGTAGCCGAACGTGCGCCGACGCTGGCGTGGACGTCGTCGACTCTGGGGACCCTCGAAGACACCGTGACGAGGTCGGTCAGCGGACAGACCGTCACGGGATACCCGGCTCTCGTCGCAGAAAACGGCGGTGTTGCGGTTCGCGTACTCAGCACCCCTACTCAGCAGCGAGCCGCGATGCGGAACGGCACACGCGCGTTGCTGCTCGAGTCAGCTCCCCGCGGAACAAAAGCACTTATTGCGGGGATTCCGACGCGGGAACGACTCGCATTGGGACAAAACCCTTACCGCAGTATCGAAGCGCTGCTCGAAGACTGCCGAACGACTGCCGTCGAGGAGTCTATGGATTCCCATGGTGGTCCTGTTCGCTCGCCAGAACAATTCACTTCCTTGGCAGCGGCAGTCAACGCCGAGGTAACCGGCCGGACCTCGGCGATCCTGGCTATCGTCCGGCCGATACTCACCGCGGCGCTGGAACTCCGCGCGGTGCTCGATACGACGAAGGGCGAAGCCGCCGAGGATGTTCGAGAACAGCTTGGGGCACTGATATTCGAAGGCTTCGTGTTCGAGTTCGGGTCGGCGCATCTGAAAGATATCCCTCGGTACCTCCAAGGGGCGACTGCTCGGCTGAGATCTCTGCCGAGCAGTACCACCCGAGACGAAGCCGGCATGGACGTCTTGGATCGTGTGTACGAGTCCTACGACCGGCTTCTCAAATCGCTCCCCGAGTCGCGTCAACAGTCGACAGTTGTCCAAGATCTTTTCTGGATGATGGAGGAGCTTCGAATCGGACTCTTCGCTCAAGGGATCCGTACCGCGTATCCAGTCTCGGAGAAACGCGTCGTCAAAGCCATCGAGGCCGCTGGCCGCCGGTAAGCGCACACGCCCGTCACCCCGAACAAGCGGAGATCTCAGTCGACTGCCGAAGATTCGCGGTGAGCCCGCAAATCCTGAATTTCCTTCTCGAAATCTTCTGCCGAGCTGAACGAGCGGTAGACGGAGGCGAATCTGAGGTACGCGACCTCGTCCAGATCACGCAGGGGGCCAAGTATCGCCAGTCCGACTTCGTGGCTTGGAATTTCGGCTGATCCCGAAGCGCGAACAGCGTCCTCGACTTGCTGGGACAGCAAGTTCAATGCATCCCGGTCCACATCTCTGCCCTGGCAGGCGCGCAGGACACCCTTTACCACCTTTTCACGACTGAATGGTTCGGTGACGCCGCTTCGCTTGACGACGGACAGCACAGCTGTCTCGACGGTGGTGAATCGACGGCCACACTCTGGGCAGGAACGACGTCTACGAATTGCCTGCCCTTCATCGGCTTCGCGCGAATCCACCACACGGGAATCGGGGTGCCTGCAGAACGGGCAATGCATGATGAACCCTCCGTCGTAGCCGATGCACTCCCCCGCATGACGCTGGAGAGGAGCAGGCTCCGAGGATACTCGGAGGGGCGGGTAAACAGCTCGATCACCCAGCAACTGCAGTGATCTGCAGTGCGAAGGTCGAGCCAACCGCGCCATGTGAGGCTACTTGCTCGCGAAGGACGGTGTCAGAAGCTGCTGCCCCGGCAATACCGATGCGCCACCCATATCGTTCAGCTCGATCATGCGGTCGACGACCTGCTGCACCGCAGTATTCGGCGCTACCCTCGCTGCTACATCGGACAGAGTCTCACCTTGTTGCACGATCGCTGTCCCAGGCACAGGCGCCGTGTCGAGCGACCCCGCGCGCAGGTTCGCTACCGCAATCAGACCGACAACAACCAGTGCGGTCGCGACAACACCGGCCACGGCAGCCGTCCACGACATGCGGTCTTCAGCATGCGACGCTTCCGTGCACCTGTCACTGAGAATATGACCGCTGGGAATCCGACCGCCGGGAATCCGACCGCCGGGGGTCCGACGCAAACTTTGCGGCGCTGCCGGGTGTCCGGTCCGGCGCTGACGATCGGCGGTGCGGCGCTGGCAATCGGCGGCACGGCGCTGGGGCGGCCCCTGACGAACTGTCGATCGCGGTGCGGTGTTCGCCCGTGCAATGGTGCGAGCGTCGGCGGACGTCTGCCGCTCTGTCGTGATGCTCATCGGAACCTCCACTGGTTGGGTCGAGCGCGATCGATTTGATCACTATCCGACCTTCTGTTCGATCAGGCGTTCGAATAACGCTTGTTCGAAAGTTCTATCACGCGACTGCGACAAAGTCAGCAGAAATCCCGACACGGATCGAACAGATGTTTGATCGAACAGCGAATACGGGCTAGATTCGTGTCAGAAACCACACGTCACATCGACACCACGCGTTCGGCTCCATCAAGTCCAACGAACACCGTGACCGTTAGTGGAAGCAGGAACTCAGCCGCGACGCAGGAGGACGCACAAATGAAGGACCAGACCTCGTCAGGGTCGAAGAAGACGGTATCGAAGCCAGCAGGAAAATCGGCGGGAAAGTCGGCAGCCAAGCCCGCTGCAGTCCCCACCGCCAAAGCGTTCGATGGCGAGGGCACCGACATCAACGCCGGTTTGACCGATCGTCAACGCAAGGTCCTCGAGGTAATCAGGGCCTCGGTCATCGAACGCGGGTACCCGCCGAGTATCCGGGAAATCGGCGACGCGGTCGGTTTGACCTCGACATCGTCGGTAGCGCATCAACTTCGCACACTCGAACGCAAAGGGTTCCTCCGCCGAGATCCCAACCGGCCGCGTGCGGTGGACGTGCGAGGGTTGGACGAAGTCCAAGCCGATCATGCGGCGGCAGCAGTCGCCGACGGTTCGGCATCGGGAGAAGATCAGCTGCCCACACCTACGTTCGTGCCGGTGTTGGGCCGAATCGCTGCAGGCGGGCCCATTTTGGCGGAGCAAGCCATCGAAGATGTGTTCCCGCTACCTCGCGAGCTCGTCGGTCAGGGTTCATTGTTCATGTTGAAGGTCGTCGGCGAGTCGATGATCGACGCCGCAATCTGCGACGGCGACTGGGTCGTCGTCCGTCAGCAGAGCGTGGCCGACAACGGCGACATCGTCGCGGCGATGATCGATGGCGAGGCCACCGTTAAGACCTTCAAACGCACCAAGGGCGATGTATGGCTCCTGCCGCACAACGCACTGTTCGAGCCGATCCTAGGAAATGATGCCGCCATTCTCGGCAAGGTCGTCACGGTCATGCGCAAGCTGTGAGCCCCTGAGATGTGAGCTCAATGGGAGTGGGG
>JBBSSG010000131.1:0-10606 GCA_038242295.1 Mycobacteriales bacterium | reverse complement strand
GGCGATGATCCCGTTGTTCCTGGCATTGTTGATCGGCGGCAGGTACCCGCAGTCGACGGCGATCATTCTTGTCGGCGTCGCGATGGGAGCCATATTCTCGGCGCTCATCACGTTCACGCTTTTGGTGTTCGCCGACGAGCACACCCTCAGCGGGATATTGCATTGGCTTGCTGGCGGATTCGGCGATGCACGCTGGTCGACGCTGACGTTCCCCGCCGTCGCGCTCTTGGTGGTCGGTACGGGGTTGCTGCTCAGTGCCCCGCGAATGGACCTGCTCAAAACGGGCGATGACGGGGCCGCGGCGCTGGGACTCAATGTGCAGCGGTTCCGTGTGGTGCAACTTCTCGCCGTCTCGATGCTGGCCGGGGCGGCCGTATCGGTCGGCGGCGGAATCGGATTCGTCGGTCTGCTCGTCCCGCATCTCGCGGGATACGTCGTCGGCACCCGGGCAATACGGTTGCTTCCCGCGGCGGCCATGCTCGGCGCGATCGCCTTGGTGGGTGCAGATACGCTTGCGCGCTCGATTTCGCGCAGCACGGAAGTACCCGTCGGGGTGGTCACCGCGCTCGTCGGTGCGCCGATCTTCGTGTTCATGCTGTACCGCCAATACGGAAAGGCCACGCGATGAGTCTGTGGATTCGTGATGTCACCGCCCGGCTCGGATCGCGAGAAGTGTTGCATGGCATCGATTTCAATGTCCGGCCCGGGGAAATCCTCGGGCTCGTCGGACCCAACGGATCAGGCAAGACGACGGCGCTGCGCTGCTGCTATCGCGCGTTGACGCCGTCCGGCGGATCGGTGCTCGTCGACGATGTCGATGCGCGGTCGATGAAACGATCGGAACTTGCGCGGGCAGTCGGGGTGGCAGCTCAGGAACCCGAGGCTTCCGTGGGGCTGACCGTCCGAGAATCCGTTGCGCTCGGACGGGTGCCGCATCGCGGTTGGTTCTCTCCGCCGAGCGAATCCGACGACGACGTGGTGACATCCTGTCTGCGCCGAATGGATCTGCTCGGTTTCGCCGCCCGCGATGTCGGAGCATTGTCCGGCGGTGAGCGTCAACGCGTCTCCATCGCCCGGGCGCTGGCTCAGCAGCCGCGCATTCTGCTGCTCGACGAACCGACCAACCATCTCGATCTGCGCCACCAGTTGATCGTCATGAATGCCATTGCGGACCTGGCGGCCGACGGCCTCGCTATCGTCGTCACCGTGCATGATCTGCGTCTGGCCGTCGAGTACTGCACCTCACTGGCCGTTCTCGATCAGGGTTCCGTCGTTGCGTCGGGGCCGACCGTCGATGTCCTGACCGACTCATTACTGGCGGAGGTGTTCGGTATTCGCGCAACGGTTCGGGCGTACCCGAAGCCCGTCATCGACGTACACGGACTGGCATGACCATCTACGAGCGCGCCGCGGCGCGCGTGCCGGGGTTAGGGGAGTACCTCGGAGGACCGTTCGATCTTCCTTCGTCGGTGATGATCGACGTCGACTGGATGCGCGCTCGCGTCGTCGACACCGGAAAGCGGTGGAACTGCCGCGACACCCGCGTCAACGGCACCCTGTGGTGGTATTCGGCCAGTTCGACGCTGGCTTTTGTCGCGGTCGCCACCGCGATGGTGACCGGTGAGGCGCCGGACCCGGCGCTCGATACCGCACGATGTTTCTTGCGGCCGAACGGCTACCTGGGCGGAACGAGTACCGAACGGACGATCCCGGGGGAGCTCCTCGCACCCGCGCTCGACGCCGCATTCACCGGCATCATCGACGTACTCGCTGATGCCTCCGGGGCTCGTCGACAAGCGTTGTGGGCAATTGCCTCGGACTCGATCGCCAACCGCAGTCTCGACGTCGGCGCTGCCCTCGGCGACAGGATGCTGGGCAGCCGCTTCGCGACGTCGCTGATCGGCGATATGAAGGCCACGCTGCCTACGCCCAGATTTCTCGACGTCGCCGGCCGCCGGTTCACCCAGCGCTGCTCGTGCTGTCTGCTGTACGAGACCGGAGGCGCCGACAAATGCACCAGCTGTCCGCGTCGGACGCCACCTGACCGATTGCGTGGGCTCGAAGCAGCCGCCCTCTACTAGGGGCTGTAGTAGACGGCATGGTGTGCCAAAGACTCCCCGGCCTGACGGTCGAGGTTTTCGCGACTCCGCCGGGGGGCGAGGAAGGCGGTTGTCTAGGTAAGCAGGTGTTCTCGAAGTACAGGGACGCAGCAGGTCAGGTGTGGGATGGGTATCCGCGAAGCGTCGGACGGTAGCCTGAAAGGTGTGAAAATTTCTAGGGCTGTGTCGGGTTGCATCGCAACGGTGTTCGTCTTCGCGTCCCTGGTCGGATGTTCGTCCGCGCCCCCCGCGGAAGCTCCGGCGCCGGTCGCGAACCAGGTAACGGTAAAAAATCGCATGTACTCACCCGCGACTATCACCGTCGAAGTCGGAGACACCGTGACCTGGCTGTTCGACGACGGCGGCATCACCCATGACGTCGTCGCCGATGACAAGTCCTTCCGTAGTCCACTGATGGTGTCGAACACGTTTACCCACACCTTCACCGATCCCGGCACGTACTCATACCACTGCACCCCGCATCCGGACATGATCGGCACCGTCATCGTCACTCCCTGACTTCAGGCCGGCAAACGGACAAGCACCACGTTCGCCTCGCCTAGGCTGGTGGTCATGACCGAGACCGGGACGTCGATGCGCAGCAGGCTCGGCGGCCCCGCCTCGGTCGCGGCGCTCACGGCCTCAACCGCGGCGGCTCTCTACGTCCGGGACCCACGCTCCTCGACGTACTTTCCGTGCCCGTTCCATGCCATGACCGGATTGTGGTGTCCCGGGTGCGGAGCGACGCGAGCGGTGGGCGACCTGATTCGCGGCGATGTCGCGTCGGCGGTGTCCTCGAATGCGCTTGCGATTGTTCTCGTTGTTGCATCCGTCGCGGGCTGGGGCTTGTGGGTTGCAGCGCGCGTGAGAGGAAGGCCACTGTCGATTCAGCGTCCGCCGTTGTGGGTTCTTCTCTCGGGGCTCGTGGTGGTCTTCGTCTTCACGGTGCTGAGAAATCTTCCTGTCGGTAGCGCCTTCGCGCCCTGAAATGAAAGGAACGTTGCGATCATGTGGTTCGAAATATTGGGAGTAGTCGTCCTCGTCGGCGCACTGGTGGCTCTGATTCCCACCGCGCGCCGAGTATTCAAAAACGGTGACGACGAGTAACTGGCCAGCTCAAACCTCGAGTTTTGAGTCGAACTGCGGAGCAAATCACAGCCAAGGATGGTGTCGACGCCGCTCTGAGCCATCTAGTATCTATGTCGTGTCCAAGTTGCATTCAGCCTCGGAGCATGCCTATCTGACCGTCAAGGAGCTCATCGTCACGGGCGAACTCCCCGGTGGAGAGTTGATCAGCGAAGGCGATATCGCCGAGCGTCTGGACGTGAGCCGGACTCCGGTTCGCGAGGCGTTTCTCCGACTCCAGGTCGAGGGCTGGATGCGGTTGTACCCCAAGCGCGGGGCGCTCGTCGTGCCGATCGCACCGGGTGAGGCCGAACACGTCGTGTCGGCGCGCTGGCTCGTGGAGACCGGCAGCGTTCGCGCGGTGATCGGCAGCGAGCGTGCCATAGCCGCGCTCGTCGCCGATCTTCGCAGCAACATCGAACGCCAACGCCGCATTGCTTCAACCGGCACCGCAGCCGAATTCAGCGCTGCCGACGCCGATTTCCACCGGCTGAACGTGCGGGCCGGCGGCAATCCACTGCTCGACGCGTTTTACGCGAGTCTTCGGGAGCGTCAGCGGCGGATGACGACGCATTCGCTCGCTCGCGATCCAGATCAGATCTCCCGCATCATCGACGACCATGCCCGGCTAGCTGACCTGATCGAAGCCGCCGACGTGGACGGATTTTCCTCGGCAGTGGATAGCCACATGCGCCGGACACACGGACTCGACGACGGCGCCGCCCAATGACCGACGCGGCCACCATCTCGCGGGATGCACAGGCGGTCAGGAGCAAGACGGAGCGCTGGATTCTCGTCGCCGCAGGCATGTTCGCGGTGGCGTGGGGCGGAAACGAGTTCACCCCGCTCCTCGTCATGTACCGCCTCGATCACGGGTTCTCCGCGATCACGGTAGATACGCTGCTGTTTGCGTATGTCCTCGGAATCATTCCGGCACTGTTGATCTGCGGTCCGTTGTCCGATCGTCTCGGCAGACGCCTCGTCATGCTGCCCGCGACGGCCGTCGCCGCGGCCGGGTCAACCCTCATCGCCCTCGGTGCCGACACGACGGCCCTTCTCCTCAGTGGACGTGTGCTCAGCGGAATCGCGCTCGGAATTGGGATGGCGGTAGGCGGAAGCTGGGTCAAAGAACTTTCCGCGCTCGACCCGTCAGCGGCACCCGGGGCAGGTGCACGCCGAGCGGCGATGAGCCTGACGGCAGGGTTCGCTCTCGGTGCCGGTGTTGCTGGAATCCTCGCGCAATGGGCGCCGTGGCCCACCCATCTGGCCTACCTTGTGCACGTCTGCATTTGTCTCGTTGTCGGGATTGCGATGTTCTCTGCGCCCGAGACTCGTCCCGCCGTCCCCCGCGCGCAACGTGGACGCCTGGTCGACGATCTGAAGATCCCGGCCGCGTCGCACAAGCGGTTTCTACTCGTGGTGATACCCCTGGCGCCGTGGGTATTCGGGGCCGCCAGCATCGCTTATGCCGTGCTGCCGTCCCTGATGGCCGATCGAAGCGGCGGACTTCCGATTGCGTTGTCCGCGTTGATGTCAGTGATCGCCCTGGGTGCCGGCTTCGCCACCCAGGCGGTCGGCCGCCGAATCGATACGCCCGACGCGGCACGCGGCGCGCTTGTCGCGCTGACAATTCTGGTCTTCGGCATGCTTCTCGCGGCATGGGCGGCATCCGTCCTGACCATCGCAGCGGCACTGCTCGCTGCGGCGGTTCTCGGCTGCGGCTACGGCATGGCGCTGGTGTCCGGATTGCAAGAGGTTCAACGGATTGCAGGCCCGTCGGACCTGGCTGGACTGACGGCCGTCTTCTATTCGCTGACCTACCTGGGGTTCGCGATTCCAGCGATCCTTTCGGCCCTGACCGAGGAGTTTTCCGGCGTCGTTACCTACCCCGGCATCTTCGTATCCGGGGCGATTCTCGCCGCGATCTGCTGGGTGATCGTCCGTCGATTCTCGGCCACGCATCTTCCGACGAAAGCGTCTAAGATCTCCTGATTATGTCGAGTCGGTGCACGTGAAAACGCGGTGGGTTCCGCTGGCAGTACCGATCACCGGCATCTTCCTGGGGGATTGGCGCGAAAGCTACGTCGTGCTCATGGCTTTCGTGGTGCCCGGGGTGCTGCTGGCCCATTTCCCGGGACTACTGCCGGTCGTGTTCCTTGTCTTGCTGGCCCTCGGGTTCGGTATGCGCCTGCATAGGGTCGCCAGCTGGTGGTCGCTACTGCGGTCAGGTGAAGTGGTGGCCGCAGAGACCGTCGCACGAAGACCGACAGGGAACGGAAACGTCCGGCTCGCGCACGCGACTGCGTGGCGAGTCAACCGTGGCTGGTTCACCGGTGAGGTCACCGACAGTCGTGTCACGTACACGATCTGCGGGCAGCGGCGGCGCCTCGAAATTCGAGGGCTGCCATACACGTCCGGAATCATTTTGGCGCATCCCCGATCTCGGAAAGCGCTGTGCCTGAGCGATCTACCGTTCGATCTCAGACAGCGCGACGATGGACGATGGGCGGCATCGATCCCGTCGAACTTCTGGATGGGCGCGTGCGGCACGGTGGCGTTGTACACAGCCCTGGTCGTGGGAGCGGTTCTGGCGATTTCGGCGAACTGGCTCAGCTGAGACGTGTTCTGTGGCCCAAATTTACGCCCCTGTTGTGCACAAACAGGGGTTCTCGACGCACAATGCGGGCGTAGATTTCAGCTGCAGCTGCAGCCCAACCCCGGGCCTGGCTCAGCCCAGCCCCGGCAACGACCTGTTGGGGGTCAGGGCAGGTCGGGCAGTTGTGGGGAATTCAACCACCCGTCCCACAGGGTTCGTGGACAACCGAAGCGCGAGGCCAAATCGATGAAGTCCTGGCTCGATACCGTCGAATAGCGATACTCTTTGGTCCACAGCTGAAGCAACGCGAAGAATTGTTCGTCGCCGACGGTCAGGCGCAATGAATGCAAGGCCAGCGCGCCGCGCTTGTACACCCGATCGTCGAACAGCTTGGCGGGGCCTGGATCACCGAGGATCAGATCTTGTGGCAGTTCCTTCTGCATGGTGTGTACGCGTCGCGCTTTGTCGTGTGCGCTTGCGCCCCCTGAGTTTTCGACCCAGAGCCATTCGGAGTAGCACGCAAAACCTTCGTTCAACCAGATGTCCGCCCACTTACCCAATGTGAGGCTGTTGCCGAACCACTGATGCGCAAGTTCGTGGGCGACAAGGCGTTCGGAGCTTCGGTCGCCGGAGCAATGGTTGGCACCGAAGATCGAAATACCCTGGGCTTCGATTGGAATTTCAAGCGCGTCGTCGGTCACGACAACTGTGTAGGCGGCGAACGGATACGGTCCGTACAACCGTATGAAAGTATCCATCATCTGGGCTTGACGGCCGAAGTCGTGATCGTATTGCCGACGTAGTCGCGGCGGGATGATCGCCACGATCGGTACCGGGTCGGTGCTGGTGACGCGGTGTTCGTAATGCCCGATCTGGATGGTCGCCAGATACGTTGCCATCGGCTCGGGTTGCTCGTACACCCAGGTGGTCCGGCTCGACCGAGTGTGCTTGCGCACCAACGTTCCGTTGGCCACGGCGTAGTACGGCGAGTCCGTCGTGATGGTGATGCCGTAGCTTGCTTTGGACGCGGGGTGGTCATCGCATGGGAACCACGACGCGGCGCCGTTGGGCTGGCTCGCCACGATGGACCCCTCGGTCAGTTCGTCCCAACCGACCTCACCCCAGACACTGTTGATGGGCTTGGGGATCCCGTCGTACTGCACTGTGACAACGAGGGCTGCACCCGAGGCGATCGGCTTTGCCGTCGTGATGTTCAACTTTCCGCGCCGGTGTAAAAACTTGACCGTTCGGGACCCGTTCACCGACACCTTGGACACGCGAAGAGCCGGCCCGAGATCGAGAGCAAACTTGGCGATGGTGGCCGTGGTGACGGCGGTGATCTGGGCTTTCCCGGTCAGCCGATTGCTGTCGACCTTGTATTCGAGATCCAGTTCGTACCGTGAGATCCGGTACCCGCGGTTGCCGTTCTCAGGTAGGTACGGGTCGAGCGGTGTGTCGTCGGCGGCGAGGTCGAACACTGGAGTCACCCTTTTCGCACCAGATTTCACAAGCTCGCCTCGGCCGCAGAGATGATGCGGAGATACGGATCTCCTTTGACCCACGGCGCGATCGGATTGCCCTGCCACCGCGTGTGCGCCGGCACGCTGTCGCCGCGCATCACCAGCGACGCCGGCCCCACTGTTGCGCCGTCCCCTATTCCGGCGGCCGGTAAGGCGACGCAATGTTGCCCCAGTGTTGCTCCCCGCCCAAGGGTGACGCTGTCCATGGACATGATCCGATCATGGAATAGGTGCGTCTGCACAACGCACCCCCGATTGACTGTTGCGCCGTCGGAAAGTGTCACAAGATCGGCCTCCGGCAGCCAGTACGTTTCACACCAGACGCCGCGGCCGATGTCGGCGCCGAGCCAGCGCAGCCACATGTTGAGCACCGCGGTGCCTTCTGCCGCTCGCGCGAACCAGGGGGCCGCGACGGTTTCGACAAACGTGTCGGCCACTTCGTTGCGCCACACGAACGAACTCCACAGTGGGTGTTCGACCTTGCCGATGCGGCCGACCCAGGCCCACTTCGCCAACGCCGACACTGCGGCGGCGACGGCACCGGCCGCCAGCAGTACGACCCCACTGAGCAGGGCCGCAAGCCAGTAGCCGTACCTCCCGGCCAGCGCGGTGAGCGCGAAGAGCACACCCAGGCCGATCCCGAACGTCACGACGACAGGAATGAGTCGACACGTTTCGACGAATGCCCGAGCGATCTTCAACTTCGTCGGCGGATAGAACGTGCGCGACGAGTCGGTTCTACCAGCGGCACGACGCAGCCGCACGGGCGGACTGCCGAGCCAGGACGATCCGGATTTAGCTTTGTCCGGGGTGGCGGACAATACGGCTACGAGACCGTTCTTCGGGACCGTGCGACCCGGACCCGTCATACCCGAGTTGCCGAGGAACGCCCGCTTGCCGACCTTCGCGTCGCCGAGACGCATCCAGCCGCCACCGAGTTCGTAGCTGGCGATCATGGTGTCGTCGGCGAGGAATGCACCGTCGGCGACGGTGGTGAATTTGGGGATCATCAACACGGTCGAGGCTTCGACGTCCCTCCCGATCTTGGCACCGAGCAGTCGCAGCCACCCCGGCGTCAACAAGCTGGAATAGAGCGGGAAGAGGAAGGTCCGCGCGGAGTCCATCAATCGTTCGGTCACCCATACCTGCCAGCCGATCCGACTGCGGACAGGGTGGTAGCCCTCGGTCAAGCCGATACTCGACAGGCGCACGGCGACCAACGTAATCAGTGCGAACGTCGCCAACGAGACCATCGTGGCTACCGGCAACAACAGCATGCCGCGGCCGAGTGCGCCGAGCAGCGTCGCCGCCGTATGCAGCCACCACCCCATCAGCACAAGTGAGACGCCGATGGCGAAGATCGCCATGCCGGACAGGAACAGCGACGCGACGCCGTACGCCAGGACCCACCGTGTCGCGCGCGGCGGCGCATGCTCGGGCCACGGGTGTTCGGCTTTGCCGACTTTCGTGGCGGGGGAGCCTGCCCACAACTGCCCGGCCTTGACGCGTCCGACGACGGCTGAACCTGCAGTGACGACGGCGTTCTTGCCGACCGAGGTGCCAGGGAGGAGCGTCGATCGGGCGCCGACGGTTGCACCCGCACCGATCCGGATGCCGCCGATGTAGACGATGTCGCCGTCGATCCAGTGGCCGGAGAGATCGACCTCGGGTTCGACGGAGCAGCCATCGCCGAGTTCGAGCATTCCGGTGACGGGGGGCATGGTGTGCAGATCGACGCCCTTGCCGATCTTCGCGCCCAGGGCTCGTGCGTAATAGACCATCCATGGTGCCCCGGACAGGTTGGACGCGCCGCTGGCGTCGATGAGCCGCGTTGCCGTCCACAATCTCAGGTGCACGCTGCCCCCGCGCAGGTAGGCGCCCGGCTTGACTCCGGTAAGCAGTAGACGCGAACCGACGACCGAGATCGCCATCCGGCCGACCGGCATGATGAACAGCACGAACGCCACCAGAAGCCACCACCAGGACACTGTCGGTGCCCACGGCACAGCGGCGAACCACGACATGACATTCGCGAGAATGCCGAGCCAGGTGACCCATTGCAGGCCGGTCAGCGTCGTCAACGGGACTGTTGCGGCAATCTGTATCCACTGAGCTCGACGCGACGTCGGTTTCACCTCGCGCGGAACCACCTCGACCGGAGGTTTCAGGTCGTCGAGCATGCGGGCAAGCGAGCCGAGTCGAGGATGGTCGTACAACTGCGCGACGGTGACCCCGGGGAACCGTGCTCGGAGGGCGGTCACCAACTGCGCAGCAGTCAGGGAGCCGCCGCCGTTCTGGAAGAAGTCGGCGTTCTCGTCCGAGACCTGCGCGCCGAGAATGTCGGTCCACAGTTCGGCGACCCAGCCCGCAGTTCCGCCGAGTCCCGACTGCTCGCCCATGCCGGGAAGCGGCCACGGAAGCGCGTCTCGATCTACCTTGCCCGACGTCCTCGTCGGCATCTCTTCCACCAGCGCGAGCCGCGGGACCAGTGCCGACGGCAGTTGCTCGGCGAGTAATCTACGCGCGGCCCCTAGATCGAAGTCCGGATCGGTACTGGCCAGATAACCGATGAGCACAGAGTTGCCGGCGCCGGTTTTGCGCACTGCGGCGGCTGCGCCTGCGACACCCGGGAGCGCCTGCAGCGCATTGTCGATCTCGCCGAGTTCGATGCGTCGTCCACCGAGCTTGATTTGATCGTCGGCGCGTCCTTGGAAGAGCAACCCTTCGAGCTCGAGCTTGACGAGGTCACCGCTGCGGTACGCGCGTTCCCAGCCGAGTGTGGGCATGGGCGCGTACTTCTCGGCGTCCTTTTCCGGGTCGAGGTAGCGAGCCAGGCCGACGCCGCCGATCACAAGTTCACCGACCTCACCGACTCCGACGGGCGTACCGTCACCGTCGACGACAGCGAGATCCCAGCCGTCGAGTGGCAGCCCGATACGCACGGGGCCTTTGCCATCCATGATCGAGCCACATGCCACGACGGTTGCCTCGGTGGGGCCGTAGGTGTTCCACACTTCACGGCCGTCCACAGCGAGACGTTCGGCCAGCTCGGGCGGGCAGGCCTCGCCGCCGAAGATGAGCAACCGGACCGCTTCGAGGGCGACGGCGGGCCATAGGGCCGCAAGAGTGGGAACCGTTGAGACGACGCTGATGTCGCGTGAGACAAGCCACGGCCCGAGGTCGAAGCCGCTGCGAACCAAGGACCGGGGAGCGGGCACCAGGCAGGCACCGTGGCGCCAGGCAAGCCACATCTCCTCGCAGGACGC
>JBBSSG010000130.1:0-10623 GCA_038242295.1 Mycobacteriales bacterium | reverse complement strand
GCGGACGTAGATCAGGAACAGGTTGGGTGCGGGCATCGAGCGCTCCTCAGGTAGTCGGATTCTCGGTACCGCTCCAGTTGATCGCTCAATCGCGACAGAACCTGTCACCTTTTTCTGCGAACATTGGTCAGCATGAAGGCTTCGAGGCTGTTGCACCTCTTGCTGCTCCTGCAGACCCGGCCGCGCATCACAACCACCGAACTCGCCGAGCGTCTGGAGGTGTCCCGGCGGACGGTGCTGAGGGATGTTGAGGCACTCTCGGCAGCAGGTGTGCCTGTCTATGCCGAGCGCGGACGGAACGGTGGGATCGTTCTGCTCCCCGGTGCACGGCTCAACGCGTCCCATCTGGAACCACGAGAGCTGGAGGTGCTCTCCGTGGCGGGTTTGGACAGCGCGCATCTCGAGCGCTTGGGCCTGTCTGCAGTGCGTGAGTCGGCCGCGCGCAAGATCGCTGCCCGCCAGGGCGCGGTACCCGAGTCGCCGAGCCCGCTGCGACTGGCGGACCTGGTGCTGGTGGACAGCAAAGCGTGGCTTGCTGACTCAAAGGCAGCGGTGGACGTATCGGATCTGGCCTCGACCCTGCGACACCGACGGCGACTACGAATCCAATACCGGCGCAGCGCCGAGAAAAAGCCCTCGACGCGGGTGGTCGACCCGTACGGGATCGTGGCGAAGTCCAGCCGCTGGTATCTCATCGCCGATGACCAGGGGGACGGTCGGCTGTTCGCTCTGGAACGACTCTCATCCTATGAACAACTCGACGCGCCAGCTGTTCTCCGACCAGATGAGACTCTCCGCACCAGGTGGGCTGCGTTGAAGGAACACACTGAGAGACCAGGTCGCGTGAGCGTCACCGTCCGTCTGCCAGAAAATGGCCTCGACCTGGCAAGGCGCATCCTCGGCACCCGCATCTACGGTGTCTCCGACCCGGAAAACGGTTGGTGCACCGTCGTCGTCCGCTACCCCGACATCGAGTCAGTTCGTCAGCTCCTCCAGTTCGGCAACCACATCGAGATACTCGCCCCAGAGTCAGCCCGCACACGCGTCAGTCAGCTTGCCAGGGACCTGGCTGAAAGACACTCGGCTCCGGCCTCGTGACTGCTAAGCGGCAGGCCCCGTTCCCAATCAACGCCTCCGGTCAGTACAGCTAACGATCCCAGTTCGGTTACTCGCGGCGCGACTCCAGCAATCGAAGCCAGACCTCGCTGACCGTCGGGTAGGACGGAACCGCATGCCACAGATCGTCGAGCGTCACCTTGCCGACGACGGCGATGGTGGCCGCATGGACCAGTTCTTCCACCCCCGGGCCGACGAAGGCTGCGCCGACGATGACGTCTGCGGCCTTGTCGACCACCAACTGTGCATGACCCGAATAGTTGTCCTGTTGTAGCGCGGACCCTGCGACCGCGATATCGACTCCAAGGATCTCGACGTCGATGCCCGCCTCTCGCGCCTGCTTCTCGGTGAGTCCGACCGAAGCAACTTGTAGCGGCGTGAACACCACCTGAGGGATCTGCCGGTGATCAGCGGTAGCGGTAAAACGCTTGCCGTCCAACGGTTTTCCTTCGGCGCGAGCTGAAATCACATCTCCGGCCACTCGCGCCTGATACTTGCCCATGTGGGTCAGCGGTGCGCGGCCGTTGATATCGCCGGTCGCGTAGAGCCAGGAGACTCCGGGCACCTGCATGTGGTCGTCGACGTCGACGTACTTGCCTTCCTCCTGCCCTAACGCCGACAATCCGACGTCCGCGCTCGACGGCGTGCGACCCGTAGCGACCACGATTTCGTCGACCTTGATTTCTGCACCGTCGACCTTGAGTACTGCTTCACCGCCGTGGACTTTGCCGATCCCGGTATCGCGAGCGTCGGGTCTGTTCACACTCGTTACCTCGGTGTCGAACATGATCTTTGCCCCGCGCTTGCGGAGCGCCTCGGTGATGAGATCGCTCGCGAACGGTTCGCCCTGTGCCAGCAACGCCGAACCCCGCACGATCATCGTCACCTCGCAACCGAACGAGAGCAGCCACGTCGCACTTTCGCACGCTACGACGCCGCCGCCAATAATGGCGGCCCGTCGCGGAATCTCGTGAATGTTGGTGGCGTCGCGAGAGGTCCAGGGCAACGCGTCGCGCAGGCCAGGAGTGTCGGGGATAGACGCTGTGGTGCCGGTGGCGATCACGACGGCGTGACGTGCGGTCAATGTACGGCCGTCGACCTCCACGGTCTTGACGCCACTGACTCGGCCGTGGCTGCGGATGACGGAGATCCCAGCCGACTCGGCCCACTTCACCTGGGACGAATCGTCGAGCCCGTTGGTGAATGATTCCCGACGCGCCAGCACGGCGTCGATATCGAGCGTCTTCTCGCCGACGAGCCCCGCCACGCCGGGCATGTTGCGTGCCGTCTCGAGGACTTCGCTGGGACGCAGCAACGCCTTGCTCGGCATGCACGCCCAATAGGAGCACTCGCCGCCTAGGAGTTCGTGCTCGACGATCACAGCCGTCCGGTCGCTTCCGGCGATCGCGTAGCTCGCGGCGTTCTCGCCGACCGCGCCCCCGCCGATCACGATGACATCGTATTCGTCAGTGCTGGTCATCACTCCAGAGTGGCATAGTGTCTGCGGCCATGGGGAAGACACGGGACAAAATTCTGATCAGCGGTGCGAGCTCCGGTCTTGGTGAGGAGATGGCCAGACGGTTCGCCGCCAAAGGTAAAAGCTTGGCGCTCTGCGCGAGACGCCTCGATCGCCTCGAGGTACTGCGTGCGGAACTGCTCGCGGCCAATCCAGAAATTTCGGTGGCGATTCGAACGCTCGACGTGACCGATCACGACGCCGTCGTACAGGTCTTCGGTGAGCTGCGCGACGAGCTCGGCGGACTCGACCGAGTCATCGTCAACGCAGGTCTCGGGAAGGGTGCGAAGATCGGGAGTGGACGCGCCGACGCCAACCTGGCGACCGCCCGCACCAACTTCGTCGGCGCACTCTCGCAGGCCGAGGCAGCGTTGGAGATATTTCGCGCGCAGAAGTACGGACACCTGGTGCTGGTGTCGTCCATCAGCGCCGACCGCGGATTGCCCGGCTCCAAAGCTGTCTACTCGGCGAGCAAAGCCGGCGTCGCGGCCCTCGGCGAAGCACTGGCCACCGAACTCGCCAAGACCGACATCGTCGTCACCACACTGCTACCGGGATACATCACCACCGAGATGTCGTCGCAAGCTGGAGACAGCGGCGCTCTGACGGCCACCCTCGACCAAGGTGTGTCAGCGATGATGACCGCAATCGAGAAAGAACCACGCCGCGCCGCACTACCCGGCCTCAAATGGCGGGGGATCGACCTCGCGCTTCGATTCCTCCCTGGCGGCATCACCGACCGCATGGTCTAGAGGCCGACTACTTCCAGGACCGGGCGGGTAGGCCTCGCCGGGTCAATACTGCCGCTGCACGTTCGGTGAGGATCTCCGCAAACCGCGCTTCCGTTGCGACCAGAGCCAGCGTCGACCGGCCGTTCAGGGTCGACAGGTAGGAAGATAGGGCAGTCGTGGTCTGCGAATGCTCGGCAGTGGTGTGCGGGGCGGGGTGCAGCGCCCTCGTCACCAGTGCGGACGCGGAATGGTTGCCGATGACAGCGATGGAATCCGGCAGGGCACCGATGTTGGAACACAATACCCTCGCGGCGCCAGGCGAGGCAGTGAGTGACGCTGCGGCCTTGTCCGACAAGAGTTGGACGGTCTCAGCGGGGAATCCGCTGGGCGCTCCGGCGGGCCGCGAAAAGGCGGCCTTGCATGCTTCCTTGATGTGCGCGAGTGAATCACCGACGGAAACGTCGATGGTCGCCATGCTGATTTCGTTGGCGCCCGGGGTCTTCGAGCGGAACGGGATATTGACGCTGACCGGCATGGTTTCACCGAGGTCGACGGCGATTTCGGTGACGAGCGAAATGAATTCGGAGTTGGTGAGTGCTACGTCGATCTCGAATACCGCTGTGCTGATGTGTGCTTCGTGAGTAGGAATGCTTTTCGAGGAACGCAGGTAGGCTCTCATTTCGCGCCTGGCTTCTCGGCGGAGTATCAAGCCGCCGACAGCGCGTATCGATCCAGCTGCCACTCGAAAGGCAAGCGAGACCGCATCGGCGACATCGGCAACCCCGGAAACTTCGGGGCTGCGGCGCAAAAGATGTTGCTGAGGGGCGGTTCCCTCGAATGCCTTACCTACTGCGGAAATCAAATTTGCTGCGTCTGCGAGCGCATGTGAGCACACCACTGAAATAGCGGTTCCGCCGCCGTCCATCTCCGCCGCGGACATGCGCCATCCGGGCCCGAACTCAGGGTCGAGATCCACCTCGGCTCGGCTGTCCGCCCAACTTCGGATTCTCTCGTCGTCGATCCTTGTGATGTCGAGTGGAAGGCTCACCGTCGACGCAGCCCAGCGTCGCCGTGCTCCCGGAATACGCGGCGTGATCACGCGCCGTCCAAGCGAGCCGACCGCGAGATTGGCATGCACTGCCGCCAGTTCGACGCGGTCGATTCGCTCGCTGCTGCGCCAGATGCCCTGCATGACATTCGGCAACCCGAAGCCGCGGTGGGTGCGCAGAAAGATCTCGTCGATAACGGACAGACGGTCGGGGCTCACGGCGTCGAGACACCGTGCCTTCCGGCGCCCGACGCGAATTGTTGTGCTCCGCTGAGTGCGTCGGCGGCCATCGAAATGGCGCCGTGCCTGAATTCGGCCGCGAGGGCTGCCTCTTCTTCCAGACCGTCCTGCTCCAGCACCGACAGGCGGTCCTCACGCATGCAGGTCTGGGGGAGCAGTGAGAGTTGCGCTGCGAGTGCTTCGGCCTCGGCGCGTGCGCGTCCGACCGGGACGACGCGATTGGCGAGGCCGATATTCAGCGCTTCCTCGGCGTCGACGGCCCGGCCGGTGAGGATCAAGTCCATCGCACGGGATGTGCCGATCAGGCGCGGGAGCCGGACGGTGCCGCCGTCGATCAGTGGTACTCCCCACCGGCGGGAGAAGACTCCGAATATCGCGTCCTGCTCCATGATTCGAAGGTCGCACCACAGGGCCAGTTCGAGCCCGCCCGCAACGGCAAAGCCTGAGATTGCGGCGATCACCGGTTTGGCCAGTCGCATCCGTGTCGGCCCCATCGGCCCGTCCCCGTGCTCGGTCGCATGGTTGGAGCGCGTCGTTCCGAGGGCTTTGAGATCGGCACCGGAGCAGAATGTTCCCCCTTCGCCCCAGAGCACTGCAACGGAAGCGTTGTCGTCGGCGTCGAAGTCTTCGAAGGCCGCAACCAGTTCGGCTGCGGTTGGTCCGTCGACGGCGTTCCTCGATTCGGGGCGCGATAGGACGATGGTTGTGACTGGTCCGGAACGTTCGATTCTCACCGACATGTCTCTGACCGTACTCGAGGGGGCTTGCGTGAAGCAGTGAATCGGTGTTCACTGCTTCCCATGGTCTATCGCCGCACCTCGGCAGTGCAAGCTCGACTCGACGCCGGACGCGAGAGACTCTTCGCGTCGGCAATGGAGGTGCTGTCCACCCAGGGGTACGGGGGACTGTCGATCGCCTCGGTTGCTGCCGAGGCCGAAGTATCTGCCGGCAGTGTCTACACCCACTTCGAAAGCAAGTCCGACCTCCTGGTCGCGGTATTCCGTGAGGTGTGTGGCCGGGAGGTCAGGGCAGTCGCAGACGCCTGTACTACGGGCGGTTTCGTGGATCGCATCACGTCGATCGTCGAAACCTTTGCCGGACGTGCGATGAAGAATCACACGATGGCTTACGCCTTGCTCGTCGAACCTGTGGACCCTGCTGTCGATGCCGAGCGGCTCGTGTTTCGGCGTAGCTTCGCCGATGCTATCTCGGGCACCATCGCCGCTGGCATCGCTGCCGGGACCATCCCCGAGCAGAATGCCGAACTCGCTGCAGCAGCTCTCGTCGGCGCGATCGGCGAAGTGCTGGTCGGCCCATTGAGCCCTGATCGCACCCCGGGAAGCGATATCGACATTGTTCCCGACCTCGTCGCTTTTGCCCTCCGCTCCCTAGGAGTTCACTCATGACAACCGACTTTCCCGTGACCCACACCGTGTTCAACCAGGTTCCGGAGTTGTCGCCGTACAACACCTCCGACGATCTCTCCCTGCTCGAAGGCCTCCGGCGTGAAGGTGGGCAGTGGGCCGAGACCGACCTGCGTGAACTCGGCGACCTCGCCGGCAGCGGCGAGGTACAGGAATGGGGGCGCCTGGCGAATGAGAACCTGCCGGTGCTGGTCACTCATGATCGCTACGGAAACCGTATCGACGAGGTCGAATTTCATCCACACTGGCACGACCTGATGTCCGTCGCCGTCGCCAACGGCCTGCACGCGACGCCGTGGCAGTGCGATCGGTCCGGAGCGCACGTCGCACGCGCAGCGAAGTTCTACGCCTGGGGGCAAGCCGACGCCGGACACATGTGCCCGATCTCGATGACCTATGCGGCTGTCCCTGCGCTGCGGCACAATTCGACGCTCGCTCAGATGTACGAGCCGCTACTGGCCTCCACTCGCTACGATTTCGGCCTGCGTACCCCCACCGAGAAGCGCGGCCTCATTGCAGGGATGTCGATGACCGAAAAGCAGGGCGGCTCCGATGTGCGCGCCAACACCACCACGGCAACCCCGTCGTCCGACGGCAGCTACTCCATCGTCGGACACAAGTGGTTCACCTCGGCCCCGATGTCCGACATGTTTCTCACTTTGGCGCAGGCGCCGGGTGGACTTTCGTGCTTCCTGCTGCCGCGCGTGCTGCCCGACAGCACCCGCAACCGCATTGCCCTGCACCGGCTCAAGGACAAATTGGGGAACAAGTCCAACGCGTCGGGCGAGCTCGAATACGAGGGTGCGACCGGATGGTTGATCGGTGAGGAGGGAAGGGGCGTCCCGACGATCATCGAGATGGTGAACATGACGCGGCTCGATTGCGTCATCGGCTCTGCCGCCGGAATTCGCAACGCGACCATGCGAGCGGTGCATCACGCGCGCAATCGATCGGCCTTCGGTGCCGTGCTGGTGGATCAGCCATTGATGGCCAATGTGCTGTCGGACTTGGTCATCGAATCAGAAGCAGCTACGACGGTGATGATGCGCCTTGCCGGTGCCACCGACCGGGCAGTTCGCGGTGACACACAGGAGAGCGAGCTACGCCGAATCGCGTTGGCTGTCAGCAAGTACTGGGTCTGCAAGCGTGCCCCGGCGCATGCGGCCGAGGCATTGGAGTGCTTGGGCGGCAACGGTTATGTCGAAGAATCCGGCATGCCTCGCCTGTATCGCGAGTCCCCGCTGATGTCGATCTGGGAAGGTTCCGGAAACGTAGCGGCGCTCGATTCCCTTCGCGCTCTTGTCAAACAACCGGACTGTGTCGAGGCGTACTTCGCCGAGGTCTCGTTGGCGTCTGGATCCGATGCTCGATTAGACAACGCCATCTCACGACTCGGCACCGAACTGTCCGACCGCTCTGACCTCGAGTACCGCGCACGCCGCGTCGTCGAGTTGATGGCGCTGGTTTTTCAAGGATCGTTACTCGTGCGCCACGGCGACCAGGCCGTCGCCGACGCCTTCTGCGCGAGCAGACTGGGAAAGGATTGGGGCGGGGCTTTCGGGACTTTGCCGACGGGCGTGGATACTGCGGCGATCCTGGCTCGGATCTGAAGCCCTCGTCACCGATGCGAGTTACCCAGCGGAACATGGTTTCCAGCCGCTGACATGACGGCGCGCGCAATCCGATCGGTCACCTCGCGCGGCGATGACAGATCCTGCCAATTCCACCGCACCACAACCCATCCGAGATCGTTCAAACGATGATGGCAGTGCTGATCCTCGATAAGGGGAGGTTTCGGAACCGCTCCGTACCTGTCCGAGCCGTCGAATTCCCCAACGACGCCGTGGTGGGGGTACAGAAAATCAGCTGCGCCCACGAGTGATCCATCCTCGTCGTACATCAACTGGTTGAGTTGCGGCGACGGAAGAGGAAGAGTGTCGAGCAGTATTCGACTTCGGGTGTGCCCGACGCTTTCGCTCCGATTCGACATCATCCCTATCGCCTGGCGCGCCTTGGCAATCCCCGTTCGGTTCCGCGCACCGGTGACCCCGAGGAGTAGATCATCGATTGTGACCAGTCCTGTGCGCAGTGCATAGTCTCCGATGCATACCGAAGGCACCAGCGGCATCGACCGAGCCAAATCGACGATGGTCCGAGCGGGGGTCGTAACGGCAAGACCATCGATTTCGGTCCAATCTCCCCGCGGCAACGGCTGCCCATGCAGAATTCGGTGGCGTCCGTGCTTGCTCGCATACGAACGTCCGATAGTGAGCGTGACCTTCTCGAGCGGAATATCCCACATATCCATCCCATGGAGCACTGCAGCCGAAACATGACTGAGTACAGCTTGGGTACTCGACTCCAAATAGATGGCCCGCGCCAGCATCGAATGTCTGGCGTGCGAATCCAACGACTGAAATACCTCGGTACGCACGAAGTAACCGCGTCGGACCGTATACAACGTGCCGTGCGCGCGAGCCCGTCGGAGGTCGTCATCGGTATACCCGGCCCCTAGCGCTTCGGTGCGCGAGAACAGTCCAGGCTGATTGAAGTTCATACTGTGTTTGACGCACCGGGGAGCCGATCGGACCCATCTCTGCGTATTACTGGGCTGAGTTCGCGATGTACGCCCGGTTGTGCTTGGGAGCGGCGTCAGGCACACATTCGGGGAGTAGATCGCTAGCACCCCGGCACCCCACACCCCCGGCAGCTACGTCTTACGCCCGCGCTGATTGCGGTACCAGCGGACCAGTGCGTCGGTCGAGGAGTCGCCCTGCTTTTCCGGGGCCTCGGTTTCGGTCAATACCGGCGTCAGTTCCAACGCTTGGGTCTTGCCCAGTTCCACACCCCACTGGTCGAACGAGTCGATGCCCCACACGACGCCCTCCACGAACACCTGGTGCTCGTACAGAGCGATGAGCTGTCCGAGGACGGACGGCGTCAGCTTCGGCGCCAGAATGGATGTGGACGGCCTGTTGCCGGGCATGACTTTGTGCGGCACGACGTTCTCCGGAGTGTCGCCGTCGTCGGCAATTTCTTCTGCGGTTTTACCGAAGGCCAGCACCTTTGTCTGCGCGAAGTAGTTGCTCATCAGCAGGTCGTGCATGCTGCCGGTACCGTCGCGGGTCGGTAGGTCGTCGGTGGGCTGTGCGAATCCGATGAAGTCCGCGGGGATCAATCGTGTTCCCTGGTGCAGCAATTGGTAGAAAGCGTGTTGCCCGTTGGTACCGGGCGCGCCCCAAAAGATTTCTCCGGTGGACGTGGTGACAGGGGTTCCATCGGCCTTGACGGACTTGCCGTTCGACTCCATGGTGAGCTGTTGTAAGTAGGAGGCGAAGCGAGAGAGATCGTTCGAATAAGGCAGTACAGCACGCGTTTCCGAGCCGAAGAAGCTGCTGTACCAGATGCCGATGAGTCCCAGCAGCGCAGGCGCATTGCGCTCCAACGGCGTTGTGCGGAAGTGTTCGTCGATACGATGAAATCCATCGAGGAACTCGCCGAACGCCTCTTTGCCGATGACTGCCATGACCGAGAGCCCGATTGCCGAATCGACTGAGTAGCGCCCACCGACCCAGTCCCAGAAGCCGAACATGTTGTCGGTATCGATGCCGAATTCGGAAACTCGCTCGGCATTGGTCGATACCGCGACAAAATGCTTGGCGACGGCATCGTCCCCGAGAGCGGCAACGAGCCAGCGCCTCGCAACGGTGGCGTTGGTCAACGTCTCGAGAGTGGAGAACGTCTTCGAGGCGATGATGAAGAGCGTCGTCGCAGGATCGAGACCGTCGAGTGCTGTGACCATATCGGCGGGATCGACGTTGGAGACGAACCGCGCCGTGATGCCGGCGTCGGCGTAATGGCGCAACGCGTCGTAGACCATGACGGGGCCGAGATCGCTGCCACCGATACCGATATTGACAACGACCTCGATCTTCTCCCCTGTCGCTCCGACCCACTCGCCCGAACGCACCCCATCGGTGAATTGACCCATGCGCGTGAGGACCTCGTGGACATCGCCGACGATGTTCTGGTCGCCGACCTGCAACGTGGCATCGGCGGGCAACCTCAGTGCAGTGTGTAGAACAGCGCGGTCCTCGGAGGTGTTGACATGCTTGCCCGCGAACATCGCGTCACGGTGGCCCTCGACGTCGGCGGCGCGGGCGAGCTCGATCAGAAGAGAGACGGTCTCATTGGTGATTCGATGCTTGCTGTAGTCGATGTACAGGTCGGCCGCAGACAACGTGAATTCGCGTCCGCGTTCGGGATCCTCGGCGAACAAGGCTCGAAGGTGGGTATTGCCGATGGAGTCGTGGTGGGCCTTCAGATTCGTCCAGGCTTCGCTACCCGTGATGTCACCGCTCATATTCGTCAACCCTAATACGCTGGCGTGCCTCATGCGTGCCTTCTTGTTTGTCGGCCACTCCTGTTTGTTGCTCCGTGCGCAGGGGCACACTCGATGAATGGAGACCAACGCACTCATCGAGTCCATTCCAGCGAAGTTGTGGATCGGCGGCCACCCAGTCGACGCCGAGAGTGGAGCAACGTTCG
>JBBSSG010000129.1:0-10633 GCA_038242295.1 Mycobacteriales bacterium | reverse complement strand
GAACAGAGTGGTCCCACTGTCAGTCAGACCGTGGCCAGAATGGAACGCGATGGTCTGCTGTCGGTGGCCGGCGATCGCCATCTCGAGCTGACCGAGAAGGGTCGTTCACTGGCCGTTTCGGTGATGCGCAAGCATCGCCTGGCCGAGCGTCTATTGGTCGACATCATCGGACTCAGGTGGGAAGACGTTCACGCTGAGGCATGCCGGTGGGAGCACGTCATGAGCGAAGAAGTAGAGCGCCGCCTCGTCACGGTACTGAACAACCCGACGACATCGCCGTATGGAAACCCCATTCCTGGTCTGGAAGAGCTGGGTCTCGGGCACGCCACGCCGGTACAGGAGGATCTCGTCCGGCTGACCGACCTGCCACACGGGCAGACCACCGCAGTCGTGGTCCGCCGCTTGGCCGAATACGTTCAGTCCGATCCCGAAGTTATCTCCCAGTTGCGAGAAGCAGGCGTGGTTCCCGACGCCCGGGTTACGGTCGAGGCGAAGCCTGGAACTGTCACGATCACTGTGCCCGGCCATGGTGAAGTCGACATATCGCAAGAGATGGCCCATGCAGTTCAGGTGAAGCAGGTCTAGCGGTTCAGGTCGAGTAGGTCTGAAGAATTCACATCGGGGCGCGGGGCCGGCTTCACCGTGCGACCCCGGCCCCCTGTCCCCTGGATCGATGAGGAGACGAGAAGTGAAACTTTTGGTAACCGGCGGCGCTGGCTATGTCGGTAGCGTGTGCGCCGCAGTGCTGGTTGACCGCGGACACGAAGTGGTGGTGGTGGACGATCTCTCCACCGGCAATCGCGACGCTGTTCCCGCGCAATGCACCTTCGTCGAAGCGGACATCAAGAATGCCGCAGCCACAGTCCTCGACGGCGCGGGATTCGACGGTGTTCTCCATTTCGCAGCGCAGTCGCTCGTCGGTGAATCCGTTGTCTCACCGGCGAAGTATTGGTCGGGAAATGTCGTGACCACCCTCTCGCTGCTGGACGCGATGCGGACGTCGAACACTCCACGGTTGGTGTTCTCTTCTACTGCGGCAACATACGGCGAGCCCGAGCAAACGCCCATCACCGAAGCCATGCCAACCGCGCCGACCAACCCATACGGTGCGACAAAGCTCGCTATCGATCACGCCATCACGTCGTACGCCAACGCGTATGGTCTTGCCGCCACCAGCCTTCGTTATTTCAATGTTGCGGGTGCATACCGAGAATTCGGCGAGAACCGGGTTGTAGAAACGCACTTGATTCCGCTCGTTTTACAGACAGCATTGGGGCAACGAGAGAAAATCTCGGTTTTCGGCACCGACTGGCCTACCGAGGATGGCACGGCTGTTCGCGACTACATCCACGTGCAGGACTTGGCCGAAGCTCATATCCTCGCCCTGGAGTCATCCGAAGCAGGGACGCACCGGATCTACAACCTCGGGAGTGGTACCGGCTTTTCCGTCACTCAGGTGATCGATGCATGCAAACGGGTGACCGGACTACCCATCACCGTCGAGGAAGCTCCGAGGCGAGCAGGCGACCCAGCCGTTCTTATCGCGTCGAGCGACCGAGCTGTCGCGGGATTGGGGTGGAGGCCCCAATTCACCGATCTCGACGTCATCGTTTCGGATGCGTGGACGTTCTTGAAGAGCATCGGTGATCGGTCGCACGCAGCGTCGCCTTCCCGGTAATCAATCGAACGGAGGCGGTAGCCGAACACCACAGAGTTCGGCTACCGCGTAGCCGCTCAGGGCCACTTCGCGGATCATGTCAGGCTTCGCTCCTGCCAGCAGGGATCGATCGAGCAGCCGGGCCAGTGAATAGTCGGGATCTGCGTCCAGAGCAATATCGATAGCAACAGCCGCCAGCGCTCCCTCACCGCGTGAGTACGCGCTGAAACCGAGAAGTGTAGCCGCACAAGCTCGCTCGGGAGCTGGCAGTAGTTTCATCAGGAATGTCCACAGCTGTTCTGCAATGTCGACGCTGGCTGTCAACGCCATCGCAAGCAAACCATCCCTGACCATCAAATGTGTCAGAGCCACTCCGAACTCCGCGACTTTCGTCGGCGGTAGTTCGACGACGGCCGGTCGATCCGACGAGGTAGCCGCCCACGCCGAAATTTGTGCGACTATTCGGCTCAATCGTTGCTTATCCGTGCCGTTGTCACTTTCTCGTGCGGCCTCGATGCACTCGGCTACCTCGACGCTCAGTGCACTGTCGACCGGTGCGAGAACATCCTCCAACGCACTGCGAGACGAGTGCACCCGTCGACCCTCGACGAGATTGGCAAGCGCGATCGGCGACAGAGTCGGATCGGAGACCCTCCCGTGTGCCGGAGTTCCGGTGAGGGAAGACCATGGACTGCCGGCGACGAGGTCGGCGGTCAGAAATACCTGACTGAGTCGCGTTCCACGACCAGAAAGTCTGTCGATCAGGGTGGTGGCCAAATTTTCGAATCGCGGATCGTCGGTGTTGCGATTGTCCTGGATCGCAGCCCGGTCGTCGACTATCACTGCCACCGCAGTGTGGACGTCGTTTCGTTCGCACACCTCGCAATAGCGATCGATGACCTCGATCATCTCAGGGGTAACAATTCCACCGCGCCACCCAGCGTCTCCCTCGCGCTCAGCCAGAATCAAATCGTGGCGCATGACTGTGCCGAGCGTCTGACGGCCGAGTTCCTGCTCGTCGATACACATCAGCAACAACGACCGATGCGGAACGAATCCCAATAACGCCGGAATAGCAGCGATCAGATCGCCTGGGCCAGAGATCTTCTCTGGCGTCGGCTGCGGCGGGTGGGTGTCGGAGTGCGTCGTCATGAAGCAAGCCTGCACGGACGTTTTTCAGCGATGCGGCGCTGACCTCGCGCGAAAGTTGGCCTGTGGACAACCCCGGATCCTGTGGATCAACCCGCGCCACGCGTATCCGGTCAGCCTGACTTGTCGGATGCGTGTGCTAGCCGGCACGCACCTTCTGCACGGCGGCTTTGAACAGTTGGTCGAGTGCCGCTGCATCGGGTGGCGCGCTGTCGAAAGACATGTATGTAGCCGCGATTCGGACGTCCCCTACCTGCGCCATCAAGGTCAGCATCGACTGCGTCACCGAATCGGTGCCGGACCCTGAGGACACTGTCTGCCGAACCGCCAATGTGTCGTCGGCATCGATCGGAGGGGCCGGGGTGATGGTGGAGCGAATATTCGAGGTGACCCCTGCCTTGGTCGCGCGGACCTCAGCGCATTCCTCGAGCTGAGTCTCACGAACGGACAACGGCTCCTCGACACTGGTGAGCTCGATCGAAATCGTCGCCCGGTCGGCGTTGTCGGTCCCCACGATGAGAGCAGCATCGCCCGGTTGGACATCCTTCGGTTTGCATCCCGCAGGAGATACCTCTGCTCCGGCAGGAATGCCGGTGAGGTCTGGGGTTGCCTGTGCGATCGCTTGCGGCGGCAATACGATCGCCTCGTACCGAACCGGGAACGCGGACGGGTTGATCAGCAGGGCGTCAAGGGCCGTACCGACGCCCTCCTCCTGTTCACGATCGATGTCTGCTTCGGCACCGGTGCCCGTCGCCGTACGCTCCTGTCCCGCGGGTTCGGGTGTACCCGAGACGCCGGCTCCGCATCCAGCCGAAGAAATCGCGGCCGCCGCTCCGATCATCAGCAGAAGCAAACGAGCATTCGAAGGGCGCAGCACGGAAAGTCCTCCAGTCGACACAGCCGGAAACGTCACAGGACGCGCACCGAGCCAGCACGGAGTCCACGTCCAGATCTACTGTGTCATCCGAGCTATGACCACGGCGTCAGGCGCGCCCAAAATCAGCTTCCGCGCTTGATCCACTCCTCCAGGTGCGGAGATTCGTCGCCGATGCTGGTCCCCTCACCGTGCCCTGTATTGACCTTCGTCTCGGCTGGCAACGCGAACAACCGGTCGCGAATCGATCCGATGATCGTCGGGAAATCGGAGAACGAACGCCCCGTCGCACCCGGACCACCGGAGAACAATGTGTCCCCGGAGAACAGCTCCCCTGCTTCGGGCAGATACAGACACATCGACCCAGGCGAGTGCCCCGGAGTATGCATCGCCAGAATCTCTGTTCCCGCCACCGAGATTCGCTGACCGTCTTCCAGTAACTCGTGCGGCACCCCGGGATGAGTGTGCTCCCACAGCATGTCGTCAGCGGGATGAAGAAGAACCGGCGCATCGAGAGCCGAAGCCAACTCCGGCGCCACCGTCACGTGATCGTTGTGGCCGTGCGTACACACGATTGCCCGTACTGTGCGGCCGGCGACAGCATCGATGATCGGTTGCGCAGAATGCGCAGCGTCGATGATCACGACCTCGGAGTCGTCGCCGATCAACCAGATGTTGTTTTCCACATCCCATTCACCACCGTCGAGCGCGAACGTGCCCGAGGTAACCACCTTGTCCACTCTCATACTCATAGCTCTACCACTGAACGCAGAACCTTGCCCTCATGCATCGCTGTGAACGCCGCTTCGACGTCTTCGATGCCGATCCGCTCGGTCACGAACTTCTCGAGCGGAAACCGTCCTTGCTCGTACAGGTCGACCAGAAGTGGAAAATCCCGCTCCGGGAGACAATCGCCATACCACGAGGACTTCAGCGAACCACCGTGGGAGAAAAAGTCGGCCAACGGCATTTCGAGCGTCATTTCCGGTGTCGGCACTCCGACGAGGACGACGGTGCCGGCCAGATCGCGAGCGTAAAACGCTTGCTTCCACGTTTCGGGTCGCCCGACGGCATCGATGACCACGTCTGCTCCGAAACCATCGGTGAGCTCCCGCACGGCCTCGACGGCGTCCACCGCAGAGGCGTCGACGGTGTGTGTCGCCCCGAGGTCCTTCGCCCATTCGAGCTTTCCATTGTCGCGATCCACGGCGATGATCGTCGTCGCCCCGGCAAGGCGGGCACCGGCGATCGCCGCGTCACCGACTCCGCCGCAGCCGATCACGGCAACCGAATCACCGCGCGAAATGTTTCCGGTGTTCATTGCTGCACCGAGACCCGCCATGACGCCGCAGCCGAGCAGTCCGACCACTGCTGGATCGGATTTGGGGTTGACCTTGGTGCACTGGCCTTGGTGCACCAGGGTCTTGTCCGCAAAGGCACCGATCCCGAGTGCCGGCGTCAATTCGGTACCGTCCTCGAGGGTCATCGGTTTGGATGCGTTGTGAGTGTCGAAGCAGTACCAGGGTTTGCCCTTCTTGCACGCACGGCACTCACCGCACACAGCGCGCCAGTTCAAGACCACGAAGTCACCGACCTCGACGTGGGTGACATCCTCCCCGACCGTTTCGACGGTGCCTGCAGCTTCGTGTCCGAGGAGAAATGGAAATTCGTCGTTGACGCCGCCATCGCGGTACTGCACGTCTGTGTGACACACGCCGCATGCCGCGATTTTCACGACCACGTCGAACGGACCCGGATCCGGGATCGTGATCGTCTCGATCGACACCGGTTCACCCTTGGTCTTGGCAACAACGGCGCGTACTTGCTGAGGCATTGTTCTCCTTAGAAATTCGCTATACCTGCGTGATTGAAAGCCTTCCACAACGTATGTCCGTCTTCCACGACTCTCACACCATCGCCTGCACCCGTGCCCTCCGGCAACCAAACGGGAATGAACAGGATCGCCGCGGGCGTTCACCACACAGCAGACGTCCACCATGGATGGGCGGCACTTGCGCAATCGATCGCTTAACCCACACAGTCGAGTGCAGGGGAGACGATCACGCGCGGGTATCTTGAACTCCAAGTCTGTTTCGGTCTTGGCGTCGATCAGTCGTCTCGGCGAATCAACGAAAGGAGCCCGGCATGGATGAAAAATCGAAAATGTACGAGCTTGAGTTTCCAGCACCGCAGATGTTCTCGGGCGATGGCGTCGGCCCAGTTCTCGTGCATGGGCTCGAAGGCTTCTCGGATGCCGGGCACGCGGTGAAGCTGGCCACCAAGCACCTTCGACAGACGCTCGAGTCCGAACTGGTTGCGTCGTTCGATATCGATGAACTGATCGACTATCGATCGAGGCGCCCGACGATGACGTTCAAGGCCGATCATTTTTCTGACTACGATGCCCCGGAATTGAATCTCTACGCAGTCAAGGACAATGCCGGGACACCCTTTTTGCTCTTGGCAGGCATGGAACCAGACCTCCGTTGGGAGAAGTTCACCACTGCGGTCCGACTGCTTGCCGAGCAGCTGGGCGTGAGTCGGACCATCGGTCTCGGCTCTATCCCGATGGCGATCCCGCACACACGGCCGCTGGGGGTGACGGCACACTCGTCGAACAAAGATCTGGTTCGCAGCGACCAAAGCTGGACGGGAGAGCTACAGGTGCCTGGCAGTGCTTCGTCGTTGCTGGAGTTGAGGATGGCGCAGCACGGCCACGAATCGCTGGGGTTTTCGGTACACGTACCGCACTACCTTTCTCAGACCGATTACCCGAGCGCAGCCGAGACTCTGCTCGAGAACGTCAGTGAAGTGGGCGGACTCGACTTGCCGCTCATGGCGCTCGGTCAAGCGGCTGCCCGTGTCCGTGAACAGATCGACGAGCACATCACTGGCAACGAAGAAGTGCAGTCCGTGGTCAAGGCACTCGAACGCCAGTACGACACCTTCGTGGCCGCACAAGAACAACAATCGACATTGCTGGCCAGTGACGAGAGCTTGCCCAGCGGAGACGAGTTGGGCGCAGAATTCGAAAGATTCCTTGCCGAGCAGGGCAAATTCGATGATGGCTCCAGCGCTACTGACGCAGAGGGGCCGGAAGCCCAATAATCGGTGTCGGCATGTGCACCGGGTAGTTGTAGATTCCTATAGCTATCCGGTGCTTTGCTGCCAAGGCTTGCAATGACGGTCAGGGCCGATGACGTGAATGCACGGTTCGCCCCATAGCCTGTTCGGTGTGCTCCTCTCAGAACTCGTCCCAGCTGCCGCAACCGACGCGGCCCAGGACCCGGACACATTATTCGACGTCTTCACCACGTGGACGTCCGATCGAGGGTTGACGCTGTACCCCGCGCAAGAAGAGGCGCTGATCGAACTGGTTACCGGTTCCAACGTCATCCTCGCCACCCCGACTGGTTCCGGGAAATCGATGGTCGCGGTCGGTGCCCATTTCGCTGCTCTTGCCGCTGGCAAACGAACGTTCTACACCGCGCCCATCAAGGCCCTCGTCAGTGAGAAATTCTTTGCGCTGTGCGACATCTTCGGAGCGCAGAACGTCGGGATGATGACCGGTGATGCCTCGGTGAACTCCAGTGCACCCATCATCTGCGCCACCGCCGAAATCGTCGCGAACCTGGCGCTACGACAGGGTGCCGACTCCAATATCGGGCAGGTGGTGATGGACGAGTTTCATTACTACTCCGAGCCCGACCGGGGTTGGGCCTGGCAGGTGCCGTTGATCGAACTACCTCACGCACAGTTTCTACTCATGTCCGCCACGCTCGGTGATGTCTCGTTCTTTCGCGACGATCTGACGCGTCGTACCTCTCGGCCGACGACGGTGGTATCGAGTTCCGAACGCCCGGTGCCGCTGATGTTCTCGTATGTCACGACGCCGATCGGCGAGACGATCGCCGAACTGGTCAGCACTCATCTCGCGCCCGTGTATGTCGTTCACTTCACTCAGGCTTCCGCCCTGGAGCGGGCCCAGGCGCTGACCAGCGTAAACGTCGCGTCGAAAGATGAGAAGCAACTCATCGCCGAAGCGATCGGCGAGTTCCGGTTCACAACCGGTTTCGGTAAGACTCTCTCGCGTCTCGTCCGCCACGGCATCGGTGTACACCACGCCGGCATGCTGCCCAAGTACCGGCGGCTGGTGGAAAAACTCGCACAGGACGGGTTACTCAAGGTCATCTGCGGCACCGATACGCTCGGCGTCGGAATCAACGTCCCGATCAGAACCGTGCTGTTCACTGGACTCACGAAATACGACGGGGTACGCACGCGAAAACTTCGGGCCCGTGAGTTCCACCAGATCGCCGGGCGCGCCGGTCGCGCCGGCTACGACACGCTCGGAACTGTTGTCGTCGAGGCACCCGAACATGACATCGAGAACGCGCGACTCGTCGCCAAGGCCGGAGATGATCCGAAGAAGCTCAAGCGGGTGCAACGCAAAAAAGCTCCCGACGGATTCGTCTCGTGGGGTGAGCCCACTTTCGAGCGAATCGTTGCCGCGAGCCCCGAGCCATTGGTGTCGAGGTTCTCGGTCAGCAACTCGATGCTGCTCAACGTGATCGCCCGTGATGGAAACTGTTTCACCGCCATGCGCCATCTGCTCGAGGACAGCCACGAGCCACGCCCTGCGCAACGCAAGCACATCCTTCGTGCGATCACGCTGTACCGGGGACTCGTCAAGGCAGGGATCGTGGAGCAGTCCGACGAACCGGACGCCGATGGCCGGTACTCACGACTGACCGTCGACCTGCAGCGGGATTTTGCGCTCAACCAACCTCTCTCTACTTTTGCGTTGGCATCGTTCGAGTTGCTCGATGCCGACTCCCCCACACATGCGTTGGACGTTGTTTCCGTCATCGAGGCAACTCTCGATGACCCCCGGCAGATCCTGATGGCTCAGCAGCACGCGGCGCGGGGCGAAGCGGTGTCACAGATGAAGGCCGACGGCATCGAGTACGACGAGCGCATGGAACTGCTCGAAGAGGTCACGTGGCCGAAACCCCTTGCCGAGTTGTTGATCCCGGCTTTCGAAATTTATCGGGGTGGTCATCCTTGGCTGAGCGAGGTCGCGCTATCGCCGAAATCGGTCGTGCGGGACATGATCGAACGCGCAATGACGTTCACGGAATTGATCAGTCATTACGGTCTGAGCCGTTCTGAGGGCCTGGTTCTTCGGTATCTCGCGGACGCATACCGAGCGCTGCGACAGACGGTTCCACCCGAGGCTCGTACCGAAGAGGTTCAGGATGTCACCGAATGGCTCGGGGAACTGGTGCGCCAGGTCGACTCGAGTCTGCTGGACGAATGGGAGAACCTCACCGATCCGGGCGAGACACCCTTGATCAAACCTGAGGCCTACGGGGCTGATGTCCCCAGACCTATCTCGGCGAATCCTCGGGCGTTTCGAATACTCGTGCGCAACGCGATGTTCAAACGAATCGAACTCGCCGCTGCCAGACGCTGGGACACCCTCGACGATCTCGACGACGGTCCGGATTGGGAAGCTGACTTGGAGCCGTACTTCGAGGAGTATGGCGAGATCGGCACCGGCCCGTCTGCTCGCGGTCCTGCCCTGTTCGATCTCACAATGGGCAAGGATCAGACTGTGGTCCGGCAGATCATCTCGGATCCAGATGGAGACCAGGGCTGGGCACTGCAGGGAACGATCGACCTGGACGAGTCCAACGCACTGGGCGAGGTGGTCTTCGATGAGATCACAATCGTAGCGGGATGATCAGCGCGCGGAGAAGTTCGGCGAATGGCTCACAGCCCATGCATTATTCGGGAACGTACGAACCGATTCTTGCGATCAAAGCACTGAACGCCGCGTAGTCATCGGCGCGTGCACTCGAAGCACGGTGCACAAACCCGATGCTGCGGCCTGGCTTCGGATCAGCGAACTCCGCTATTCCCAGTGCACCTTTGGCCGTTTCCACGGCCACCGCCGATCTCGGCACCAACGTCACCCCTAGCCCGCCTGCGACGCATTGCACGACGGTTGCGAGGGAAGTCGCTCTCGTGTCGCTGGACATGGGTGCAGCATCCACTGATCTGCAGAGGTCGAGCGTCTGGTCGCGTAAGCAGTGGCCGTCGTCCAGGAGCAGGATCGGTAGATCGGCCAATACCGAGAGCGGGAGATCGTCTCGGCCGTCCAGTTCGTGACCCGATGGGACGATAAGCACGAAATCCTCGGTGTACAGCGGAAGTTCGGCGAATCCGGACTTGTCGGTCGGTAGAGCTACCACCGCCGCTTCGATCGACCCAGCGCTGAGCGATGACAACAGACGTTCCGTCTGGTCCTCGATGATGAACGGTGTGACGTCTGGATACTCGGTCACGAGCGCTGCCAGCAGTGCTGGCAGGACATACGGCGCGACCGTCGGGATGAGACCGAGTCGCAACGGTCCGGACAACCGGCTACCCAGACCCGATGCTTCTGCAACGAATCCGTCGACTGCCTCCAGCGTTGCCCGCGCGCGCGGCAGCAGGTGGGCTCCGGCGTTGGTCATCAACACTTTGCGGGTGCTTCGTTCGATGAGCTGGACTCCCAGCCCTGCTTCCAGGGATGCAAGCCCTTGGGACAGGCTGGGCTGGCTGATCTTCAACTTGATCGCAGCGGTACCGAAGTGGCGGTGTTGAGCCACTGCAACGAACGAACGCAGCTGCGACAGGGTCGGTTGATAGCTTTGATCAGACATGCCTATTAGTCTAGTGCTACTAATCACCTTTAACTTTTGCTCCAGGTTTGGCATACTCGAACGTGTCGATGATCGCCGCATCCGCGCGCTGTCTCGACCCCAACATGCGAAATCAGCGCGTGGTCGCATAACGCGCACATGGTGCATCAATACAGAGGAGGACCTCATGGCCCTGTTGACAATCGGAGATCAGTTCCCCGCTTACAATCTCACTGCGGTAATCGGCGGTGACCTGTCCAAGGT
>JBBSSG010000128.1:0-10678 GCA_038242295.1 Mycobacteriales bacterium | reverse complement strand
AGGCTCCACTCCTGCCCAACTCGGTCATTCCGCAGGCTCCACTCCTGCCCAACTCGGTCATTCCGCAGGCTCCACTCCTGCCCAACTCGGTCATTCCGCAGGCTCCACTCCTGCCCAACTCGGTCATTCCGCAGGCTCCACTCCTGCACGCGCTGTGGGACCGGCCCACCTACCTGCAGCGCTTTCCCGACGGCGTCGAAGGGGCGGAGATCTACCAGAAGCGGCTCCCGGCCAAGCGTCCCGAGCATCTCGAGGGCACCACGGTGCCGTTCCCATCGGGACGGACAGCAGAGGTTCTGCGGGTCACGCATCCCGCGAACATCGTATGGGCTGCGCAGATGGGGACGGTGACATTCCACTCCTGGCCTGCGGTATGCCCCGACACCGACCATCCCGACGAGTTGCGCATCGATCTCGACCCGCAACCGGGCACCGGCTTCGACGAGGCACGAACGGTCGCGTTGGACGTGCTGAAGCCGGTTCTCGACGACTTTGGACTCTTTGGGTTTCCGAAGACATCCGGCGGCCGCGGGCTTCATGTCTACATTGCGATAGAGCCGAACTGGGAGATCACCGAGGTCCGCCGGGCCGGTATCGCGTTGGCCCGCGAGGTCGAGCGTCGTAGCGGGGATCGTGCAACGACGAAGTGGTGGAAAGAAGAACGCGGCCAGCGTGTCTTTCTCGATTACAACCAGAATGCCCGTGACCGGACGATCGCCTCGGCCTATTCGGCTCGCAAGACCCCCATCGCGACCGTCTCGACCCCTGTGACGTGGGCCGAGCTGGCGGATGTCCATCCTGACGATTTCACCATCGCCACGGTCCCCGCACTACTGGCCAGGCGTGGGGATCCGATGGCGAGCCTCGGCGAGGTGAAGGCTTCGCTCGACGGTTTACTCGAGTTGGCAGCCCGGGATGTGGTCGATGGCCTCGGCGATATGCCCTACCCGCCGAACTATCCGAAGATGCCCGGCGAACCCAAGCGTGTCCAGCCCAGCAAAGCCCGTAGCGACTGAAAATGGCTGCAGTTGCAGCTGGATGGTCCGTGTTGTCCAAAGTGATTTCTTCGTGACCTCGCCGTTGTATCAATGCACTTCAGTCGTCGCGATGGCAGTAGACGATGAGTACGGCATTCGGGTACCGGGACCACGAAAAGTCGCCCGGACAATGAAAGGCCCACGACATTGGAGCGACATCCAAAGTCATCGAGTTCCGGATGATTGTGAACTATCTTCGCGCTCTCGTATGAGGGTCGAGGACAGCACCCGTAGTGGAGGTGAACGACATCGATCGGGTCTCTGTTTGCCGCCCACGCCGCCATCGCCTTTTCCAGTGCGCGCGAGGAGCAGATTCGGGCTGCACTCACCAGTCGCGATGTCATAGGCCAAGACCAAGGCATGCTGATGGAACGCTACAAGCTGGGCGCGCAAGCTGCATTCACGTTGTTGTCCAAGCTCTCCCAGGACGCCAACATCAAACTTGCAGACCTGGCGCACCGAGTAGTCGCGGATGCAGAAAAAGACGCAATTCGCTAAAGCCCGGTTCTCTCCACCGGTAGCCGCAGCAGCAAGGAACGCGCGCAATCCACTGTCAATTGTGGATCATGACTGAGAACGTAGGAGAAACGCCGCTGCATGTCTGGGCCGCCGTCGCTCATGTCCTTGGCGGCGAGTACTGCCGAAAAGTGCGGCGATAGAACAACGACTACCCATTCCTCGCACACCGGATCGTCCGGCTCCAGATCTGCACCCCGAACCTTGGGGGCAGGCTCCGGGTCGATGCCGGCCGCGAGAGCACCCACCAGCGCAGCACTGGTTGCCATCAATTCCCAGCGTCGGGCCGTGTGGGGCGTGAAATGCTCGGCTTTCTCGAACGCGCCGAGTATTACCGCAGTCTGCAGGCTCGCACTTGCGATCGACTCGAGTCCCTTGCTGACCTCGATCAGAAGACGTTTCGTGGACGGCTTCGAATCCCGCCCCGCCGTCGCGAGTTGATAGGGTGAGGATCGGGGCAGCGAACCGCGACCTGCCGGGGTCCGAAAGTGCAACGGAGACAAGCGTTTCGAAAATTCTACCGGTGCTCGACTCTGCTGGGTGATGTACCGCCCCTGGCCTACTGTCGCGCCGAGTGCCAGCGCGATGTCCACACCTGCTTCGGTGTCGATTCCTTCCGCCATGACGATCGCGCCGGTTCGTTCCGTATATGCAGCAACGGCATTGACCGCTCGTGCCATCAATTGGCTCGGCCTCGACGTGATGAGAGTTCGATCGAGTTTTACAACATCGGGCTCCAGTAACGAAAGAAGAGCCAATGATTCCGGCCGCATGCCGACATGGTCCACCGCGATCGTCCACCCCAGGCGCCGCACATCGGCGACAGCTCGCAGTAGTTGGGCGGGCCTACGGATGAGAGATGTCTCGTCGAGTTGGAGCACCGCAGTGCCACCCTCCGAGTCACCTCGGTCGGGCAGATGGGGAAGGGTATCGGGGTCGATGGCAATGAACAACGGAAGATCGCGGGCGGCCGAAGAACCCTGGACGCCGTCAAGAGCGCCGGCCCAGCGAACAAGATCCAGATCGACGGTCAGATCCATTGCCCGCGCTGCCGAGGCAAGCGCGACAGGATCGCGGAAGGCCGAATCGGTGGGACCGCTGACGATTGCCTCGTAGGCGATGGTCTCCATAGTCGACAGATCTACGATCGGCGCGAAATCTGTGTGCAAACTTCCGGGCCCCAAGATCGATTCGAGGCCGCCACTGTCGTAGCTTCGCGTCATTTCACTGTTCATACCAAGCCCTCCGCTCTTGCGACCGACACAGGTGCTTCGGTCTCCCCGACGAAGACTTCGAGTATCACATCGTCGTCAACGTATCCACACAATCGCGTCAGCCCTGCGGTGGCCCCGATGACAGCGTGCACCTGATCCCCGGAGAGCGGATAGTCCGCAACAGGATGACGCCAATGCACCGCCAGCAACGTTCCACCCGCCGCGAGGCAGGCCACTGCCGAAGCGGCGGCGGCCTGCAAATCGTCTGCGTCGAGGTAGTAACCGATCTCGCTGAGCACGATCAAGTCGAACGGTTCGCCGCCGCTGACTATTCCCCAGTCGTCCGTCAACGACCATTTCAGCAGCTGCACCAACGTCGAATCCACCCGGGACCGGGTTGTCTCCAGCGCGCTGTCGACCACATCGGTCGAGGTCAGCGAGTCACATCGCGTGCTGAGCTTTTCGGTCAACAGTCCGATCGAACATCCAGGTTCGAGCGCCCGGCGATACCGCGGCTGCGGTAGCGATGCCAGCGTGATGGCGTATTTGCGCTCTTCGTACCAGTTGTTGCTCAATCGAAAAGGATCTGCATTGTCCGAGTACGCGGCATCGAAGTACTCGCGCGAAATACTCATGCGAACACAACTTCGTAGGGGCGAACGAGCCGATCCGTGATGTGCGGCGGGAGCACCGCGCGATCTGCCGGATGGTCCGATAGTGGCGCGACCTGAGTTCTGAACTCCGCTACGGCTGCCTGCTTGCACCCGACGGTGTGCTCATCGAGTTCGATGCCGAACGCCCGCTCCCAGGGAACCTCCTGGTGGCCGGGGTGAGCCCAATGCCACATCCACACGGGATACTCGAGCACCGCGATTCCTGCTGGCCGCGCTGCAGCCAGACACGCTCGCGCGGTCGCTTCGTGGTCGGGATGCTGATCGCCGCGCCACGTCGTCACACACCACGTCCCCGGCCCGCCCGAAAGAAGCGGGGTGAGGGCATGCGTCAGCTCTTGTTCATGCTCTGCCAGTGACCCGTCGGGAAAGCCGAGACGAATCGGATCGATGTCGACGCCGAGGTGGGCCAACGCTCGGCGAGATTCGCGGGGACGCTCGACAACGAGCTCTTCTGGCGTGATCGTAGGGGACCCCGGGTGCGAGGCCCCACCGTCGGTGACCGAGACGACCGACACTCGAACGCCGGATGCGGCAGCGATCGACATCAAGCCCCCGACGCCTAGTACTTCGTCGTCGGGATGAGGTGCGACGACGATCATTTCGCGACAACTGCTCAAATCCAAAGGACTGTATTCTTGGTTCCACGACCGCCATTGCGACTCTGGAGTCCCATGGGTGGCAATGTCGAGAGACCTTTTGTTCACCACGGATTGTTCTCCTTCGCAATATCTTCTCCGAGAGCGGCAAGGTCGCGCTCCGCGTGACTCTGCCTGAGGTAGACGGTGAGATCTACGACGCGTCGGGCATGATCGCTGTCGGTGCACAGGGGTGCCGCTCCGAGTGCACGCCCGGCTCGATCTATGCAGTCCGTGGCGGCGCTTTCGACGACCGCTCGCACGATCCGAGCACGCGTGCGTCCGTGGCCCCGGGAATCAGCTGGATCAGAATCAATATCTGCCGCCGCTGTGTTCAAGGCACTCGATGCAGCGCCGAGCGATGCTGCGATCGCGCCGAGGTGAGTGGTTGCGTGGATATCGGCTCCGGACCGAACCGCTGCATGCACGGTATCGGCGACAGCGCACGCGCTTCCGAGCCAGCACGCTGCGACTCCTATCGCACCGTGCCAGAATCCTGGTCGCTCGACATATGCCCCGCTATCGCCGACAGGCTCCGCCCATGCGTTCTCGAAACTTACCGCGCCAGAATCGCTTTCGGACATCCCGATGGCATTCCACGTGTGTGGGATCGGCCGGCAACCCTCTTGGCCGAGATCGACGGCGAACAGTCTGGACCGGCCGGCGACGCGCGCGGTGACAAGGGCGTGAGTGCATAGATGTGCACCTGAACACCACGGTTTGACTCCGGTCAGGTGCCATCCATGGACGCCATGCGAGGCCTCCAACACAGGGGTCGGCGGTTCGGCTGCCCACACGCCCCAAATCTGCCCGCCCACCGGTGTCGGGCCGCCGAGCTCGGCAAGAATTGCGAGGGCGTCGACATGAGCCTCGGCGAGGCGTCCGAGAACGGTGTTCTGCCGCGCGAGCACCGAGAGCGACTTCAATCGCACTGCGGTACGACCGCTCCCCGGCAAGGGAAGGTCGGCAGCCTCGTCGGCGATCCACTGCTTCAGGCGCGCCGTTATGTCCGCGCTCGGCCCCGAGTTCACGGCGTCACAGCCAGTTCGATCGATCGCAGGTGGCCCGCAAAGCCGTCGGGTGCCCGTCCGATGCGGCGCGGCGAGGTCGTTACCGGTGAATCGCAGGCGTACATCACCGGAATCGCCGCCTGCTCGAGACGGTGAATCAGGCCGACGTCCTCATCGGACTCGACTGCGTCGAAGCCGCCAACACTCCAGTAGACGTCCGAGCGAATGCCGAGGTTCGCGCCATGAATATGCCCGTGACCGGGCCGATGGCGATAACCCGAGTGATAGATCGCGGCTGTGGCGGCGGCACCGGCGTCGCCGGAAGTGTCGAGATCGACCAGCACAGTTCCCGCGACCACCCGAGCGCCGCGTCGGGCATGAACGAGCTGCGAGGACAACCAATCGGGACGGACAGCGCTGTCGGCGTCGGTGGTCGCGAACCACGTGCTAGCGCCATAGTCATCGCCCCTGGCTGAATTGCCCACGTCGGCTGGACTGCCGCCGGCGGCGAGGAAGCCCTGAGCGCGGGCAGCACCCACACAGCGCTCATCGATCTCGATAATTGTGCACAAGCCCTCTGCTGCTCGGGCGAGCGCAATCTCGGCCGAAGCGTCGACACAGGCATCGAGAACCACGATCACCTGTGTATCGATCGAAACCCGCACGCCGGCGTTGTGGTGTGCGGCGGCGTTGTCGACTGCTGAGCACAGTGAGCTCAAGCAGTCCTCGAGCAGAGCTTCTTCGTTGTGAACCGGCACGACTACCACTACGCGTCCAATGCCAGACGACGATTGATTCATCCTGACGCCCACCCCTCCCGAGAGCCGACCAGTCCGCAAAACGAAACTCGGGCAGCCGTGCGAACTGGCCCCAAGAGTTCGGCGTGCGTGCATCCGAGTCGACGAAATTCAGCCGCCGGTGGCTCGACGGAATGCATGTTGGCCGCCGAAGGCCATGCTTCTTATCGACTGTAGTGGCACAATCCAAATACGAGTAAAGATTGCTCACAGAAGAAGGGATGTCTTCGCCGTGTTCATGCGCAAAGTTGTGGAGGGCTCGGCTTTCCTGGCATTCGCGGGTGTGCTCGGCGTCGCCGGCGCTGTGTGCTCGCCCGGGAGTGCACAAGCGGCCGACCTGACGTGTGCCTTCGCGCCCGGGACGGACGCTATGATCGCCGACGAAGCGGTCGCCTGCGGATCAGCCACCGACGCGACCAGTAGTGCATATGCCCGAGCAATCGACGCCGTCGCATTTGCTCGTGCCGAAGCAGGCGGCGGTGCAGTCGGGCTGGCACTCGACGGCGCAGTTGCTGCTGGCGAATCGGTATCCGGTCTGGTCCTTGCCGGTGCATTCGGGTTCAACGCCGTGTCCATCGTTTCGCCAGATCCGGGCGCAATTGCGCTTGCAGTGTCGTTGGCGCAGGGGCAGACCTTCGTGGGAACCCTCGAGGAGGGCGTTCGGTGCGATGCCGGACCCGGTATAGCCGTCAATGTGACCACTGGGCAGGTGTGCTTGTCCGACGGAGTCGACACGTGGAGTTTCGTCGTCGCTTTGCCCGAGTAGAGAGCGAGTCCACCTATGGCCACTCAGTTTGCCAACAATGAAGCGGCACTTCTCCGGATAGGCAAGGACCTGTGGTGGGCTGTCCTGCTGCGCGGCGTCTTCGCCATCATTTTTGGGATCGTCGCCCTGACGTGGCCCGGGGTCACAGTCTGGGCGCTGGTCATCGTATTCGGCGCCTACGCGATCGTCGATGGAATCTCCGCGATTTTCAGGTCGATTCGGGCCCGCGCTGTCGAGTCCGGTTGGGTGTGGTGGCTGCTGGGCGGCATCGTCTCCTTCGTCGCCGGAATCATCGCGTTCGTTTGGCCGGAGATAACTGCACTCGCAGCCGTATTCGTGATCGGAGTATGGGCGATCATGGGCGGAATTCTCGAAATCGCCGGAGCCATTCGTTTACGGAAACTCGACGGCGCAGCACACTGGGCAATGCTCCTTCTCGCAGGTGTTCTGGAACTCATTTTCGGCGCCATATTGGTTTTGTTTCCGGGCGGCGGCATCCTGGGTATCGTCTGGCTGGTGGGAGTATTTGCCCTGCTGTTCGGTCTACTCCTTGTCGTATCGGCAATCCAGGTGCGGTCGCTTGCGAAGAATGCAGGAGTTCTCAACGCGCAATAATGGATTAGCCATTGACCGCACTGTGTGTATTAATGGAATTAGGTTCTTACCGTGTTCGGGCTGTTCATCCCGAGCCACCTCGCTATCAGGATGGATCGGGAAAGTAATGGCATTCGCTCTTCGATTACCGCGTCGTTTCGCCGCTCGGTTGTCGCTCGTGGCCGTAGCGCTCATCGGCACTGCTGCCCTCGTCGCCCCCGCCCAGGCCGATCCCTTGTGGCCCGGTGGACCCGAAGCGCCCAGCTTGCCGGCGCTGCCTGCTCCTCCTGGTCTGCCTGGCTTGCCTGCTCTGCCCGGGTCTTCGGTCCCGATGCTGCCGGCGCCAGAAGCGCCTTTCCAGCGAGTCGAGCCGGCACCGTTCTCCGCTCCCTCGATCAGCCCGAACGGCGGCGAGGTCGTCGGCGTTGCACAGCCGATCGCGATCAAATTCGACGAGACGATCGGTGACCGCACGGCAGCTGAGCGAGCCATTCGCGTCACCACATCGCCAGCCGTCGACGGCCACTTCTACTGGATCAACGACGCCCAGGTGCGGTGGCTGCCCAACGAGTTCTATCCCGCAAACACATTGGTGACTGTCGAAGCGGGCGGTGCGCGGGCTGACTTCTCCACCGGAGATTCGCTGATCACCACCGCCGACGACGCGACAAAGACGATCACGGTCACCCGCAACGGTGAAGTTGTTCGCACCATGCCCACCTCGCTCGGCAAGCTAGGCCATGAGACACCCAATGGCACCTACATCGTCGGCGAAAAGTTTCGTGACATGTACATGGACTCATCCACCTATGGCGTCCCAGTCGACGGGCCCGAGGGCTACCGCACTTACGTCGAGTACGCGACACGTATCTCGTACAGCGGCATCTTCATTCATGCCGCCCCGTGGTCGGTCGGTTCACAAGGATCCGAAAACGTCAGCCACGGTTGCCTCAACGTCAGTACTGCGGACGGCCAATGGTTCTTCGAGAACACCAAGAAGGGCGATCCCGTCGTCGTCGTGAATACCGGCGGCGGAACACTCAACGGCTCCGACGGATTGGGCGACTGGAACCGCTGAGGCGGTGGTTCACGGCAGTAACCGATGAACCTGTGGCCGAGCTGGGCACAGGCCGTCCAGCCCGCGCCCAAGCTCGACGAGGTGCTTTTCTTCTCCTCGGCTACAGGGGCGCGACTGTAGAAGCAGGCTGTCCGAGGTCGACGGGCAGCGACGCCCAGCCGCGCAAGACCCGGGTATCACGTCGAATTCCCTCACCCGCGGATTGCAGGTGCGGGAATCGGTCGAACAGGGTCTTCAATCCCACTTCGGTTTCGGCTTTCGCGAGCGATGCGCCAAGGCAGTAGTGGCGCCCACCCGAGAACGAAAGGTGCTTGTTTGCGTTCGCCCGGGTCACGTCGAAGCGGTATGGATCGTTGAACACCTTGGGGTCGCGGTTGGCCCCGGCAAGCACCAGAACCACCAGAGCGCCCTTCGATACGGGGACGCCCTCGACGACGACGTCGTGCTTGGCCATTCGGGCGGTGATCTGGACAGGAGATTCGAGCCGCAGCATCTCGTCCACTGCCGTAGGCCAATGGACGGGGTCCTGTTGCAGAATCTCGAGCTGATCAGGGTTGTCGAGCAGCAACCGAATGCCGCTGCCGAGCAAATTTACGGTCGTCTCGAATCCAGCGGCGAGCACCAGACCTGCTGTTGCGCGGAGTTCCTCGTCGTTCAAACCCACGCCGTCTTCGGTGGCCTCGATCAGCTGGCTCATCAGGTCGTCGCCGGGATTGCGGCGTAGCTCGGCAATATGGCCGCCGAGCCAGGCATCGAACTGCTCGAGACCGTTTTCGACGATGTTGAACTGCGACCACGAAAGTCCGACGTCGAGGCTCGGCGCGATACCTTCACCGAACTCGAGAATTCGCTGGCGCTCACTGTCGGGTACGCCGAGGATGCTGCTGATGACCGCTACCGGCAGCTGCGAGCAGTAGGCGTCGACGATATCGACTTCGCTGCCTTTTGTGTGGAGCTCGTCGAGCAGACTGTCGGCCTTCTCCTGCACCATCTCCCGCATCTTCGCGACGGCCCTAGGGGTGAACACTGAGGTCACAAGCTTGCGGTAGCGAGTATGGTCGGGCGGTTCGACCGACAGCAACGACGGTGGCTTGAGCGGGTGCAGCGCCTTCGGTCTCGTCTTTTTCTCGATGAAGCGAAGCGGCGCCGGAAGGTTGGCGCCGAGTTCGGCAACCCGGAAATCGTCGGAACGCAGCAGGTCGTGGACGAGTTGGTGATCGACGGTGATGTTCGATATCCGAGTCTTCACCATAGGCCCAGCCGCGCGGATTCTCTCGAATACCTGCCGAGGATTGGTGCGCGTGGCCGGATCGGCGACGAGCATGGCCTGCATGTCCCCGGCTTGTGCGGCCTTCTTGGCTCCGTAGCGCACGAAGCCGTGCGCAGCGATCCACCTGATTCGAGCTTTCATTCCCGACCCTTCCTGCGATGGGCATGTGAGTGCGAATCCATAGCACTCTATGGCTTCGCACTCACATGCGCGGAGCGACTACCAAATCTTGACGCGTTCCTCTGGAGCCAAGTACAACGCATCCCCGGGCTTTACGTCGAACGCTTCGTGAAAACTGTCCAAATTGCGTACGACGCCATTGCATCGGAACTCCGGCGGCGAGTGCGGATCAACCGCGAGGCGACGGATCGCCTCTTCGTCGCGAGCCTTCGTTCGCCATACCTGTGACCAGCCGAAGAACACTCGCTGCAGACCGGTAAGCCCATCCAGCACCGGAGCGTCCTTGCTTCCCAGCGCTATCTCGTACGCTGTGACCGCGATGGACAGTCCGCCGAGATCGCCGATGTTCTCCCCGATAGTGAACTCACCGTTGACGTGGTGGCCCGGCAGAGCCTTCGGCTCGAACTGGTTGTACTGGTCGATCAGCGCGGTGGTGCGCTTGCCGAACTCGGTGCGATCGGAATCCGTCCACCAATCGACCATGTTTCCGTCGCCGTCGTACTTCGCGCCCTGATCATCGAAGCCGTGGCCGATTTCGTGACCGATCACCGCACCGATTCCGCCGTAATTGGCGGCGTCGTCGGCTTCGGCATCGAAGAACGGCGGCTGCAGGATGGCCGCGGGAAAAACGATCTCGTTCATGCCCGGGTTGTAATACGCGTTGACGGTTTGCGGCGTCATGAACCATTCGTCGCGGTCGACGGGACCCCCGAGCTTGTCGAGTTCGCGCTGGTACTCGGCGACGTATCCGCGGCGATAGTTACCGACGAGGTCGCCCGCGTCGATTTCGACCGCGTCGTAGTCACGCCAGCGATCGGGGTAGCCGATCTTCGGGGTGAATTTGTCGAGTTTGTCGAGAGCTTTGCGCCGCGTCTCCGGGCTCATCCACTCCAGATCGGAAATGTTT
>JBBSSG010000127.1:0-10680 GCA_038242295.1 Mycobacteriales bacterium | reverse complement strand
CTTCAACTTCAGAATTTTGCCTGCGGCGAAATAAGTTCCGGCAACCGCAGCCACCAGAGCACCCACGCAGAACATGACATCCAACGTCGCACCGCCTCGGCATGCGCCTCCCGGACCTCCATACGTCCCAAATACACAGAAACCACCGAGTAAGCGCGCCTGCATTTCCGATGGGCTCATGGGTTCGGACCCCGCCTTGATTTCCTCCGGCCGGGGCGGAAGCCGTCCCTCTGTCGGTGGCATTACAGGAGCAGCTGCGGGCTCGTTGCTTTCCGCATCGATGGCAGGTTCTTCGATGGCCGGTTCCTCAAGTCCTGAAGTAGGTGCTATCTCGCTGCTTTCCGCGTCAGCGGTTGGTTCTTGGAGTGCGGGATCCGAGCTCTGTGCCCGGGCATCGGTGCCCGGGATGCTCGGGGTACCTGGCACTGCGTCTTCAGCGTTGATGGGGATGGTCACCGGCGTGAACGTGATGTTTCCACCCTGATAGTTCTGTCGGACGAGGCCGTTGAAGTTGTATTCATCGCTGGTTGGATAGCCGAACGGGCCATTTTCCCAATTGTTCTCACCCCAGTATCGGCCAGTTTCGCCCCAGACGGTTCGAGCGCCAGTTGCGCCTGACCGGTAGATTGATCCCCCATCGAAAGAGTTGAAGCGACCGTTATTCTTGATGACCGCCTCGTTACTTGCCGGGAATCCCAGGGTGCCGACCTCGTAGTCGAGACCGCCCCATTTCTGTAGAATCTGGCCTTGGACGTTGTACGCCGCTGTAGCGTTCTGCTTGTAGTAAACGTTCCCGCCTTCGAATCTGTTTAGCGAGCCCGGGCGGCGAGTGGGGATTTCACGAGTAGTAGGAAATCCGAGGTTCCCGGTTTCGTAGTTCAACTGCTGCCATCGAGTGCGAATCAGTCCGCCTACCTGATGCGCTCCAACTGTTCGTCGAGCATGCTGTCGGAGCGACTGAGGCAGTTTCAAGAAGCGAAGATCGTAGAGAAGAATGCAGCACGCACTTATGAGTTGACCTTCGCCGGGTTTCAGCTGAGTCGAGCCCTGGAGCCGCTCTGGGAATGGTCTCAAAAGTGGGCATCCGGGGAACCGTTCGAGATCTTTCCACCAGACGCCCAGCGCTGAGGGCCGAGAAGCGTTTACGGATCATGACGTTCGTGGCAATGCCGCCTTGCTTGACCTTCAGCTAGGTCGAAGCCCGATGATGTCGAGGTGTCTGATTCTGAGTTGATGTCGATTGGGTCGTTCGCGCGACGGAGTGGTCTGACAGCGAGCGCGTTGCGGTTTTATGCCGATTCAGGACTGCTGCTGCCTGCGAAGGTGGACCCAACTACTGGGTATCGGTCCTATCAGGAAGCTCAGCTCGAACCCGCTGTTCTGCTCAGGCAACTGCGCGAGATCGGCATGCCTCTCATGTTGTCTCAGTCGGTCCTCGATGCTGACCACGATGAGGCAGACAGACTTATCGACACTCACGTCAACGCAGTGGTTGATGACGCCCTGGCCGTGCGGCGACAAGCGGCCCGCATCAGGGCGTCGTTGGCTCCGGGAGCAGCGTCGCATGTTGCCTCACTACGCGGACCCGTGTTGACGGCGGCGATCGAGCAAGTTCTGACAGCGACTACCCACGAACCGGATTTTGCTGTGCTCAACGGCGTCCACTTCGACGTTGCTGCCGGAGCAGTAATCTTGACCGCCACAGACCGTTATCGTCTTTCCATCCGCACCCTCGTCTCTGCCGAGGCGGCACCTGTGAACTGGGCTGCGACGGTGAACGCCGATGATCTGCGTGGACACTTGCCGGATCTTCGGCGTGCCTCGCTGGTTCGTATCGACGCCTCCGACCATGGGATTTGGATGCGGTTGCGGGATCGAGATGATCTCCATTGTCGACTGCTTGCCGAGCCTTTTCCGGACTACCAGCTGATGCTCGCCGGTCTGACACCCGCAACGACCCGTGTCGAAGTCTCCAAAGCTGTTCTTCTGCGGGCAATCGAAGAACGATCAGCCGATCACATCGTGCTGCATGTCGAACAAGACGCCGTCACGGTATCGGCCATTCACCGAGGGCAGCATGGTGGCACTCGCCTGTCGGCCCGCGTCACCGGACCCTCGACCGAGGTCTTCTTCGAAATGGCCACGTTGTATCCGGCGCTCTCTACCGCGATAGGAGCAGATGTACTGCTTGACCTCAGGGGGCCCGGGGAGCCGGCCACCATCCGCTCAGCCGACCACGGTGATCTCACCACCCTGGTGATGCCGGTCAAACCTCCACTTGGAGAACGGGATACGGACACGAAGGAGCGGGACACATGACCGGACGCACTACCGCAGTGGATCCGGTGATGGAAGCGCTGCTGCCATCGAAAACCGCGACACCGCCTCCCGCATCTAAGTGTTGATGCAACGACTCGTGGAACTGGGCCGAGTCAACCGACCGGACATTTCAGCGGAACAGTGAAGTTTTGCATTTGGGATTGAAGACGCGGATGCGTGAGGGCGGATTCGCCGGAAGCAGTGCTGTAGGCCGAATAGGCCGGACGACGAGGTTGCCGCCGCAATTCGGGCACCTACCGTCTGGAAATCCATTGACGCAGTCCTGACACCACGTGCATTCGAAGGTGCAGATGTACACCGCAGGGGCATCAACCCGCAGGTCTTTGTCGCAGCATTCACAGTTTGGCCGGAGCTCGAGCATGGATCTCATGATCCGCTGCGTCGCGTCTCGCGTTCATAGTTTTGGAATATATCGCTGCTCTTTGCCAGGGCGAATCCTTCTTGTTTGGAGTCACCGACAGATCGTCCGGCTTTATGGCCAACTTGGTTGCTTCAGGAGTGAACGAAACGTACCGGCATCTGACGGCTATCCCGTCTCGTGACTATTTCGATGTATTTACATGGTGCCCAGTCTTGCTGGGTATGTTTGGCGCAGTTGAGTTTTGGGGTAATTCGATGCGCTGAGGGAATGATCGAGAATGTGGCGCGACACGCTGGCCACGCTGACATACTCGCTGAGCAAATCAACGACCGACACCAGAACACCCCGAACCTGGCTACCAAGGAGCGCTCGAGATGATCCTCCCGAAAGTACGGGACCCTCGATTCATCACAATTCGTCGCGGGGGAGTGCTGACCGACTCGGATCATCACCTACTCGCGTTGTGGGCGGCGTCCTGTGCTGAACACGTCCTGCATCTATTCGAGTCGGTCCAGCCTGACGATTCGCGACCGCGGGAAGCCATCGAGTCTGCGCATGCTTGGGCGCGCGGGGAGCTCGGGATGATGGACGCTCGTGCCGCCGGTGGGCACGCGATGGGCGCCGCGAGAGAGATGAGTGGTGCCGCCCGGCACGCGGCGTACGCCGCTGGTCAAGCTGGAGTGGTGGCACACGTGGCCGCGCACGAGTTGGGAGCTGCGGCTTACGCGATCAAGGCCGCCCGGGCTGCGGTACCGGAAACGAAGAGCAAGGTTGCGGGTAGCGATGAATACCAGTGGCAGTGCGCTCAGCTTCCGTCAGCAATTCGCGACCTGGTCCTCGACGATCAGCGACTGCGAAACAGTATCTGCTGGAACGTATTCGACGTCTGAGAGGCGTCCAGTGCAACGGGAAATATGTGTGCCCCCGGCAGGATTCGAACCTGCGACCTTTCGCTCCGGAGGCGAACGCTCTATCCCCTGAGCTACGGGGGCCCGCCGGGCTTGTAACTCTTAAAATCCGGCGCGCCTGTGGGCGGGTCCAAGACTAGCGCATCCCCTCCGTCACCAGAAATCACCCTAGTGTTGACCTAAGTGGGGGACAGTTGGGGGACATGTGCGCAAAGGAAGGGATCCACGTGACTGATCACGAGTACCGGACTGAAGATCTGGACCTCGATTTGAGGTGGTGGGCAGCGGCCAACTATTTGACCGTGGCGCAGATCTATCTGAAGGACAACGCGCTGCTCCGTGCGCCCCTCGAGGCGGCGCACATCAAGCCGCGTCTGCTGGGACATTGGGGGACCAGTCCGTGCCTGTCGATGATCTACACGCTGCTCAACCGTCAGATCAAGAACACCGATGCGGACTGGCTGTACGTGACGGGTCCGGGCCACGGCGGGCCAGCGCTAGTTGCATCGACATATCTCGAAGGCACGTATTCCGAGATCTATCCGCGTGTTTCGCGGGATACCGAGGGTGTGCACCGCCTGTGTCGTCAGTTCTCCACGCCCGGTGGCATTCCCAGCCACGTGAGCGTGCAGACACCGGGCAGTATCCACGAGGGCGGTGAACTCGGGTATGCACTGGTGCATGCTGGCGGAGCAGCATTCGACCGGCCGGATCTGACCGTGGCGTGTGTCATCGGCGACGGTGAGGCGGAGACCGGGCCACTTGCCGGCTCGTGGAAGCTACCCGCGTTCCTCAACCCGCGCCGCGACGGAGCTGTCCTGCCGATTCTGAATCTCAACGGCGCGAAGATCGCCGGTCCGACGGTATTCGGACGCAGTAAAGACGAGGACATCGTCGACTTCCTGCACGGGCAAGGGTGGGAGCCGATCGTAGTATCCGGCGACGACCCCCGTCTTGTTTTTCCAGCGCTCGAGAAGGCAATACGTAACTCGTACAGTAAGATTCGTGCCATCCAGGATGCCGCACGATCAGGTGGCACCCCCGTCGAGGTGCGGTGGCCGGCGATAATCGTCCGAACCCCGAAAGGGTGGACCGGGCCGCACACCGTCGACGGAGTCCTCGTCGAGGGAACCTTTCGCGCACACCAGGTGCCACTGTCGGGAGTGCGCAGCAACCCGGAGCACCTTGCGCAGCTCGAGTCGTGGATGCGCTCCTACGAACCTGAAGCACTGTTCGACGCCGACGGCACCCTCGTACCCGAGCTCGCCGCTTTGGCGCCGTCGGGCGACAAGAGAATGGGATCGACGCCGTACGCAAACGGCGGCAGATTGTTGCAGCCCCTGCGGATTCCGCCACTCGAAAAGTACGAGATCGCGATCGAGTCGCCCGGCGCCGGCTTCCACGAGACGACGCGGGTCCTCGGCGAACTCATGCGCGATATCTACGCCGACAACAAGCGTGCCGACGGAGGCGGCAACTTTCGACTGTTCTGTCCGGACGAGACGTCCAGCAACCGGTTGGCTGCGGTGTTCGAGGAGACCGATCGATGCTGGCAGCTGCCGACCGAGGAGTGGGACGACCATCTCTCGGCGGACGGCCGCGTCATGGAAGTGCTCAGTGAGCACTTGTGCGAGGGATGGTTGGAGGCCTATGTCCTCGCCGGGGGACATGGCGTCTTTGCCAGCTACGAGGCGTTCGCGATGGTGAGCGTGTCGATGATGATCCAGCACGTGAAATGGCTGCAGCATGCCGCGGATCTGGCGTGGCGCGAGCCCGTTGCGTCACTGAACGTATTGTTGACGAGTACATGCTGGCGCAACGACCACAATGGCTTCTCGCACCAGGGCCCCGGCATGATCGACGCCGTAATTCCGTTGTCGCCCTCAGTGGTCCGAGTATGGCTACCGCCAGACTCCAATACGTTGCTTTCGATCTCCGATCACTGCCTGAGAAGCCGCGATCACGTCAACTTGATCGTCGTCGACAAGCAGCCTCATCTGCAGTATCTGACCCTCGAGCAGGCTCACGCGCACTGCAAGGCGGGAGCGTCGATCTGGGAGTGGGCGGGCACCGAAACCGACTCGAATGGAGCACCGAACGAGCCCGACGTAGTCCTCGCTGCGGCGGGTGACGTCCCGACGCAAGAAATACTGGCGGCGGCGCAGATTCTGCGGGAATGGGTGCCGTACCTGAGGGTGCGGATGGTCAACGTTGTCGATCTGATGGCGATGATGACTCCCGACGAGCATCCTCATGGGTTCCCCGAGTCGCAGTTCATCGAGCTGTTCACTGCGGACACCCACGTCGTCTTCGCATTCCATGGCTACCCGCGCGCAGTGCACGAACTACTGCACGGCCGCACAGAAGCGAGCCGCTTCCATGTGCGCGGATTCAACGAGCAGGGCACCACCACGACGCCGTTCGACATGGTCGTACTCAACCGGATGAGCCGCTACCACTTGGTGCTCGAGGCGCTACGGCGTTCGCGCCGCGTACCCGAGAAGGGCGGAGAGCTCATCGAATTTTGCAACGCGCAATTGAATCGGCACGCAAAGTACATCGTCGAGCACCTCGAGGATATGCCCGAGGTGACCGACTGGACGTACTCCGCCGACTGACCTGAGGCGAGCCGCCCCAGTTGGGCGGCCGCGCTGGTTCGGCGGCCGACTTAGTTGAACGGCCAACTTAGTTGAACGGCAGTGGCGCGGAGCCACGCTCGGCGAGCATCTGCTCCATGAGCGCGGCTTCGCCTTCCTGCGTCGAGATCATCGACTGAGCGAGCCGTACCAACGCAGGCGTTTGTCCATCGTCTGCGGCGTATTCCATCATCGATAGCCCGCCCTGGTGATGCCGCAGCATCAACTGCAGGAACTTCACGTCGACGGCAGGACCGGTCGCCTGTCTCAACGCTGCAAGGTCTTCAGTAGTTGCCATTCCGGGCATGGCCGCTACCGAGCCATGATCGTCGGGCATCATGCCCGGCATCGAATGATCGTGTTCTTCGCTGGACATCCAGCCCATGTAGCCATCCGTGCTGACCGGCGCCTGGTCCCAGAGGGCGAGCCAGCCCTGCATCTGACCGACCTGGTTCTGCTGCGAGGTGAGCATGTCGAACGCGAGACTGCGGACTTGCGGATCACGTGTATTGGTCAGTGCCACGGCAGCCATATCTATTGCTTGGTTGTGGTGCACCGTCATGTCCTGCGAAAAACCGACATCGACCGAATCGGCAGCCGGAACCGAATCGTCACCGCCGGCGAACGTAGTGCGGACAAGAAAACCGAGAGCGAAACTTATCGCGATCGCAGCGATGATGCCGACAATCAGCAGCGCTGACTTTTGGCTTCTCTTGGATTCTGGATGATCCTGTGTCGCCATCATTGCACCGGCGCAGGTTGGACATCTGCTGGCAACTGCAGGTCACTGGGCAGCTGCATGTTCGGGGGCAGCCCAGCTGTGCCGGCGCCCGCTCCCGGGATCTCGTTGGCGTCCGGGGTGATGCCGTCACCGTCCATGGGGACCGCGTCCAGGCCCGGAGCCGACGGGTCGAACGGCAAGGGGTTGTCCGGATCGAACGACCCGGGGATCGTCGAGCAACTCGCACCGACCTCGGGGTAGGCGTAGCGGTTGAGGCGTAGTGCTGCGATGAAATGGTTGATTCGTTCGTCATCGGCGGAGTCGACCTTGAGCTGATGACCCCACGACTGAAGCGATATGGGCTTGTCGAGGCCCGGGTACGGCGACATCATCATGTACGTCTCCCCGTCGACCTTGTCGGCGAGCGAAGAGATCTGATCCTCGCTGAGTTCGTCGGGGTTGTACGTAATCCAGATGGCACCGTGCTCGAGGCCGTGCACTGCGTTCTCCGTCCGGATCGCCTCCGGGTAGACGACGCCGGTGCAGGTTGCCCACACGGCATCGTGCGGCCCACCGAACGGCGGCGACTGGTCGTACGCGACGCGCTGATCGGGCGAAACGTGCAGGGCAGCCGGGTAGTCCATCTTCACCACGTCGGCGATCTCGGTCGACGGATCCTGGTTGCTCTCGCTCGGCGCGAACTTCTGAGCTTCGGCGCGATCTTGATACTTGGGGAAGAGGTTGACGGCCAGGATTGCGATCAAAGCGACCACGATCAGGACGGCCCCGAGAGTGAGCCACGGAATCTGCCGTCCCTTGGACAGCCCGGACTTCTTCGCGGGGACACCGCTGTTCATCTTGGCCGCTTTGATGGCTTTGTTGGCTTTGGCAGCAGACTTTTTGCCTTGACCGCCGTTATCAGAACCCGTGGGCATCGCTGTCGTCGCTCTTTCGGTTGTCGGAGTTGCGCCGCGGCGCACATTGCTGCTGATTTCGGGCAGAGCGCCGAATCCTTGGATCCAGCGCGACCGCAGATCGCAGAGCGTCCCTACTGTACGTTCTCGAGCTGAGTGCACGCTTTGAGGTCAGTGGCGGTGGTATGTCTGAGTAAGGGGTAGGTACGTCGCTGGTGAGCGAGCGCGCAGCAGAACATAGGATAGGCACCTGTGACTCCCGCCGACCTTGCCGAACTGCTTCGTTCGACCGCCGCCTCGGTGCTCGCCGACCGCAGTCTCGACGCGTCCGTGCTGCCTGACAAGGTGACGGTCGAACGTCCACGTAACCCCGAACACGGCGACTACGCGACCAATGTTGCACTTCAGATCGCCAAGAAGGCCGGCGCCAACCCCCGCGACTTCGCTGCGTGGCTCGCTGAGGCGCTGGCCGCCGAAACAACGATCGCAAGTGCCGAAGTCGCAGGTCCTGGCTTCCTCAATATTCGCCTGGCAGCAGATGCGCAAGGCGCGATTATCGCGCAGGTGCTCGCCCAGGGGGCTGCTTACGGCAGTTCGGATCTGCTCGCAGACATCAAGGTCAACCTCGAGTTTGTTTCCGCCAATCCGACCGGGCCCATACACCTCGGCGGTACGCGGTGGGCTGCCGTCGGTGATGCCCTCGGTCGCATCCTGACCGCACAGGGAGCTGAGGTGGTACGCGAGTACTACTTCAATGACCACGGCGCACAGATCGATCGCTTCAGCCGCTCGCTCATCGCAGCCGCGCAGGGCGAGCCCTCTCCCGAAGATGGGTACGCGGGCGCCTACATCGGTGAGATTGCTGCCGCGGTGCTAGCGGCGAGCCCCGATGCTCTGGCGCTGTCCGCGGACGCGCAGGCCGAGACGTTTCGGTCCATCGGCGTCGAGTTGATGTTCGAGCAGATCAAGAAGAATCTGCACGATTTCGGTGTCGATTTCGACGTCTACTTTCACGAGAATTCCCTCTTCGAGTCGGGTGCCGTCGAGCGCAGCGTCGATTACTTGAAGACCTCGGGCAGTCTTTACGAAGCCGACGGAGCATGGTGGCTCAAGAGCACCGACTTCGGCGACGACAAGGATCGCGTCGTCATCAAGAGCGACGGGAATGCGGCCTACATTGCGGGCGACATTGCCTACTTCCAAAACAAGCGCCAGCGCGGATTCGATCTGTGCATCTACATGCTGGGCGCCGATCACCACGGTTACATCGGGCGGTTGAAGGCCGCTGCGGCGGCCTTCAGCGACGATCCGAACACCGTCGAGGTTCTCATCGGACAGATGGTCAACTTGGTCCGTGACGGCGTTGCGGTGAAGATGAGCAAGCGCGCTGGAACCGTCATTACCCTCGACGACCTGGTCGAGGCTATCGGCGTCGACGCAGCACGTTACGTCCTGGTTCGTTCTTCGGTGGATTCGAGCATTGACATCGACCTGGAACTATGGGCGAGCGCCAGCAGCGAGAATCCGGTCTATTACGTGCAATATGCCCATGCGAGGTTGGCTTCGCTGGCCCGCAATGCCGCCGAACTCGGCATCATTGCAGAAAACCCCGACCTGAGTTTGCTTGCCGCAGACCAGGAAGGTGAGTTGATCAGGACGATCGGTGACTACGCGAGGGTCGTCGCCAGTGCGGCCGATCTGCGTGAGCCGCACCGGATCGCGCGCTATCTAGAAGAGTTGGCCGGCGCATATCACCGGTTCTACGGGGCATGTCGTGTACTTCCGCAAGGAGATGAGGAGCCAGGACCTGTGAACACTGCCCGCTTGGCGTTGGGCAACGCAACCCGTCAGGTACTGGCCAACGGCCTTGCCTTGCTCGGTGTCAGTGCACCGGAGCGGATGTGAGCGCGCACCCGGCCGGCCCGAAGCATGCCGACTCGCTCACCAAGGACGGACTTGCCGAGCGGCCCACCGCACCTGATCAGATGACGACGCTCCCTGCACACGTCTATCCGCGTAATGCCGAGCGCGGCGCTGACGGCGTGGTGACGCTTGCCGGCGTGCCGGTGACCGAGTTGGCCGCGCAATACGGAACGCCGCTGTTCGTGATCGATGAAGACGACTTCCGCTCGCGAGCAAGGGAAATGGCGTCGGCATTCGGCGATAGTGCCCGTGTGCACTACGCCTCCAAGGCCTTCCTGTGCGGCGAGATTGCCCGCTGGGTAGCCGACGAAGGCCTCGGGCTCGACGTCTGCTCCGGCGGTGAGCTCGGTATTGCAATCGCGGCAGGATTTCCAGCCGACCGAATTGCCATGCACGGCAACAACAAATCGGTCGACGAGCTTACGGCCGGCGTGCGAGCCGGAGTCGAACACGTCGTTCTCGACTCCATGATCGAGATCGACCGTCTCGACGTCATCGCCGGTGAACTCGGCAAAGTCCAAGACGTTCTCGTTCGGGTGACTGTGGGTGTGGAAGCCCATACGCACGAATTCATTGCGACTGCCCACGAGGATCAGAAGTTCGGTTTCTCGCTGGCCGATGGCGCCGCCCTCGACGCCGTCCGTCGCGTGTTCGCCACCGACAACCTGCGTCTCGTCGGCTTGCACAGTCACATCGGATCCCAAATTTTCGAGGTCGACGGATTCGAACTCGCTGCGCACAAGCTGCTTGGTCTACTTCGCGTGATCGTATCCGAGTTCGGCGTCGACAAGACCGCGCAGATCTCCACGCTCGATCTCGGCGGCGGTATGGGAATCTCGTACGTCCCCAGTGACGATCCGCCCCCCATCGACGAGCT
>JBBSSG010000126.1:0-10700 GCA_038242295.1 Mycobacteriales bacterium | reverse complement strand
TTTCGCTGTCCCGGTCCGGTCCAGGAGAGCATCGACGACCGGAAGATCCGGAGTCAAGATCAACGCATCGCAGGTGAATTCCTGTCCGTCCGAAGTTCGTACCGATGTAGCCCGGCCATCAGAAACCTGGATATCGGAGACCTCGACGCCGGTGAGGACGGTACCGCCGTGCTTGGTGACGGCGTCAGCCATTGCAGCTGAAATGGTGGCCATTCCGCCGGCTGGAAAAAAGACACCCAGCGAGGTATCCATGTGGGCAATAGCGCCGTAGACGGCGAGCGCCTTGGCTGGTGCCATTCCCGCGTACAGCGCCTGGAAAGTGAAGACCCGCCGCAATCTTTCGTCCTTCAGGAACTTGTCGACCCGAGGGCCCAGCCTGCCGAAGCCGCCGAGTTTCGTGAGCTTGACCGTGTCCTTTATTGCGGCTGGGGAGGAAACCAGATCGACGGGGGAGTCGAAATTGGAGTCGATGTAGCGATCGAACTCTGTCTCGAAGATCGATGCCAGCCATCGCCGAAGTGAGCGGTAGCCCTCAGCTTCTTCGTTCCCACACGTACGCGCCACTTCGGCCGCCATCGCGTCCGCGTCTGCGTAGACGTCGATGGCGGTGCCGTCCGCGTAGCGGGTGTGGTAGCTGGGGGACAGCGCCTCGAGCTGAACGGCGGGGGATGTCGTTTCGAAGGATTCACCGACCGCTGCCAGCGCAGACTCGATCAGATTCGGCATCGTCAAGACGCTGGCGCCGTTGTCGATGTCGTACAGATGATCGCCGTTGTCGTCGGTGACGGGGTACACCCCGACGCGCCCGCCGACGGCGCCTTCGCGTTCCAGAACGGTGACGTGCTTGCCGGCGCCTGTCAGGTGGAGAGCGGCCGCCAATCCGGCAAGACCTCCGCCGACGATCACTACGGACTGGGTTGGGCCGGGAATCGAACGCATTCGTTGTTTCCGCTCTCGTGAGTCGAATCGAAGGGTGCAGGGACCGAGCTGTGCTAGAACTGCCGTTGAGTGGCTCTGACCGCCATGTCGCGCAGCTTGTCTGCAGGTCCGGCCTCGGTGGCACTTGCATCCAGTACTTTCAGCGCCCGTTCGGTGAGTTCTGTGATCCGCTGTTCTACATCGTCGACGGCACCGAGTTCGATCAAGATTGTGCGTACATCTTCGACCTGGCTTTCGGTCAGTTCCGACGCCCCCAGACTCGACCGCAGGACGGTCGCGGACCGGGATGAGTGCTGGTCCGCCAGTTGCAGCCCGACAGCCATCAGTACGGTTCTCTTGCCCTCGCGCAGGTCGTCACCAGATGGTTTACCGGTGACCTTGGGGTCTCCGAAGACGCCCAATAGATCGTCTCGAAGCTGGAACGCAATACCGATGTCTGTGCCGAACGATCGGTACGAGGCGACAAGATCGGCAGAAGCACCGGCCATTTCTGCACCGAGCTGCAGCGGTCGCTCGACCGTGTAGGCGGCTGTTTTGAAGCGATTGACTCTCATTGCCGCCTCGACGGATTCGTCGAGACCTGCCTCTGCTTCTATATCGAGAAGTTGGCCACCGAGAACCTCCGTCCGCATCGACGACCACACCGGCGAAACTCGCGCAGCCGCGGCGGGATCAATTCCTGACTCGCGAAGCATGTCGTCGGCCCAACACAAGGCCAGATCGCCCAGCAGGATTGCCGCCGATTCACCGAATCGTGTCGATGAGCCCGACCACGACGCAGACCGGTGCCGCTCGGCAAGTCCAACGTGCACAGTGGGAAATCCCCGACGGGTCACTGAGGCGTCGATGATGTCGTCGTGGATCAACGCGCAGGCTTGAATGAGCTCCAGGGACGCACAGGCGCGGACGACAGCAGCCGTTTCGGTACCGGTGCGATCTCCGCCGGCTCCGAGCCACGCAGTCCACGCGAAAGCGGGGCGTATTCGTTTACCGCCGCGTAGGACGAACGCCGTCAGATCCTGGACTGCGGAGGCATAACCGCCTCCCAGGGCATCGACATCATCCTGCTTGGAAGCGAAAAATTCTGTCAGAGCCATCTCGATGAGGGGTCGTAGCTCCGCGGCGCCGTCAAGCACCGCAGCATTGAGACCGCCGGCCGTTCCCGACGTTGTTTGCTTGGTTAATTCTCTGGACAGGGGATCCTCCAGTCGAGCACCGAAATGATGAACATCTTCTCGATGTGCAGATGTTTTTAGATTAGCTGCCGGGCACCGTTCAGATTAGCCGCCGAGCTTCGAGAACCGGCGTTACGAGAGGCTGCTGTGATAGGTACACCGCATCGAAACTATGATCCCATTGTGACATTTGATGCCGTCAGGGGGCGGTCGAGCGAGGGTTGGGCTACCAGGACACCGTCGATAGTCGATCGTCTGCGTACCGATACCGATACGAGGATTCCGTTTTCGGTCGAGTTCTCGCCGCCGCGCGACGAGGCCGGTGAGGCGAGATTATGGCGTGCGGTTCGTGAATTCGAGCAGATGCAGCCGGCTTTCGTATCGATGACATATGGCGCAGGCGGTTCGACCCGAGACCGCACGGTGAGGGTCACGGGGCAGATCGCCGAGGAGACGACTCTGCTGCCGGTTGCTCATCTAACGGCTGTGTCCCACAGCATCGACGAACTTCGGTCGATGGTCGGTGCGTATGCCGACCGCGGAATTTCTAACATCCTCGTTCTCCGTGGTGACCCCCCCGGCGATCCCCTGGGTGAGTGGGAGAAGCACCCGGACGGCGTCGAATTCGCGGAGGAGTTAGTGAGGCTCGTCCGCGACCTCGGCGACTTCCACGTAGGCGTCGCGTCGTTCCCGGAGGGTCACTATCGTGCGCTCGACCTCGAACAGGACACTCAGGTGCTGGTGAACAAGCTTCGGGCCGGTGCCGAATACTCGATTACCCAGATGTTCTTCGATGTCGACGACTATCTGCGGTTGCGTGACCGGGTGGTTGCAATGGATCCAGAACAGGGCGCGAAGCCCATAATCCCTGAAATCATGCCCATTACATCGCTCCGAACCATCCGTCGCGCTCTGGCCCTATCCGGTTCAGCGCTGCCACGCTCGCTCGACGAGCGATTCGCCAAGGCTGCAGGAACCGGTCCCGAAGAAGATCGCGCGGCGGTTCGGGAAGTGGGACTCGAGCTTGCCACCTCCATCGGCGAGAAAATGATCGCCGAGGGCGCGCCTGCACTGCATTTCATCACACTGAACTTTGCTCGAGCGACCCGCGAAGTGCTGGCCAATCTCGGATTGTCGCCGGCGAGAGTGTGATCAAGCCGAGTTGCCGTTGTGATACGGCAACGCTCGGTTCTTCCAGGAAAGTTGTCCACGTCTACGGCGACGCAGCGAATCGATCGTGAGTCCAGCGTAGATTGCTGCCGACACAGGCTGAGCGACCGCGAGGCACACACTGTGTAGCACCGGTTGCCTCCGACCAACTTCGGCGCGTTGAGCAGCGAGGCGCGCCAGGACCGCTGCGAGAGTTCCGAGTAGTCCCCACCTTCGCGTGGCGCCGGAACCGAACAGGGTCGCCACAGGAGGCAGCAGATACGCCAGGGTGACGATTCCGAGAACGGCCCTAGATCCCGCTGGCCCGCCGAAGGCGCTCCACAGCCATCGGGTGTAGCCGCTGCGCACTTCCGTCCATCCCGAATACATTCGGCATTCAGCACTACCTGCTGCACTCACCAGAACCGTCTTGTTGCGGTGTCGACGCAGAACGCGCGCGATATCGAGGTCCTCTGTCGGGCTACCCGAAACCGCGGCATGGCCACCGATCGATCGATACGCGACCGCGTCGAACATCATGAATTGACCGCAGGAGACAACAGTCGACGGCCGGTACGACGAGTTGGCCGCCCGGACGAGAAGGGTCGACATCCACGAGAAGCTCAGCAGTGGCTGCACGAGTGACTCGGCGAGACTGCCAGTGGTGTGTATCGGCCAAGGGCAGAGGAGCGCGGCATCGTGAGATCGGAGGGCGACAGCGGCTGCCGCGATGGCATCGGGTTCGAGTCGGACGTCTGCATCGACGAACGCGATGAGATCGACGTGTTCGTCGAATGCGAGATCTGCCAGGGTTACGCAAGCGGCGGCTTTTCCCGTCCAGCCGGGCGGCGGCTCGCATTGTTGCTCGACGATGCTGAACCTGGGATCGGAGGCCACGGCTTGGCGGGCGACTGCTGCAGTGGCATCGGACGACCCGTCGTCCACCACGATTACTCGCATGTTGGGGCACGAGGACTGGGCTCGAAGGTCCCGAAGCAGGTCCGGCAGGTTTTCTTCCTCGTCACGCGCCGGAATACATACGACGACGGCTTCGGTCGTCGATGCTGTTATGTCGCGCCGCACAGTGGGCAGTGTGAGAGCGTTCGTCGCGGAGACAGCCGCCGATAAACAGGCGATGACAGTACCGGTGGCAGTCAGCTTGCGTAAGGGGGGCCGATCTCCAATCATGGAGACGGAGGTGCCCCGGTGCCGGTCGACGCAGAACCGCGACGGCGAATCGGCGGATTCCTGGTGACCCAGGCCATGGCTCCAACTATCGCTGCGACCCCGATGGTGACGCCGCCGACGATTCCTGCCCAGCCGGCGAAACTCCGTGTGTTGGGATCGGGGTAGTTGACCTCGGCGCGCATCGAGGTGACTTCGCCTGCGGGAAGCTTCCACGTAATGATGTTGTCGCCTTCGCGGGTTCCGTTGGTGGTACCGATTCGTGCCGGAAACGCGATCGTGAACTGAACGTCGGTGCCCTGGACCGGTACCGACTGCAAATCGGCCTTGCCGTCGAGAGTGACGGAGTCTCCAGAGCGCTGCAGGACCAACTGAGTACTTCCGGTTGCCTGTTCGGACATCGTGGCTAGCGTCTGCACGTCGCCGAACGAAAGGTCGCTGAACCGTGCTTCCGTGCCGACATAGCCATCCTGTCGGTATTCGGTGATGCGAATCTTGCTTGCCAGAGAAGACGGTGCGACAAGAGTCGGCCCGGTGTCCGTATCCGATGTCGGGATGGTGGCAGCCACGATCTGTCCGGATACCCGGTCGTTCGCCGACACCCCCATCGACACCTGCACCCGAAGGCAGCCGGTCAGCAGCGGCGCGATGAACAGCGCCAAAGCCAGAGCGGACAGAAGTCGGCGACGATTACGGGACTTACCTTCACGGAGTGTCGACTGCACAGCGATATCGTGCCAGACGCGACGAGGGTGCTGCGTCAGGGTGGAGTTCAACTCTGACGAATCGAAGAGCGCGTACGCCGTTTCTCGCCGATCCACGTCCGCACCAACGGTCCACCGACCACGCCCATCACCAAGAATCCGTACCCCGCTGAGTATCGAAGCTCCGGACCGTCGAGTAATACCGCGTGAGCCATCGCAGATCCAAGCCAGGTCCACAGGAACAGAACTATCGGCGCGACATCGGAGATCTGTTGCGGGCCAGGTTTGGATTGCTTGCTCGCCCACTCGACGATCACACTCATGACCAACGCGACACAGAACCATCCCAGATAGTTGCTTACCGGGATCGAGGCGATCCCGGGGAGCCCCGCGATATCTGTTGTCCACGTCCATTGCCCATCGGTGACCATCTGGGTATCGAGATAGAGATCCCAGCCCACCATCCCCACAGCGGTGAACACCACTCGATTCACTGCCGCGCGGTTCGGGGTGTAGCTTCCGCATTCTGTGACATAAGTCACTGCGCACCAGACGGGATAGAAGCCTGCGGTCCACGCCAGCGGAACCACCGCGGGGACCCCGAATATGTCAGGGCCGAGGCGATCGGTTGCGTAGATATAGCTGCCGAACGGAAACCCGGTCTTCGTACCGATCATTTCGGCAAGCAAACCGAGCCCGGCGGTACCGAGGAACATTGTGAGAGTCCATCTTTTACCGCGAGCGATACTTGCGTGCACGATCGCGGTTACTGCGAGCAAGGCGACCACGGCGACGGTCACCGCATCACGCCGGGAATCGTTGACCAGCGGGTAGATGACCTGTGCGCCGATCGCGGCGGCGAGAAGGACGGCGATAGTTCGTGTCATCGGCGACGGTTGCCGATCCACCGACGCACACGGTTGGCTCCGAGGTCCGCCAAAGCGATACGCGCGGCACTGCGACCGCTTGCCGCGGACACGCCACCACCGGGATGTGTGGACGCACCGGTCAGGTAAAGCCCCGGTGCCGCCGGGACACGGTGGTGTGCGAGCTGAGGTATCGGACGCCACATCATCATCTGATCCAGCGACATTTCGACGTGCATGATGTTGCCGCCGATCATCCCCAACTCGCGTTCTATGTCGGTGGGGGACTGAACGTGTCGATGGAGAATCGAATCGCGCAAGCCCGGCGCATACGAATCGAGCTGATCGATGATTCGATCGGCCTCGGACTCTGCCAGGTCAGTGGCCGCGGGCGCCGAATCCGAGGCCCGCCACCGTCGATTTCCGGACAAAGTGTGCGGATGCCACTGAGACCACAGTGATATCTGATGCTGACCTGCAGGTGCGACCGACGGATCGAGCGCGGAGAACGACATGCCGAGGACTGCCGGGGTCGGGGGTAGCTCACCGGCCATGGCGGAGCCGTGAGCGAGCCGCAGTTGGGCCCGGTCCTGAACCAGTAGCTGAAGCCCGGCCGTCGATTCCGCGGCCGACGGCGCGCTGGGGTAGTGCGGAAGTGCCGAAGTGGCCAGGCGAACCGCCATTCCGATTCCCGGCCCCACCCGAATCCCACGACGCCACGATTCTATTTGTCGATCGTCATGGCCACCTGCTGCAAGAAGGTCGAGAGTGGCAAGTATGTGGCAGCCTGCGACAACGATTCGGCTTCGGATTATCCGTCCGGACGAGGTATGGGTTCTCCAGCCGCCATCGACACGGGTGATCGCCACCACGGCGTCGCCCAGGCTGACTCCGCCGCCAGTCGACTGCAACCGAGAGATGAGCGCTTCGGACAGAACTCCGCTGCCACCGATCGCTCGGCCAGGCGGGAGGGTGTGCATCAGGGCTGCAAACCCCACCATTGGAGCTGTTCCCGGTTCTGACATCGGTGGGCCGGACTGAGCGCCGAACCATGCCAGCGCAGCTTTGAGGCGCTCGGACGAAAATGTGGAATCCAACAATGCATCGCCGGTGGTCAGGAATTCTCTGGAGAGTGCGGCGCCGCCGTCCGGGGCATCGATGCCCCAGAACGAGCGCAGTAACCGTGGTCCTGTGGGAGGTGACGAGAATGCACGCATCGTGCGTGCACTGCGAGGCCCCCATAGTTCGACGAAACCCCGGTATGCGCGTGCGTCCGCATTTCCACATGCGCGCGCGATCGACTCACATGTCCGGTCGAGATCCTGATGGAAGACCAGCGCGGGTTCGTCCGTCCCAGGGGTTCCGGGCGCGAACGCCCACGGATCACATTCGACGTAGCGCAAGCCATGATCAGCTAGTGACAGTTCCTCGATCACGCCGGTGTGCCGAATCATTATGTGGGCTGAGGACCCTCGATCGACACGATGCCCGGGGAAACGTTCTGCCGTGGACACGCCACCGCCCGCAATGGTGTCGCGTTCGAGTACTTCGACCGACAATCTTGCGTCAGCGAGGTAGCAGGCGGATGTCAGGGCGTTGTGGCCGGAGCCGACAACCACAGCGTCGATCATCGTTCCAGGCTATAGGTGGGATGTCGTTGTCAATGGCAGAGCATGACCCAGCACTGCGAACGGTCGACGATCACCAGCGAACGTGAAGTCGCGAAGTACGTCCTCGAAGCCGAGTCTTCGATACAGCCGCCATGCCCTGTTGCTTTCGTCTGCAATTTCCGGTGTGGAAAGCAGGACGCTGCGTTCGGGACGGCCGGCGAGCAGTCGTCGGACGAGGCCGTCGCCGAGTCCGTGTCCTTGGGCGCTCGGTAGAACGTGCAACTCGGTCAGCTCGAAGTAGTCGGAAAGGACGGCGTCGACGTACGCGGAGTCGGACTCCGATCTACGTAAACCCTCGGATACTTGTTGATGCCACCACTGATGCCGGGCACCTTGATATCCGTATGCGACGCCGACGAGGGGAGCCTCGGGGGTGGGTAGGACAGCGCCGACGCCGCGCCAGCCGGGACGAAAGGCGTGCTCGGACCACATCGGGGCACGGTGATGTTCGGTGCCTCGTGGATACCCCATCGCCTCGACATAGATCGTCAGTGCTTCTGGGAGCCGTCGGCGGAACTCCTGGACGGTCAGATCGACCAGGTAGGGGGTTGTTTCCGCATCGGTAGCGACTGTTCTCAACCTTTCCTTGACTACTTGTCGGTGGGGGCAGCTATATTGGATACATCGAACGCATGTTCGATGTCGGTCTCCCGGCGCAGTTTCGAGGGAAGCGAGACTCGCCGGGTACCGACCTTAGAGCTTCTTGACGGGCTGAGCGTGTCGGTACTGCGATCACGTGCGGCGAGTCGAACAGGAGGTGTTCGAGAATGGCAACGAGAATTCGATCCGATATGCGACCGCCGGTGTCGCCACGAGCCAGGGTGTTCCTCGGGCGAGCGGATGCGTTGTTGTCGAGGTCGGTGAGCGCTGCGGACGCGTCCGAACAGTTTCTCGACTGCTATATGGCGGCATTGCGCGGTGCCGCGTCCGTGCTCGAAGCCGCGCCTAGCTGCAGCTCACGTTCACGCTCGCGAAGTGCGTGGGTGCTCATGGCCAAAGCGGCACCCGACCTCGAGCCATGGGCCGAATACTTTTCGGGGTTCTCCGCTACCCGGGCGGCTGTCCAGGCGGGGCTCTCGCGGTCGATCGGCGTATCTACCGCGGACGACTTCTACCGACAGGTGGGTCGCTTTCTGCACGTGGTCGAGGACTTCATCGGGACAGATTTCACACTCGATCGGGTGGCTGTAGCGTCACATTCCATCCCTGCATGATGGCAATGATCTGGGCGGCAAGGAGGCGACGATCGACTCCCGCGCGACTGCGAACCACGCTGAAGGTATCTTCGAGCTAAGCTCGTATCGATGAGTTGATGGTTGTGATCGGACTTCTGAACAGGGGGAGTTTGGACATTTTCAGCAACTTATCGACCGAGTAGGTGGTAAGCATTGAATTCTGCTCGTATTATCTAGAGTAGGTAGCCGCCAAGGTCAGCTTCCTGTCGTTTCGCACCCGAAATGACTTTCAACATCTGTGCAGGGGGAGGTACCGTGCCACTCTCCGAGCACGAGCAGCGCATGCTCGATCAAATCGAGAGCGCTCTCTACGCCGAGGATCCCAAATTCGCGTCTCATGTGAGAAGCGGACGTATGCGTACGGCATCGAGCAAGCGGCGTTTTCAGGCTGCCGCTGTGTTCGTTTTGGGGCTTGTTCTACTGGTTGCTGGGGTGGTGTTGCCGTTCAAGCCCGGTGGCTTCCCCGTGATCAGTCTCGTGGGTTTCGTGTTCATGTTCGGCGCCGGCGTCCTGTTCCTGTTGGGCGGATCGCGTAAGCCTGCGTCCGTGTCGAGTGGCGATGTCACCGGTACGGCTGGCTCCAGTGCGAGCCCGAAGGGCGTTGGTCAGAGAAAGAAGTCTGGCCGTAAAGGTGGTGGGTTCACCTCGCGTATGGAGGATCGCTTCCGGCGGAGGTTCGAACAGGATTGATCGCCTCGAGTATTCACGGAGACCCATAGGGTTCACGCGGTTACGTCGAGGCGTTGGAACTACATATCGAGTGTTGACTCGACTTCGAAGCGGTGCCTATCCAATGTGGTAGGTGCCGCTTTTTCGTGTGCCCGTGTTCCTTGGTCTCGTGTTGTGTGCCAGGGCAGCAATTTAGCGCGGCGCGAATTGACCGGTTCGGCATGGGCGTTCCAGTTCTCTCACCGTAGGGCGATCGGGCGGGGTGATCCCCACTTCGCCCCACGGCTGTTGGTGTCCAACGGTCTGCTAACCCATATGGCCGGTTGATTGGCGCCCAACTGGGGGTGTAAGAACCTGCAGTTAGTTTGTTTCACTTTCAACTACGAAAAATCCCCACACGCGGCCACTGCGCTGAACTGCGGATTCTCGGAACAATCCCGAAGTTCTTTGTTTAACGGGATTGAAAGTGGGGGGAAGTGGGGTAAAGTGGGGTCATCGGAAAGTGCAAGCGGGAGGTGTCGAGTGTTTCTCGGTACGTATACGCCCAAGCTTGATGACAAGGGTCGGTTGACGTTGCCGGCGAAGTTTCGTGACGCATTGGAAGAAGGGGTGATGGTGAGTAAAGGTCAAGATCACAGTCTCGCCGTCTACACCCGGGCTGCATTTGCGGAAAAGGTGCAGAAACTTACCGAAGCGTCACGATCCAACCCGGTTGCTCGTTCGTACATACGGCAACTGGGTGCAGGTACTGATGAACAGAAACTCGACGGTCAGGGTCGGATCATGATCAGTCCCGATCATCGGAGGTACGCACAACTCGATCGCAATGTCGTGGTGAATGGATCAATCGAGTTCATCGAAATATGGAACGACGTAGCGTGGTCGCGCTACTCAGCCGAAAATGAGCAGAGCTTCTCGGACGCCTACGACGAGTCTCTCGAAGGGATTTTGTAACCGCCTGGATCTGCAGTTCGAGTGCCACGAGGCCTCTGCCCGATCAGAACCCTGACGTTCTTCCCCAACGCCAGGTTTCACAGATCAGGACCCTGACGTTCTTCCCCAACGCCAGGTTCCCTATCGGACAGGGACCTCGAGGCATTCATCATAA
>JBBSSG010000125.1:0-10751 GCA_038242295.1 Mycobacteriales bacterium | reverse complement strand
GATCGACGCGCAGGACTTCGAGAAGGCCGCGAATCTGCGCGACAAGGAAAAGACCTTGGTCTCGCAGCGCGCCGAGCGTGAAAAGCAGTGGCGTAGCGGTGACCTGGATGTCATTGCAGAGGTCGACGAGAACGAGATCGCCGAGGTCCTCGGTAACTGGACCGGCATCCCCGTCTTCAAGCTCACCGAGGAAGAGACCACTCGGCTTCTTCGCATGGAAGACGAACTGCACAAGCGGATCATCGGCCAGAAGGAGGCCGTCACGGCCGTCTCGAAGGCGATCCGTCGTACACGTGCAGGTCTGAAGGATCCCAAGCGCCCGTCGGGCTCGTTCATCTTCGCCGGCCCGTCCGGTGTCGGTAAGACCGAGCTCTCGAAGGCACTCGCGAACTTCCTGTTCGGCGAAGATGATGCACTCATCCAGATCGACATGGGCGAGTTCCACGACCGCTTCACCGCGTCGCGGCTCTTCGGTGCTCCTCCCGGATACGTCGGTTACGAAGAGGGCGGTCAGCTCACCGAGAAGGTTCGCCGCAAGCCGTTCTCCGTCGTGCTGTTCGATGAAATCGAGAAGGCGCACCAGGAGATTTACAACACCCTCCTGCAGGTGCTCGAAGATGGCCGTCTCACCGACGGTCAGGGACGCACGGTCGACTTCAAGAACACCGTGCTGATCTTTACCTCGAACCTCGGTACCGCGGATATTTCGAAGGCAGTCGGTCTCGGCTTCTCCTCGGGTGAAGGCACCGGATCGAACTACGAGCGGATGAAGCTCAAGGTCAACGACGAGCTGAAGAAGCACTTCCGTCCGGAGTTCCTCAACCGCATCGACGACATTGTCGTGTTCCACCAGCTCACAAGGGACGAGATCATCCAGATGGTCGATCTCATGCTGAACCGAGTCGAAGGTGCGCTCAAGAACAAGGACATGGCGCTCGAAGTCACCGAGAAGGCTAAATCGCTGCTGGCCAAGCGTGGATTCGATCCGGTGTTGGGTGCGCGTCCACTGCGTCGCACCATCCAGCGCGAGATCGAGGATGCACTGTCCGAGAAGATCCTGTTCGGCGAGGTCGAAGCCGGCCAGATCATCCTGGTCGATGTCGAGAACTGGGACGGCGAAGGATCGGGTGAGAACGCGAAGTTCACGTTCCGCGGCGAGAAAAAGGCCATCAGCGTTCCTGATCAGCTCCCGGTCGACCTGGCCAAGGCGTCGGGTGAGGGCGAAAGCGAGTAGTCAGTAGTAAGCCGAGCGGGCCGTCCCCCTGAAGGGGTACGGCCCGCTTTGTTGTTTCCGGGTTGAAGGCGTGCCGGCATCCGGGCCGGCTACTGGTGATGCGTCACCCGTGAAGGCATCCCGGCATGAATGGGCCATCGCAACGCTTAGACGGTTGCAATGGTCCATTCATGCGGCATCAATTGAGAAATGGAGGTACGGGTATGCCGAGCTGAATCATGAAAAACTTTCGGACTTTGTCCATTGACATAAACCCGGCCGGAGCATGGGAAGTTCCCAGCGGAAACCAACTAGGGAGCTGGCATAGAAGCGTTTCGCACTTGTACTCGACGAGCTCAACATCCGTGAATCGATCATCCTTCGCCCAGCGCTCCATAAGTTTGGTGCTCTGCTCGAACGGCACGACCTCGTCGAAGTTCGCATGCGCGAGTAGCACGGGCGCACTCGGCACGCCGTATCCCACGGTGTTTTGCTTGACGAGGTCAGCGAAGGGGGCTTCGTTCATGTGTGCGCCCAGTGGCCGGCCGTCGACGCTGAGGGTGCTGGAATCCGTCCAACTTTTAAGCCCTGGGTCGGTTGCGCACGAATTCTGAGCAGTGTCGAATTCTGCTTTCCCTTGCTCATTGAGCACGGCTTTCATGGCCGCGGCGTGCTCCGGATACGCGTTGACAAGACCTCCCATGGCATACATCATCACCGGTGCTAGTTCAGTGTTGTCGAGGTTCTCGACATTCAGCGATGGATCGGCTGGCGGTGCTCCCATAAACGAACCTTTGACGTCGAGACCTTCACCGTACGACGCTGCTAGTTCTGCTGCTGCCCCTACCGAGTGCCCCCCTTCGGAATAGCCGTAGAGCAGCACCGGGGCTCCGGTATTTCCGACGCCTGCCCTTGCGGCGTCGAGCACCGCGTGGCCTGCATCGAGGCGGTTGAGGTAGGTGTGGCCCCCCGGCGTGCCGAGGCCGACGTAGTCGGTCGCCACGACGGAGTATCCATCCGTGAGTAGTGGTATGAGGGCGGGGGCTCCCGAGGATTCGAGCCCTACTGAACTGGCGCATCGATCGGCCATCCCTGTGGTCCCCGGCGCAAACGCAACCACCGGCCGCTGATTCACACCAGGCTTAGGTGTCCACGGCACCGTTGGTGTCATGATGAAACCGGACACTAGGGTCGCATCCCCGTGGGTATTGGTGGTCTTGTAAATGATTCGCTCTGTTGTGAGCAGTAATCCGGCGATTCCGAGATCGACGGGGCGTCTGTCGACGACATGCCCGTTCTCGAGTTGCGCGGCATTGGGCACTGTCTGGGCGTAAAACTCGGCCAACGTTTGGGTGGGTGCGGGCGCCGCGTGGGCGGGTGTCGCGTGGGCAGGTGCCACGGCGAGCGTGGTCAAGGCTGCGGCGCACAAGGCCGCGTAACGGAATTTGGTCACGGCGCAAAGGTAACGGCAAGTCTGCTTTATCGCGAGCTGATTGCCGGTAATGGCGTGTCGATGATTTCTTCTTGTACTAATAGCCTTTCTGTTGGTATCTCACACATAAAAGATGAGATATCTGCACAGTCATAGCGCTTGACTTACGCCTGTGACTACCTCAGAAAAGGGCTCGTTGCCGCCTCGCTCACCTCTGGTGTTGTTCGTCTTGATCCTCGTTGCCTCAGTCGCCAATGTGAATCTTGCGGTTGCCACTGTCGCACTGCCCGAGATCGGACGTGATTTCGATTCCAGCCAAACGCAACTGAATCTCATCGCGGTCGCGTATTCGCGCGGTTTGGCAGCATCGGGTCTCTGCCTAGACGCTCTCGGTGACCGGTACGGCCGCAAGACGCTTCTCGTGTTGGGGATGGCATTGCCATTCCGGCGTGCATCATCGCCGGATTCGCACCCAACTTCGAGATCCTTTTCGGCGCCAGGCTTCTCGGGGGTCTATCTGCGGGTCTCGCTTATCCCACGACGTTGGCGCTGATCACCGCGCTGTGGTCAGGTCCGCCCCGTACGAAGGCGATCGCGCTGTGGTCGGCTGTGGGTGGTGCGATGTCCGCTCTCGGCCCCCTGCTGTCGGGCGCATTGGTCGAGCAAGTTTCACTGGGGTTCGGTCTTCATCGTCACTTCACCGATTGCTGTTGTTGCTTTTATTTTGGCAATGGTTCTCGTCCCGTCTCATGTCAACGAAACGACCGATCCGGTGGACAACTTCGGCGGCATAGTGTCGGTGGTGTTCATTGCTGCCCTTGTATTGAGCATCAATTTTGCGCCGGTCAATGGAATGGGTGCACTTGCGATTGGACTCGGTGCGATCGCTCTGGCGGCGGGGGTCGTATTTGTTGTGCGTCAAACTCGCGTGGCTTTCCCGCTGTATGACTTACAGATTGCTTGCCGGCGTAATCGTTTTCGGTTCGCTGATGGCAGTCATTTTTGTAGGGCAGCAATTCATGCAGGATGTGCTGGGCTATTCGACGCTTGCTGCCGGGGCGTCGACGCTGCCTGCAGCTATTGCCATGGTGATCGTCGCGCCGCAGTCGGCGAAACTCATGGAATCGCACGGGTCACGGTTTACGTTGCTGGTGGGATATGTCTTCATCCTGGGCGGTCTCGTCCTGGCTTGGGCAACCTGGAGAGAGGACGTGCCGTATTGGCTGGTCGCTATCAGCTATGTCCTTCTCGGTGTCGGTGTCGGTGTCGGTGTCGGTTTCGCGGGTACTCCTGCGTCACGTTCGCTCACCGGATCAGTGCCGGTGGACCGCGCCGGGATGGCCTCTGGCAGGCGGATTTGCAGCGTGATCTGGGTGGAGCCGTCATGCAGTCGGCTCTGGGGGCGCTACTCACCGCGGGTTATGCATCGTCGTTGTCCGCGTAGATCGCCAACTCGCCGGAGGCGGGAAAGATCAGCACGGACACTCAGTCGGTACTGACCAAATCGTTCTCGTCTGCAGAGGATCTGGCGGGGCGGTATCCGCGATATTCCGATCAGATCAGATCATCGCAGCCGCGAAGCAGGCGTTTTTGGATGGGGACCAGAAGTCTTATGCCGCAGCCACGGTCGTCGTTGCCGTAGGGACTGTATTGGTGTTCTTCGCGTTCCCGAAGCACGAGTAGGAGTTGCAGTTTCTGTCTCGATATCAGTCGACCGATGCCATGCGATCGCAGGCGGTTGATAGCGGTTCCGACTAGCCTGAGGTCGACGGCCCTGCCGATCGGCAGGGCCCGAGATGATGGGAGTCATTCAAGATGCCAACACGTACCTCTCGCACGGCCTGGAACGGAACTCTGGAAGATGGATCCGGTCAGGTCGAGCTCACGAGTTCGGGTGCTGCAACGTTCGACGTGTCGTTCCCCAAGCGTGCAGCCGAGAACGCGGACTCTGCCACCAGTCCCGAGGAACTGATCGCGGCAGCGCACTCGGCGTGCTACGCGATGCAACTGTCGGCGGTCATCGCCGAAGCGGGCGGCACACCGCAGAGCCTCGAAGTGAAAGTCGATGTATCACTCGGTGCGGACAACCCCGGGTTCAAGCTCACGGGGGTCAAGATCACCGTTCGCGGCGAGGTCGACGGTCTGGGCGCGGAAGGATTTGCGAAGGCCGCTCAGACAGCAAAGGAGACCTGCCCGGTGAGTAAAGCTCTCACTGGCGTCGAAATTACGCTGGATGCAGCCCTCGAGTCCTGACAATAGGTTCTTATTCGTCCTGAAAGGATTCTAAAGAAGGCATATCAAGTCGAGAACGTGCAGCTGAGGGCTATTGCAAGCACTGTGTCTGCAATGCCTGCAAACAAGACCAATCCAACTTGAATTCGGCGCCGAATCAAGGTCAAGCGGTTGGCATCCAACGGATCGCAACGGTGGTTGGGGGACCAGGAAGGAATGACTCAGAAAATGGGTTACTCGAGGTTCCTCATGCTCGGCCTAGCGGGTGTAGCGGCGTACTTACTGGTGCCCGAAGGGCTCCCGCGACTCATCGCCTATGTCTCGGTGACGGCGGTATGCGTGGGTGTTTTTGCTTTTGTGACCCACGGTCGGCGGGGCCTCAATAGGGCTTCCTGGCGATTTTTCGCAGTCGGTCTGATTACGTGGGGCGCGGGTGACTTGGTCAGCGGGACGCGTTTCGTCGATGGCTTGGCCTTGCCGTTCGTTTCGCTGATCGACGTGCTCTACCTTACCGGCCATGCTGCGTTTATCGCCGGATTTCTGCTGCTCGGCGACAGGTTGGGCCGCATCTTCCGCATCGAGGACGTGCTGGAAGCATCGATAGTCGCGACCGGTCTCGGAATGGTCTCGTGGATATTCGTTATCGGGACCGCCGAGGACTCCATGCTGGGCGTCGAGTTCGCCGTTCGCGACTGGCCGGCGATTTTATATACCAGCGCCGACGGTTTCGTCGTTGCATTGATGACCATCCTTCTGCTGGCCAGACGTGCGCGGACGAAGCCGTTCTTCCTGACCGCGCTCGCGTTTGTGTCATTTACGGTTGCCGTCTGGGTCTCCTACATCGTGGAAAACGGCCTAGATTTTCGTGTTGCCACTGCGGTGAACGCGGGTTGGCTGCTCGGATACGTGTTGTTGGCGACAGCCTCGTTGAGCTCGCCGATGCGAATGTGGACGGTCGGGGATGCCAGTCCGCAGCAAATTGTCGACCGTGCGCGGCTGTTCGGACTCGGCGCGGCAATACTCATGTCGCCGGCGGTGATGGGCATCCAACTGGCGCGCGGTGTGCCGGTGAGCCAATGGGGGTGGATCGTGCTGGGATCCTCGTTGATCGTCACGATCCTTGTTGTCACCAGGATGGCGTGCTTGTTGGGCGTTCTTCGTCAGCATGCCGAAGCACTCACGGACGCTGCCACGATCGATCCGGTCACCAGGCTGGCCAACCGTCGACACCTGGGCCGGCTGCTCGATCGCTCGATCTCCGATGCGGACGAGCGCGGCGTCGTGGTGTTCATCGTAGATATCGACAGGTTCGCTCAAATCAATGAGACGTTCGGCTACCCCGTCGGCGATCAGGTTTTGCGCGAGATCGGCCAACGCCTTGTCTCGGCTTCTGTAAGCGGTTCTGTAGTCGGCCGACTAGGTGGCGACCAATTCGTGGTATCCATGCCATCGGAGCGGATGGTGTCCACTGCCGGCGACGGCGCCGAACACCTCCAACGTGCAGTGAGCCGGACGATGTTCGTCAGCGACATCAACGTTGCGCTCGATGCGACGGTGGGAATTGTGGAGTCGGCGAGACTCGACCGCGTCGACGGCGAGGCGCTGTTGCAGCACGCCCATGTGGCGCTCACCGCAGCCAAGCTCGGGCACACTCGAATCGCTGCGTATCTCCCTTCGATGGACCATGATCGCCATGATCAGATGAGGCTGCTGGGGGAGCTGGAGACCGCTTTGCGGGAGCGGCAGCTCAGAGTGTTTTTTCAGCCTTCGTTAGATCTAACGACCGGAAAAGTGACTGGAATGGAGGCACTGCTGCGGTGGCAGCATCCGCGCGAGGGTCTAATCGGGCCGGCCTCTTTCCTACCCGACGCCGAACGCACCGGAATGCTGCCCGCAATCACCGCGTATGTCATGGAAGATGCATTGGAGTGTTGTGCGCAGATGCGACGGACACGGCCGGACTTTGGTGTTTCGGTCAATCTGTCGGTTCGGAATTTGCTCGATCCCGCGTTGGTCGAACAAGTCGCTACCGCCCTGCAGCGACACGGCTTACCTGCCTCTGCGGTCGAATTCGAAGTAACCGAGACCACCGCCATGACAGACCCGCGACGGTCCGTCGATTCGCTTGTCGCGCTTCGTGATCTGGGCGTTTCTATTGCAATCGACGATTACGGCACTGGTTACAGTTCCCTCGCCTACCTACGGTCCTTGCCTGTGCAGACGTTGAAGATCGACAAGTCGTTCGTGACGGCGATGAACAGTGAGCCGACCAGTGCGTCCATCGTGGGTTCGACGATCGGTTTGGCTCGCAGTCTCGGAATGTCGGTAATAGCCGAGGGAGTCGAGGATCAGATCACGCTCGACCGTCTCCGTGAGCTCGGGTGCGAGGGCGCGCAGGGATTCCATATCGGTCGCCCGGTGCCCGCAGAGCAACTCGAAGCTCTCGTGGTTGACATAGAGAGCGGTTTGAGTACGGACGCAACGCGAAAGCGCGAGAAGCTCAAGGCCCGTTACCAAAGTGTGGATGCCCGGAGATCGGCTGCACAACAGTATTAGCGCTCGTGGTCCAACGGGTCAGGCGTTGGCCGGGACATCGAGAACGACCTCGAATTCGAGCAACGAGGCGCCCGAGGAAACCGGCTTGGCATGCTCACCGGCGTGCGCGGCTTTCGCCGGGCCGCCGGTAGCCCATTGCTGAAACGCTTCTTCGGTCTCCCACTGCGTTACGACGAAGTAGCGACTCTCGCCCTTGACTGGCCGCAGAAGTTGAAAGCCGAGGAAGCCGGGCGAATCCTGGACGGCCCCCGCTCGCGCGGCGAAGCGCTTCTCCAGCTCTAGGCCCGCGCCACCTGGAACCTCGATTGCATTGATCTTCACGACAGCCATGACGCGAGATTACCCGCATGACTAAGATCGCGGTGATGTTGCATGATGAGGGAGGATCCGGCGATCCGATTCTGCTGCTGCACGGATTGATGGGAATGCCGCGCACCTGGCGTCGGCACGTTCCGTGGCTGCGTGAGCATGGGCACGTGTACTCCTATCAAGCACCCGGGCATGGCCGCGACGCTCCAGCTTCGCTGACCACCGAGGCATTCGTCGAGGACGTCATCGTTCATGCGGAGACGACCGGAACGGCGACCGTCATCGGACACTCGATGGGAGCGCTTCACGGGTGGTGTTTGGCGTCCGCGCGCCCCGACCTCGTCGCAGCACTAGTTGTCGAGGACATCGCACCGGATTTTCGGGGCCGTACCGCGGACGACTGGGCTGCGGTGATCCGCGGTTGGCCGCAGCCGTTCCACACCGACGACGATGTCCGTAGCTACTTCGGCGAAGTTGCGGGCCAGTACTTCTTGGATTCATTCGTACGCCGCGAGGACGGGTGGTATCTACACGGCGACGTATCGACTTTCGAGGCAATCTCACAGGAATGGGGGACTCGTCATTTCTGGGAAGAGTGGGAAGCTGTCGACGCGCCGAGCCTTCTGATAGAAGGTGAGTTCGGGATCACACCGGCAGGTCAGATGCGCGATATGGCAGCCCGAAACCGCAAGTCGAGCTACGTTTTCGTCCCCGGCGCAGCGCATCTGATGCACGACGAACAGCCCCAGCTGTACCGAGAGATAGTCGAAGGCTTCCTGACGCGGCTACGATGACGCGAATGTCGCTGGCGAAGATCAACGGAATCAATATCAACTACGACGTCACGGGCTCAGGTCCGCTGGTGGTGTTGGTAATGGGAACCGGAAGCCCCGGCCGGGTGTGGAAGACGCATCAGGTGCCGGCACTGGTCAAGGCCGGATTTCGTGTCGCTACGTTCGACAATCGTGGAATTGCCCCTTCCTCGGAATGCGGCGACGGAATGGTTCTCGACGACTTGGTCGCCGATACCGCCGGACTTATCGAGCACCTCGGTGAGGCGAGCGCACGAGTCGTCGGGACGTCGATGGGCTCTCGGGTCACCCAAGAACTCGCGCTGGCGCGCCCGGACCTTGTCTCGCACGCGGTGATGATGGCGACTTATGGCCGGGCGTCGGCGATGCTGAAGGCGATGTCGAAGGGGGAGCGAGATCTGTACGACGCTGGACTCACCTTGCCGGTTTCATACCGCGCCGCGGTGACCGCGATGAACAACTTCTCGCCCGCGACATTGCGCGACGAGACGGCCATCGGCGACTGGCTTGCTGTGCTGGAGTTCGCCGGTGGGCAGCGGTCGGCGGGCAAGCGCGCACAGATCGGGCTCGAGATGCGAGCGGGTTCTGAACGGTTGGCGGCATATCGTCAGATCAAAGCAGCCTCGTTGGTCGTCGGTTTCGCCGACGATCGTCTGATCCCCGTGCATCTGAGTCGTGAGGTGGCACAGGCCATTCCAGGGGCAAGGTACGAAGAGGTTCCGGACGCCGGGCACTTCGGCTACCTCGAGCGTCCCGAGGCCGTCAACAAGTTGCTGGTGGACTTTCTGCGCTGACGCGTCAGCTGCCGATCGATCCCATCAGCGTGGATACGAGCAGGTATACCGTCACGCTGCTGAGGACCGCGTTGAGCACGAGGGCACCGGTACCGACGTGCCTACCCCTACGCTTGGACAGCTTGTCCATCACGCCCGACGATACGATCCCCACGGATAGTGCGAACATGATTGTCGCGCTCGGGACGCCCTTTTCATGACCTACTACCGTGCTGACCAACAGAATCAACCCTGTAACGAGTGCAGTCCCCGTCAAGGCTGTAACCGGTCCGCTACGAAAAATGTAAACCTTCGATTCTGTCATCGAGGTTTGTCCTTCCACGATCAGCGCTCCTGACTGACGGCTCATCAAAATGCTTCTGCAGCAGCGCCCGCCGCGACGGCCCACTCTTGGCTCTGCGCATGACGTGCAGCAACTTGCCCCGGGGGCTTTCGTGTCGGAGTGCCAGGCGTCGCGGAAGGCGTCCGTTCTGGAGTCCATCACTCGCACAGCGACTTTCTGCGCCTACACGGGCGGTGAAGCCGCATCACCCTCGCCGGCCAGGGCGAACAGTCCCAATGCGGTCTGCTCGACCAAGCCGTCGACGAGCAGTGAGTCCAAGGCCCGGTCTCGTTGTCCTGGATCGCTGAGCCAGACGACATCGAGTTGGGTGCGGGGGACGGGTGTTTCGCTTTCTCGCAGTACCGACATCAGCTTTCCGCGCACCTGACGGTCGGTCCCGGCGAACTTCTGGGCCTTCTTCACCGGGCCCGTGTGGGGCGGGCTGCCAGCATCGATCCACGAGCATTTCGGCAGCGGGCACATCAGGCACGCTGGCTTTTTGGCGGTGCAGACCAGGGCTCCGAGTTCCATCAGCGCAGCCGAATACCGAGCTGCCTTCGCGTGGGTCCGCGGGAGCAGCGATTCGACGTCGGCGAGATCTCGTTTCGTCGACGGATTCCCTGGCTCGGCGTTGCCGTGAACGGCTCGGGCGACGACGCGGCGAACATTGGTGTCGACGACCGGAACTCGCTGCCCGTAGGCGAAGCAGGCGACGGCGCGAGCGGTGTATTCACCGATGCCGGGTAATTCGAGCAATGTCTCGACGCTCTGGGGCACGACGTCGTCGTGTTGGGACGCCAGCACTCGCGCACACTTGTGCAGTCGTAGTGCTCGCCGCGGGTAGCCCAGCTTTCCCCATGCTCTGAGTACTTCGGCTTGCGACGAGGCTGCCATTGCCGATGGCACCGGCCAGCGCTGAACCCACTGCTGCCAAATCGGGGCCACTCGGGACACCGGCGTCTGCTGGAGCATGATCTCGCTCATCAGGATTTGCCAGCCCGTGACGCCGTCTCGACGCCACGGCAGGTCTCGTTCCTCGGTGTCGAACCAACCGAGAAGTGCAGTTGTATCGATCGGCACT